>DATJOK010000088.1:0-3085 GCA_035507155.1 Allostellaceae bacterium
GCGGCGGGCGCCGCATCGGTCGGCATGGCGCTGCGGCCGACGGCGGTGCTGATCTTCGGCAATCCCAAGGGCGGCACGCCGCTGATGCAGGCGCGCCAGGCGATCGGCCTCGACCTGCCGCTCAAGATGCTGGCCTTCGAGGACGAGGGCGGCAGGACCTGGCTCACCTACACCGACATCGGCTGGCTCGCCCATCGCTACGGCCTCGGCGCCGAGACGGCGCCGGCGGTGGCGGCCCTCGGCAAGGTGCTCGCCACCTTCGCCGCGCGGGCGGCGGGCGAGGGCGCATGAGCCCGGGAATCGCCGCCGCCTTCGCCGTCGGCGATGCCGTCCGCGTCTCCGAGCGCACGCCCATCGGCCACTACCGCACGCCGATCTACGTGCGCGGCAGAACCGGTCGCATCGAGCGCGTGCTGGGGATGTTCCTCAATCCCGAGGAGGAAGGCTACGGCCGCAACGCCGGCGGCGAGATCCGCCTCTACCGCGTTCGCTTCCGGCAGCAGGATCTCTGGCCCGATTACGCCGGCGCCCCCGGCGACCTGCTGGAGATCGAGATGTACGAGCCCTGGCTGGAGCGGGCCTGAGAGGAGACCGCCATGACCGATCATCACGACCACCCCCACCCCCATCTCGGCACCGCGAAGGACGAGGGCCATCCCGGCTATTACGGCATCCTGGAGATCGCGCTCCGCGAGCTCCTGACCGAGATGGGGCACATCACCGCCGACGAGCATCGCCGGCAGATCGAGATCCTGGATTCGCGCTCGCCGGCGCTTGGATCCCGGGTGGTGGCGCGCGCCTGGACCGATCCCGATTTCAAGCGGCGTCTGCTCGAGAACGGCTCCGCCGCCTGCGAGGAGCTGGGGATCACCATGTACGACGACACGCGCCTCATCGTGCACGAGAACACGGAGACGGTGCACAACGTCGTCGTCTGCACGCTCTGCTCCTGCTATCCGCGCCCGGTGCTGGGCTTGCCGCCGGATTGGTACAAGAACCGGCAGTACCGCACCCGCGTCGTGCGCGAGCCGCGCGCGGTGCTCCGGGAGTTCGGCACCGTCATTCCCGAGGATGTGCAGATCCGCGTCCATGATTCGAACGCCAACATGCGCTACCTCATCCTGCCGAGACGCCCCGCCGGCACCGAGGGGATGAGCGAGAAGGATCTCGCCGACCTCGTCACCCGCGACACCATGATCGGCGTCGCCACCGTGCAGCCGCCGCGGAAGACGGGAGCCGCGCCATGACCGACACCGCCGATCTGGTGAAGCGCCGGGTCAACGACCTGGGCGGGCTTCCTTCCGGTCCGATCCCGATGGTGGATCACGAGATGCTGCCCTGGGAGAAGCGCTGCCACGCGATCCTCGACATCCTCGACGTGCACAAGCTCGTCAACACCGAGGAGAAGCGCCGCGGCGTCGAGGATCTGGGCGCCGAGATGGTCGGCAAGCTCACCTATTACGAGCGCTGGATCGTCTCCGCCATCAACGTGCTGCTGGAGAAGCGCATCATCACCCCCGATGAGATCGCGCGGAAGGTGGCGGCGGTGGAGGCGCGCTACCGCGACGATGTCTAGAGCGCGGTCCGCTCGACTTGCACCGGACCGCGATCGCGACCCTTCGTTTGCCGCAATTTCTGCACCGGGCCGGCCTCCGCTTCGCTAGACAATGCCCCGGCGCCGTCGCTCCCGTCTCCCGTTGCGTTCCCGGCGGCAGCCATTAGATATGGCGGCGGCGCCGCGCGCACGCCTCGAGAAGCGGTGTCGGGTTGCAACAGGCTCGGGAGAGAGCGGGTGACGATTGCAGGCGCGAGGCGCCTTTTTGCCGCGGCGGCGGTCTGGATCGCGATGGCGTCGCCGGCCTGGTGCGGCGACGTCAGCGCGCTCTATGAATTCGGATCGAATCCGGGAAAGCTCTGGGGCTCCGTCTACAGGCCGAGCCGCGCCGCCAGGCCCGCGCCGCTGGTCGTGGTTCTGCACGGCTGCGGGGACACCGGCCGCGCCTATGCCGAGGACAGCGGCTGGACCGAACTCGCCGAGCGCTTCGGCTGGGTCCTGCTGCTGCCCGAGCAGCCCTTCTTCAACAACCCGGCGAACTGCTTCAACTGGTTCGATGCGGCGACGACGCGGCGCGATGCCGGCGAGGCGCTGTCGATCCGGCAGATGATCGCCACCGTCGCCGCCCGCTATGGGATCAATCCCGGCCGCGTCTACGTGACCGGGCTCTCCGCCGGCGGCGCGATGACGGCGGTGATGCTGGCGGACTATCCCGAGCTCTTCGCCGGCGGCGCCATCCTCGCCGGCATTCCCTTCGGCTGCGCCACCACGCTGCACGACGCCGAGCACTGCCTGATGCCGGGGCGCGACCGCGAGCCCGAGGCCTGGGCCCGGCTGGTGCGTGCGGCGGCGCCGGCGCCGAAGCGCTATCCGCGCCTGATGGTCTGGCAAGGCGACCGCGACACCGTCGTCGCGCCCAAGAACGCGCGCGCCCTGGTGCAGCAATGGGGCGCGGTGCAGGGCCTCAACCTCGCCGCCGGCCGGTCGGACCGGCTCCGCGGACTGCCGCGCTGGAGCTGGCGCGACGCTGCCGGCGAGACAGTGCTGGAGCTGGTGGTGGTGCCCGGCATGGATCACGACGGCGATGTGATCGCCGGCAAGACGCCGGTCTCCTGCCACCCGGACGCACCCGCCGGCGCCGTCTGTCCCAGCCTCGAGATCGCCCGCTTCTGGGGCCTGGTGCCGGCCAGATAGCAGCAGGCGCGGCTTTTCATCAAAGGAAGCTGCGGCGGAAGCGGCAACGGTGTGCTCCGATCGCCCGGGAATGCTCAACATAACAATGATCTCAGTCCACGATATTCCCCTCATTATAGCAATCCGACGACGGTGGTGTGCGGCGCTAACGCGATATTCACGCCCGCGGTCCAGGCTCGCTCGCTTCCTCCGCCCATCGCCTCCAACCCAGCGAGCCCGCGCCATGAACGTCCTCAGTCAACTGAAGCTACGCACCAAATTCGTCCTGTTGCTGGGCCTGGTGGTGCTGGCGGTGGTCGCGTCGATCGGGTTCGGCGCCTCGACGATGCATCAGCG
>DATJOK010000089.1:0-6514 GCA_035507155.1 Allostellaceae bacterium
CTCGAGGAGCAGACGCTGGAGGATCTCGACGCGGTGGTGCAGCTCAACCTGCGCTGCGCATTCCAGTGCGCCCAGGCGCTGCTGCCGGGCATGAAGGAAGCGGGCTTCGGCCGGATCGTCAACATCTCCTCCCGCGCGGCGCTCGGCAAGGAGCTGCGCACGGTCTATGCCGCCACCAAGGCGGGGCTGCAGGGGATGGCCAAGGTCTGGGCACTGGAGCTGGGCCAGTACGGCATCACCGCCAATGCCATTGGTCCCGGGCCGATCCGCACCGAGCTCTTCGACCGCGCCAACCCGCACAATGCGCCGCGCACCCGCGCCATCATCGAGGCGATCCCAGTGAAGCGCATCGGCATGCCCGAGGACGTCGCCCATGCGGTCGCCTTTCTGCTCGATGCGCGGAGCGGCTTCGTCACCGGCCAGACCCTCTATGTCTGCGGCGGCATGACGGTCGGGGCAGCGGGAGCCTAGCCCGAATTTTCCTCAGGGTGAGCCCGAAGCGACCTCGTTTGCGATCATGAGCGGGGACGCGGCCTAATCCCTCGATGCAGGCGGCGAGCGGCGCCGACGCCGGATATTCCTGGCCTCGATGTTGCTTGGAGTCCGCTGCAACATCCGAGGGAGCGGCCCCGTGGCAAAGCGCATGCACCTGGCTTTCGACGTCTCGTACATCGCTCTCGACGGGCGCTGGCGGATGCCCGGCTCCTGGCCCGGACGCACCTTTCCGGACGTGGAGATGTACGAGGAGATCGCCCGCCTCGCCGAGCGCGGCTGCTTCGACATGCTGTTCTCCGGCGACGGCACCGGCATTCCCAGCACCTGGCGCGGCTCGATCGAGACCGCGGTTCATTGGGGGATCGGCTGGCCCCGCCAAGACCTGAGCCCGCTCATCGTGGCGATGTCGCGGGTGACGAAGCACGTGGGGTTCGGCCTCACCTATGCCTCGACCTTCATGCATCCCTACTATACCGCGCGCCTCCTCAACTCCCTCGACCATGTCACCGGCGGCCGCATCGCCTTCAACGTGGTGACCTCGACCCGCCGCGCCGACGCCGCCAATTTCGGCTTCGACGAGCTAATGGAGCATGGCACCCGCTACGAGCGGCTGGAGGAGTTCATCGCCGTCTGCCACAAGCTCTGGGACAGCGTGGCGCCGGACGCCATGCTCTGGAACCGCGAGACCGGCCAGGTGGCGGATCCCGCCAAGGTGAAGCCGATCGATCATGCGGGTCGTTTCTTCAAGGTGAAGGGGCCGCTCAACACACCGCCCTCGCCGCAGGGCCATCCGCCGATCCTGCAGGCGGGAAGCTCGCCGCGCGGCACGCTCGCCGCCGCCCGCATCGCCGACGTGGTGTTCGGCGGCGACAAGCCGCTCGCGCTTCAGGTGCGCCAGCGCCGCGATCTCGACGCGGCGCTGCGCGAGGTCGGGCGCGATCCCGAGACGGTGGGGATGGTGTGGCAGATCCCGATGGTGGTGGCGGCAACCTCGGCGGAGGCGAAGGCGCGGAAAGACGGCCTCCTCACCATGATCCCCAGGGAGGCGGCCGGCGCCTATCTCTCCCACAATATCGGCTACGACCTCTCGACGCTGCCGGCCCGCTTCACCCTGGGCGGGCTCAATGCCGAGATCGCCGCGACGCAAGCCTCGCCGGTGGGCTTTATCCACGAGCTCGCCCACGACATCGGCAAGGAGACCGAGATCACCCGCGACGAGTTCTTCGAGCACGGCCTCCGTCACGCCACCAGCTATGACACCACCGTCGCCGGCAGCGCCGAGGAAGTCGCCGATCACCTGGAGGAGGTTTTCGAGGCGACCGGATCCAAGGGCGGCTTCATGGTGGGGCATCCGATCTCGATGCCGGGCGACCTCGTCGACATCGTCGACTATCTCGTGCCGGAGCTGCAGCGCCGCGGCAGGCTGAGGACCGAGTATTCGGGACGGACGCTGCGCGAGAACCTGTTCGACGACTGAGCGGGACTCAGGCGAAGGTCTCCAGCACGTCGATGGAGCTGTCCCAGCCGAGGCGGTCGAAGGTCTCGGCTATCCAGCGGTCGGCGGTGTCGTAGCCGAGCTGATGCAGATGCTGGAGGAACTCGCGCTCGGTATTCATCTTGCTGAGCGCGCCATAGCCCGCCAGCGTCTCCTCGCCGGAGATGCGGTGGAAGCGGACGGTGGTGTAGCGCTCGTCCTCGAGCTTGCCGCTGTCGATCAGGTCCGACACCGTGGCGATGCCGAACATCTCGCGCACCAGGCTCGCGTTGAAGGTCATCTCGTTGATGCGGTTCAGGATGTCGCGCATGGTCACCGGCACCTCGGGCCGGTTCAGCGGATTGACCTGCACGATGACCACGTCGCTGCTGGCGCATTCGTTGATGAGGGGATGGATCGCCGGATTGCCGAGATAGCCGCCGTCCCAGTAATGCTCGCCGTCGATCTCGATCGCCTTGAACAGAAGCGGCAGGCAGGCGGAGGCGAGCAGCACGTCGGGCGTGATTTCCGGCGTGCGGAAGAGCCGCGACTTGCAGGTGCGGACGTTGGAGGCGGTGACGAAGAGCTTGACGTCGGTGCGCCGGCGCAGCGCCGAGAAATCCACCACCTTCAGCAGGAGCTCGCGCAGCGGCTCCATGTTGCGGGGGTTGAGCTGGCTCGGCGACCAGATGCGGGTCATGAAATCGACCAGCACGAAGGCGGGATCGTGGTCGACCTGCCAGCCGTCCGAGAGGCCGGGAATGCCGCGGGTGATGCTGCGCGGGATGCGGTTGAGGCGCGCCACGCCTTCCCAGAACGCGGCGAGCGCGTCGATGGCGCCCTGGCGCGATCCCTGGATGAAGCCGCTGGCGAACACCGTGGCATTCATCGCCCCGGCGCTGGTGCCGCTGAGGCCGTCGATATAGAGCCGCGGCTCGCTGATGAGCCGATGCATCACACCCCAGGTGAAGGCGCCATGGGCGCCGCCGCCTTGCAGCGCGAGGCTGATGTGCTTCACCCCCGGCTTGCTGGGCCGGAGTGGATCCGGGCGCGAGACATGGCCCGGCAGGCTGGGTCTGGAATCCGGCATGTGCGTGCCATCCCTTGGGCGCGGACCGGCAGCATGATCCCGAACATGCTTAAAATGCGTAAACGATAGGCTGGTCGGCGAGGGTGGGGCGCGGCATGCTCCGGGAACCCGTCCATTCGAGGGCCTTCATGCCGACCCACCACACCCTCCGCTCCTCCCCCGAAACCTGCCACTGGGGCTTTTTCGACGCCGCCCTGAAGCCGGTGCTGACGGTCGAGAGCGGCGACTACGTCACCATCGAGACCGTTTCCGGCGGCCCCGACGCGCTGCCGCCGGCGCCCTTTGAGGTGCTGCAGGAGCATCGGGCGGTGCTGGCGCGGCTGACGCCGGCCTTCGGCGGCGGCCATATCCTGACCGGGCCGGTGGCGATATCAGGCGCCAAGCCCGGCGACGTACTGGAGATCCGCATCCATGCGGTCGACTGCCGGCAGAACTGGGGCTGGACGCGGATCGCGCCGCTCCGCGGCACGCTGCCGGAGGATTTTCCGGAGCGCCGCACCTGGCACAGCGCCATCGACCGCCAGCGCGGTATCGCGACATTGCCCTGGGGCCAGGAGATTCCGCTGGCGCCATTCTTCGGCGTGATGGGCGTGGCGCCGCGGCCGATCTATGGCCCCCTGACCACGATCATTCCCCGCGAGTTCGGCGGCAACATCGATCTGAAGGAGCTCACCGTCGGCGCCACGCTTTATCTGCCGATCTGGGCGGAGGGCGGGCTCTTCTCGGTGGGCGATGGGCACGGCGTGCAGGGCGACGGCGAGGTCTGTCTCACGGCGCTGGAGACCGCGCTCACGGGCACTTTCGAGCTGATCCTGCGCCGCGATCTCCGCCTCGACATGCCGCGGGCGGAGACGCCGAGCCATCACATCACGCTGGGCCTCGACGAGGATCTCGACGATGCGGCGAAGCAGGCGCTCCGCCAGATGATCAAGCTCCTGGGCGAGACCGCCGGCCTCGCGCCGCAGGACGCCTACATGCTCTGCAGCCTCGCCGCCGATCTCAGGGTGACGCAGCTCGTCGACGGCAATAAGGGCATCCACGCGATGATCGCGAAACGTTTCGCGGCGCCCAGGGCCTGAGCGCCGCGTTCCGCCGTCAGATCAGGAGAAAGAGAGGAAGCGGCGCGCGCCGTCTCACCAGCCCTCAGACGGCACCGTCCGGGCGGCGGGGTTCTGCAGGAAGCGGTCCCGCAGCGCCGGCGACGGGCCGTAATTGTCGACCGCGCCGCCGCCGAACTGCAGCGTGGTGCTGCCGAATTTCATCGTCCGCATGTTCGAGCTGTCGCCGCCGGACTGGAACTTGCTCGCCCAGTTGTCGCTCTTCTGATCGGGATCGGTGAAGTTCGACCCGCTGACGCCGCCGGACTGGCTTGGCCCGACGATCTGGAATGCGAAAGCGCTGGGCGCCGCCACGAGCACGGCCGCCGCCGCCAGCACCGCCATCCTCAGATACCCAACCGTCATGATCGCCTCGCCAAAAGCGCCATCAGGAACCGCGGGGGAGAATACCCCCGTTCCGACAACGGGCCAAGCGCCGCCGGCTTCCGGCTCCTGAAAGATTTTTAATCTCTTGTTAAATCAATAGATTATCACTTTGCGACAGGACGCCGGTGGCGAGCCAGGATTGGGGCCCGGCAGCGGCGGCTCTATCCTGGCGCGGGCGCAGGGCAAGGGGGATGCGATGATGGCGAGCGGCGCCGGCGAGCGCTGGATCACGGCGGCGCGCGTCGTCGCCTATCCGCGCCTCGCGCTGCTGCTCTATGTCGCAATCGCCGCGCTCTGGATCGGCACCAGCCGCGACCTCATCGATCGCGAGGGAAAGCCGATCGGCGCCGACTTCATCACTTTCTACGCGGCGGCACGCCTCGCGCTCAACGGCGAGGCCGCGGCGGCCTACGATCCCGATCGAGTTTTCGCGGTGGAGCAGCAGGCGGTTCCCGCGAATCAGGGGCATTTCCCCTGGCAGTATCCACCGACCTTCCTGCTGCCGCTGCTTCCGTTGGGCCTGCTGCCTTATCTGGCGGCGCTTGTCGTCTTCATCGGCGGGACGCTCGCGCTCTATCTCTGGCTCATCCACAGCATCCTGCCGGATCGCCGCGCGATCGTTCCCGCGCTGGCCTTCTCCGCCGTGCTGGTGAACGCGATCGGCGGACAGAACGGATTTCTTTCCGCCGCGCTCATGGGCGGCGGCCTTCTGCTGCTGGATCGGCGGCCGCTCCTCGCCGGCGCGCTCCTCGGCCTCCTCGGCTACAAGCCGCAGCTCGCCCTGCTGCTGCCCTTCCTGCTGCTGGCGGGCGGCTACTGGCGGAGCCTCGCGGCGGCGGCGGCGAGCACGCTCGCTCTCGCGGCGCTCTCGGCGGCGGCTTTCGGCATCGAGAGCTGGCAGCGCTTCTTCGCCCACATGCCGGTGGCGCGGAGCTACCTCGAGAGTGGCGCGCTGCCCTGGGACAAGATGGTGAGCGTCTTCGCGGCAGCGCGGCTCATGGGCGCGGGTCTTACATTTGCGTATGTCCTGCATAGCCTCGTCGCCGCGACGGTCGCGCTGCTGACGCTCCTCGTCTGGCGGCGGCATGGCAGTCTCGCGCGCCGGGTGGCGCTCGCGGTCGCCGCCAGCTGCCTCCTGTCGCCCTTTCTCTATGACTATGATCTCGTCGTGCTGGCGGTGCCGATCGCGCTGCTGGTGGCCGACGGGCTCGCGAGCGGCTGGCTGCCGGGGCTGCGCACCGTGCTGGTCGTCGCCTGGGTGGCGCCGCTGCTGGGCGCACCGCTGGCACGCTTCGCCCATCTGCCGCTGATGCCGCTGGTCTTGCTGGCGATCTTCGCCGCCTGCTATCGGCGGGCTACTCGACCCTGAAGGGAGCGGCCTGGAATTCCGGCAGCGCCTCCAGCCGCGCTGCCAGCGCCTCGAGGCGAGGATGGCGACCGGCTGGGATCAGCTCGGGATTCTTGTGGCGGAGAAAGGTGACGGCGATCGCGGCGGTGACGTCCGCCTGGGTCATGCGGCTGCCGACCAGCCACTCGCGCTCGGCGCGCGCCTCGAGCCAGGCGAGGGCGGAGGCGATCTGGCGCTCGATCCGCTGCACGAGCTCGGGAACCCGCTTCTCCGGCGGGCGCCGCACCGTCTCGCCGCGGTATTCGACGCTCTTCTCGGCAAGGCCGAGCGCCACCGCCACCACGCGCTGAACGGCGAGCCGCGCCGCGCCGGCGCGCGACATCAGCGCCTCTTTTTCCGGCACCATCCCGTCGAGATGATCGAGGATGACGGAGCTGTCCACCAGCACGCTGCCGTCGTCGAGGCGGAGCGCCGGCACCTTGCCGAGGGGATTGGTCTCCAGCATGCGATCGAAATCGCCGAAGGTGGAGAGAACCTCGCGGGTGAAGGGCAGCTCGTAGTGCTGCAGCGTCACCGCGACGCGGCGCACGAAGGGCGAATCCAGCATTCCCACCAGGATCATC
>DATJOK010000090.1:0-24288 GCA_035507155.1 Allostellaceae bacterium
TATGGCTCGATCGGCAAGGCGGAGCTCGCCTATTTCAAGAAGGTGAACGACGAAGGCGGCGTCAATGGCCGCAAGATCAATCTCCTCAGTCTCGATGACGGCTACAGCCCGCCGAAGACGGTGGAGCAGATCCGCCGCCTCGTCGAGCAGGAGCAGGTTGCCTTCATCTTCCAGAGCCTGGGCACGCCCACCAACTCGGCGATCCAGAAATACCTCAACGACAGGAAGGTACCGCAGCTCTTCGTCGCCACCGGCGCCACCAAATGGGGGGATCCCCAGCACTTCCCCTGGACGATGGGCTGGCAACCCAGCTACCAGACCGAGGCGCATATCTACGCGAAGTCGATCCTGGCGAACCAACCGCAGGGCAAGATCGGCGTGCTCTATCAGAACGACGATTTCGGCAAGGACTACCTCATCGGCCTCAAGGACGGTCTCGGCGACAAGGCGAAGACGATGATCGTCAAGGAAGTCTCCTACGAGGTCGCCGATCCCACCGTTGATTCGCAGATCGTCAGCCTGCAGTCCTCCGGCGCGGACGTATTCGTCAACGCGACGACGCCGAAATTCGCCGCGCAGGCGATCCGCAAGACCTTCGACATCGGCTGGAAGCCGGCGCACTACCTGACCAACGTATCGATCTCCGTGGGCTCGGTGCTGCAGCCGGCCGGCCTCGAGAAGGCGGTCGGCATCGTCACCGCCGACTATCGCAAGGACGCCACCGATCCGCGCTGGAAGGACGATGCCGGCTACAAGGAGTGGCACACCTTCATGGACAAGTACATGCCCGGTGCCGACCTCGCCGACAACGACTTCCCCTACGGCATGATGGCGGCGATGACCCTGGTGCAGGTGCTAAAGCAGTGCGGCGGCGATCTCTCGCGGGAGAATGTGATGAAGCAGGCGGCCAACCTGAAAGAGCTGGAGCTGCCGATGCTGCTGCCGGGCATCAAGGTCAACACCTCGCCGACCAACTTCTTCCCGATCCGGCAGATGCAGCTGCAGCGCTTCGACGGCAAGAGCTGGCAGCTCTTCGGCGAGGTGCTGAGCGGCTGACCGGGCACTCGGACCCTGCCCCGGAACGGAAAGGGCCTGGCCGCAATCCGCGGCCAGGCCCTTCCTTTCAGGCTTCCGGCAGCATTGCTGCCGGATGAATGCACCCTACGGGTTACTTTTTCTTCTTGGCCTTCTTCTTGGCCTTGCGCTTTGCCTTCTTGGTCTTCGAGGCCTTGGCGGCCGCGGCGGACCGGGTCTTGCGACGCTTAACTTTAGGCATGGATCTGATTCCATGTAGGTTGCAGGAGCCGCCACTATACAGAAAATTTCTTGACAAGAAATAAGAAAAGTAATTCCCGGGCTTGCGGGAACGCGCCGCGCGCAAGGAGAGTGCATCGAGTGCCTCCGCGGAGTCAGAATACGGCAAGTGAATCTTCCGACGGACCTCGCAGAAAACCAGCATTCATGCGGGTTTTCGACGTATTCGGCCGTCGAAGCCGGAGCCAAGTAATGATTCGTTAACCGGCGTCGGACGCGCGAACGCCGGCGTGGCCGATCGCCGCCGCCGGCTCACTGCAGACGGGTCTTGAGGTCCCGAAGCAGCGCCGCGGTCGCGAATCGGAGTCGCGAGTCGCGCTCGCGCTCGATCGAGCGCTCGAGCGAGTCGCGCGCCGCGCCCAGATTGCCGAGCGCCGCATTGACCATGCCGTGCTCGCGCAACAGCTCGGCGCGGTCGGGGGCGAAGAGCAGCATGGTGTCAATGACGACGAGCGCCGCCTCCGCCTGCCGGTTCTCCAGCAGGCGGCGCTTGAGATTGTTCTGCAGGCGCAACAAGACCTCGCGGTCGGACACCGGGCGGTAGTCGGTGGGGGCGAGTTCGCGCTCGGCGCCGCCGACCCGCTTCAACAGCTCTCGCAGCGTGGCGGCGCTCTGCGTGCTGCCGCCGTTGAAGGGATCGAGGATCGCGTGGCCGTCCGGCGCGTCGAGGGAGACGAGGAAATGGCCGGGAAAGGCAAGGCCCGCCATCCGCCAGCCCTGGGCGCGGCCGGCGTGGAGATAGAGAATGCCGAGCGCCACCGGCAGCCCCTTGCGCCGGTCGATGACGCGCATGAGATTGGCGTTCTGCAGATCGTCGTAGGTGAGGCTGTCGCCGGTATAACGATGGGCCTCCAGGATCACCGAAGCGAGCGCGGCCGCGCGCTCGCGCATGCTGGATATGCCGGCGGCAGCCTCGCCGAGATCACGCGCGAGCACCCAGAGATGCCGGTGGTAGCGCTCAAGATCGACACGTGGCCGGTCGAGAGAGGCAAGCGCCAGGGCGGCGGTGCCGATCGGCAATGCCTCGTCATCCAGCGATGCCAGGGCCTTCAGATAGGCGAGCGCGCCATCGCGGTCGCGGAAGGGAATGCCGTCGCCGGCGTTCTCCATCCCCGCGCCGGTCATTGCAGCGGCTTCACCTCGATCTTGTCGCCGGCGCTCGCCGGGGCACCGCTGCTGCTGGGCGCCGGCGCTGGCATAACCTCTGCCTGCGGGGTCGCGGTCGGCGCCGCGGCGGGCGATGCGGTCGTCGGTTGGTTCTCCGGTGGCGCGCCGGGCCGGATCTGCACGTAGTTGACCACGCGCCGCACGTTCGGGAGGTTGCGGGCGTAATCGGTCACGCGATTGAGCTCCGAGGCGGTGCGCGCCGAGCCCAGCAAATAGACCACATGATCGGAGGTGATGATGGTGTAATTGAGCGAGCGGATGTCGGCGTCCCAAGTGATCTCGTTCCGGAGCCGCGTGGAGATCCAATCGTCGTTGAAATTGTCGCTGGTATCCAGGAGCGGTCCGATTTCCACCTCGTTGTAGACCTGCTTCACGCCCTTCACTTGCCAGGCGCGCTTCACCGCCTCGTCGCGCCATTCCGGTTTGGGCACCCGCCCGGTGATCAACACCCGACCTTCGTAAATGTCGCAGTTGAGGCCGCGGGACATGTCGAAATTGTACTTATCCCAGGACTGGGTGATCTCCGACTTGAGCGTGGCGTCGGTGATGCTGTCGCCGATGCTGCGCTCCTGCGCCGCGGCGTAACCGCCTGCGGTGCCAGCGGCGCCCGCCAGCGCCACCACGCAGCCCGGCAGCAGAGTGAGGAGACCCATCGCCGCGATGATGCTCAGCGGCGAGCGGTCGCGCGAGTGCTCTGCCAAGTCTCGTTTCCTCCGTCGAACGCGGGCCGCCCTCCGGCCCGCACCCTATAGTGAATCACCGCAACTGTGGCGCCAAGCGGGCAACCGCGAGTCGATTTTGCGGCAGCTAGAAATCTCCCTCGCGCCACGCGTCGATCAGGTGGTGCGGCAGCCGGCCGGGCGTCACCAGCATCACGTCGAAACGCACGGCGAGCCGCGCAAGGTCCGGGCGGCGCACGAGAAAATGGCCGACCGCGCGCTCGATGCGGCGGCGCTGCCGCGGGCTTACGGCCTCGGTGGCGAGGTCCCGATCGCCGCGCGCCTTCACCTCGATGGCGGCGAGCGCGCTGCCGCGCCAGGCGAGGATATCAACCTCGCCGACCGCGACTCGATAGTCGCGGGCGACGATGCGGTAGCCTTTGAGGCGGAGCCACCAGACACAGAGGCTTTCCGCGAGCCTGCCGCGCCGCTCGGCGCCGCGCCGGCGCGTCTTGGTCACGGGGTGCGCTTGCCGGCGAGCGCCAGCGCGCGGGCATAGACCTGGCGCCGCGGCAGGCCGGTCTCGGCGGCGATCGCGGCGCTCGCCTCCCGCACGCTCTGGGTCTGGAGCGCCTCGCCAAGCCGCTGGTCCAGCATCTCCGGCGAGATCTCCGCCGCGTCCGCTGCCGCGGGACCGACCACCAGCACGATCTCGCCGCGGGGTGGCTCGGCGACAGCATAATGCGTTGCCAGTTCCCCAAGCGTGCCGCGCCGCACCTCCTCGTGCAGCTTGGTGAGCTCGCGGGCGACCGCCGCCGGCCGGTCGCCCAGCACCGACGTCATGTCGGCGAGCGCGTCCGCAAGCCGCGGCGCGGTCTCGAAAAAGACGAGAGTCGCCGGAATGCGGGCGAGTTCGCCCAGTGCCTGCCGACGCTGGCCTTGCTTTGCCGGCAGGAACCCGGCGAAGAGAAACCGATCGGTCGGCAGCCCCGCCACCACCAGCGCCGCCAGCGCCGCCGAGGCGCCGGGAATCGCCATCACCGGAAGCCCGGCCTCGATCGCGGCGCGCACCAGCTTGAGGCCGGGATCGGAGACGAGCGGCGTGCCGGCATCGGAGACCAGCGCCACCCGGGCGCCCTCGGCCAAGCGCTTCAGCAGCCTCGGCCGCATGATCTCCGCATTATGGTCGTGATAGGGCACGCGCTCGGCGGTCAGGCTGAAACGGCGGGCAAGCGTGGCGGTCACGCGAGTGTCCTCGCAGGCGATGAGATCAGCGTGCCGCAAAGTGTCGAGCGCGCGCAGGGTAATGTCGCCGAGATTGCCGATCGGCGTCGACACTATATAGAGGCCGGGCACCAGCACCGCGTTGCTCACACCCGGTTCGGGACCTTCCGATTTACTTCGCGGAGTGGCCTCGATAGGCTCTCGCCCGTCCTTGCCGGAGGCCGCGCGTGAGTCCCGCTCTTCCCGTGCTCTCGACCTTCTGCCGCCGGTATGGCGCGGCATCGGCGCTCCTTCTCGCCCTGGTGCTGGCGGGCTGTGGCGGACCGAAAGTAGCGAGACCGGCAGGGCCGCCGCAAGCAACGCCGCTGACCGCACCACCCGCCGCCGAGGCGCCGGCTCCGAGCGAGGTGACGCCGCTGGAGACGCCGCAGCCTGCGAATCCGCAGGTCGGCGGGCCCGGCGTCGCCGGCCTGCTGCTGCCGCTCAGCGGACCCAACGCCGCGCTCGGCCAGGGCATGCTGGATGCGGCGCAGATGGCGCTTTTCGACGTGCCGGACGCCCATCTGACGCTGCTGCCAAGGGATACCCGCGGCAGCCCGGACGGTGCTGCCGCCGCCGCCCGCGATCTTCTCGATCAGGGCGTGCGCATCCTGATCGGCCCGCTGACTGCACCGGAGGTGAGCGCGGTGAAGCCGATCGCGCAGGAGCGCGGCGTTCCTGTCCTCGCCTTTTCCACCGCTGCCAATCTCGCCGGCGACGGCACTTATCTCCTGGGCTTTCTGCCCAGCGAGGAGGTGCGCCGCGTGGTCACCTTCGCCCATGACAAGGGTGCGCAGCGCTTCGCCGTGCTGGCGCCCGCCACGCCCTACGGGCGTCTGGTCGCCGATGCGCTCAAGAGCGCCGCGCAGCAGCAGAACCTGACGGTGACCCAGAGCGTCAGCTTCGATCCCACGGCGCTGGATCCGTCGCCGGCAGTGCGCACCCTCGCCCAATATGACAGCCGCAAGGCGGCGCTCGACGCCCAGCGCCGGCAGCTGCAGCTCGCCCATGATCCCGCCTCCGACGAAGCGCTGAAGCGGCTCGGCGACCAGCAGCTCGCCGGCGACGTTCCCTTCGACGCCGTGCTGCTGCCGATCGGCGGCCAGCAGCTCAAGACTATCGCGCCGATGCTGCCGTCCTACGGTCTCGACCGCGCGCGCGTCCATTATCTCGGCACCGGAATCTGGGACGATCCCTCCCTCCTCGAGGTGCCCGAGCTCGATGGCGCCTGGTACGCGGCGCCCGATCCCGCCGGCCGCGCGGAATTCGAGAAGCGCTTCCAGACGCTTTACGGTCATCCCTCGCCGCGCCTCTCGACCCTGGCCTATGACGCCACCGCGCTCGCGGCCGCGCTCACGCGCGGCGACCAGGGCGCCAACTTCAGCGCGGATGCCCTCGGCAACGAGAACGGCTTCCTTGGCCTCGACGGCATCTTCCGACTGCGTCCGGATGGCCGCGTCGAGCGCGGCCTCGCGGTGCTCGAGATCCACAAGACCGGCGCCGTGGTGGTCGGTCCGGCGCCGCAGAGCTTCGGTGCCGGGTTCTGAAACCCTGAGCTAGCCGAGCAGCGCGGCCAATACTGCATTGAGGCGCTGGCGGCCGGCGGCGGTGGCGGCAAGCCGCCGCTCGTCGAGAATGAGGAAGCCTTCCTCGATCAGCAAGGAAAGCCGTTTTTCATCCAGCGCGGATTCGAAGCTCTGGCCCATCGCCGAGCGAAAGCGATCGCGGGGGACGCCGTCGGCAAGGCGCAACCCCATCATCATCAGCTCTTCGAGCCGCTCTTCCGGCGTCAGGGTGAGGCGTTCCTCGCTGCCGTGGCCGTGCTGCTCGGCGGTGGCGAGCCAGGTCTCGGGTGCCCGGTGCTGGCGGGTGGCGATGCGAGCGTCGTCGATTGTCAGCCGGCCATGGGCGCCGGGCCCGACGCCGACGTAGTCGGCGGAATGCCAGTAGGCGAGATTGTGCCGGCACTCGGCACCGGCCCGGGCATGGTTCGAGATCTCGTAAGCCGGCAAGCCCGCCTCGGCGAGACGCGTCTGGGTCGTCTCGTAGAGCGCCGCCTGGGTTTCCTCATCGGGGAGCGCGAAGTCGCCGCGGGCGTGCGCGGTCGCGAAGGCGGTACCGGGCTCGATGGTGAGCTGATAGACCGAGAGATGCTCGCCGGCCAGATCGAGGGCGCGGGCGAGCTCCGCTTCCCAGGCCGGCACCGTCTGTCCGGGCCGCGCGTATATAAGGTCGAAGGAGAAGCGCTCGAAGTGCCGCCGCGCCACGGCAAGAGCGGCGAGCGCCTCCTGGCGATCATGGGCGCGACCCAGGAACTTGAGCGCGCCATCGTCGAGCGCCTGCACACCGAGCGAGGCGCGGTTGACGCCCGCCAAGCGGAAATCACGGAAGCGCTCGGCCTCGACCGAGGTGGGGTTGGCCTCGAGCGTGATCTCAACATCGGCAGCGAGCATCCAGTTGCCCGCGATGCGGTCGAGGACCGCGGCCACCGTCGGCGCCGACATCAGCGACGGCGTGCCGCCGCCGAAGAAGATCGAGGTGACGGTGCGGCCGGCGGTCTCGGCGGCGTAGTGGTCAAGATCGGCGAGGAGCGCGTCGCGCCATCGCGCCTCATCGATCGCCGCGCGCACATGGCTGTTGAAGTCGCAATAGGGACACTTCGACTTGCAGAACGGCCAGTGGACGTAGATCGCGAATTCCGGCCCGGCGCTCATGGCGGCGGTGCGAAGCAGGCGGCGACCAGCTTGCGGAAGGCCTCGGCGCGATGGCTGATCCGGTGTTTCTCCGCGGGATCCATCTCGCCGAAGGTGAGGGTCGATCCCGCCGGCAGGAACATCGGATCGTAGCCAAAGCCGCGGCTGCCCCGCGGCGGCCAGACGAGCGTGCCGTGCACCTCGCCGCGAAACACCTCCACGTGGCCGTCGGGCCAGGCGAGCGCCAGTACGGCGACGAAGAAGGCCCGGCGGTCGGGATTGCGGGCAAGCCGCTCCTCGACCTGGCGCATCGCGACGGAAAAGTCCTTCGCCGGCCCGGCCCAACGCGCGGAGTAGATGCCGGGATCGCCGCCGAGCGCCGGCACCACCAGGCCGGAATCGTCGGCGAGCGCCGCGAACTGGCTCATGTCCGCCGCAAGGCAGGCTTTGAGCGTCGCATTCGCCTCGAAGCTGGTGCCGGTCTCCTCGGGCTCGTCGAGCCCGAGCTCGCTCGCGCTCAGGATCGCGACGTCGTAAGGCCGCAGAAGATCGGCGATCTCCGCCAGCTTCCCCTTGTTATGGGTGGCGATGACCAGCGGGCCGCCGGCGAAGCGGCGGGTCGGGAGCGCCCGATCAGGCAAGGCCGAGCGCCAGGCGCTGATGGTGCAGGAGTTCCTCCACCCCCTTGCGCGCCAGCTTCAGCAGCGCCAGGAAGCGGTCTTCGGCGAAGGGCTTCTGCTCCGCGGTTGCCTGCACCTCGACGATGCCGCCACTGCCGGTCAGCACGAAATTCGCGTCCGCCTCCGCGGTCGAATCCTCGGCGTAGTCGAGATCGAGCACCGGTTCGCCGCCGGCAAGCCCGCAGGAGACCGCCGCCACGGTGTCGCCGAGCGGTATGCCGGCGAGCGCGCCCTTGGCGACGATGCCCTGCAGCGCCAGGTGCAGCGCCACGTAGCTGCCGGTGATGGCGGCGGTGCGGGTACCGCCGTCCGCCTGCAGCACATCGCAGTCGATGCGGATCTGCCGCTCGCCTAGCGCCTTGAGATGGGCAATCGAGCGCAGGCTGCGGCCGATCAGGCGCTGGATCTCCTGGGTGCGGCCGCTCTGCTTGCCGCGGCTCGCCTCGCGGTCGGTGCGCGTGTGGGTGGAGCGCGGCAGCATGCCGTACTCGGCGGTGATCCAGCCGCTGCCGGAATTGCGCAGGAAGGGCGGCACCTTCTCTTCCACCGTCGCGGTGCAGAGCACGTGGGTGTCGCCGAAGCGAGCGAGGCAGGAGCCCTCGGCATATTTGGCAAAACCGGGCTCCAGCACGACCTTGCGCATCTGGTCGGGGGCGCGGCCGGACGGGCGCGGCATGGGCGGATACTTTCTTTGAATTTAGATGGCGCGCACCCTAGAGCATTTCCGGCCGAAGGGGAAACCGGTTCGGCGCGGGGAAAATGGCTCGGCGAGCGCGGCCGGAAAGCGCCACGGGGGACCGTCGCGGTACCCTCGGCCGACCCCGCCGGTTGACGCCTCCGCCCCCCCTCCCTACATTCCGGCCGCTATGAGCCCGAGATTTCCGCCCTCCCGCGACCGGCGGCCGGCATGACGCAACCCGTCCCCAAGCCGTTGATCAGCGAGCTTAACGACCGCAGCCGCGAGGTTTTCCGGCAGATCGTCGACGCCTATGTCGAGACCGGCGAGCCTGTCGGCTCGCGCACGCTGTCGCGCCGCTCTGCCCTCGATCTCTCGCCCGCCACCATCCGCAACGTGATGGCGGATCTGGAGGAGGTGGGTCTGCTCTATGCGCCCCATACTTCCGCCGGTCGGCTGCCGACCGAGGCTGGGCTCCGGCTTTTCGTCGACGGCCTGCTGGAGGTAGGCGGGCTTTCCGAGGACGAGCGCAAGTCGATCGAGGCACGCTGCGCCGCCGCCAACAAGAGCGTCTCCCAGGCGCTCGAGGAGGCGACGACCATGCTCGCTGGCCTCTCGCGCTGTGCCGGGCTGGTGGTGGCGCCGAAGACCGAGCGCCCGCTCCGGCATCTGGAATTCGTGCCGCTGTCACCCGGCCGCGCCCTCGTGGTGATGGTGACCGAGGATGGTCTCGTTGAGAACCGCTTCATCGAGATCCCGCTCGGCATTCCGCCCTCGGTGCTGGTGCAGGCGAGCAACTACCTCAATGCCCGGCTCGTCGGCCACACGCTGGAGCAGGCGAAGGCGCAGCTCGCCGCCGACATCGAATCCCAGCGCGCCCAGCTCGACGAGCTGACGCAGAAAGTGGTCCAGGCAGGGCTCGCTTCCTGGGGCGGCGGCGAGAACAGCGCGCTCATCGTGCGCGGCCAGGCGAAGCTTCTCAACGACGTGACGGCGCTCGCCGATCTCGAGCGGCTGCGCACGCTCTTCGAGATGCTGGAGACCAAGGACACGATGCTCCGCCTCCTCGATTCCACGCGAGAGGGCGAGGGGGTGCAGATCTTCATCGGCGCCGATAACGCGCTCTTCGGCGTCGCCGGCTGTTCGATGATCGTGGCGCCCTACGCCAACAGCAGGGAGCAGGTGGTCGGCGCCATCGGCGTCATCGGACCGACCCGCATCAACTATGCCCGCATCATTCCCCTCGTCGACTACACGGCGAAGGTGGTGGGGCGCCTTCTCGGCTGACGTGAACCCCATTCGGAAAGAGCTGACAGCACTATGACCGACCGTGATGACGGCATTGAAGACAACGGCGCGCAGGGCGCCGCGGCACAGGCCTCGCCACCCCTCGAGTCCCAGCTGGCGCAGGCCCAGGCAGAGCTGGCCGACCTCAGGGATCGGCTGCTGCGCGCGCTGGCCGAGGTGGAGAACGTGCGCCGACGCGCCGATCGCGAGCGCGGCGACGCGGCGAAATACGGCGTGACGCAGTTCGCCCGCGACCTGCTGGAGCCGTTCGACAATCTCCGCCGCGCCGTCGAGAGCGTGCCGGAGGGCCAGGTGAGGGACGAGCTCTCCCGCAATCTGCTGACCGGCGTCGCCGCCACCGAGCGCGCGCTGCTCGCCGCTTTTGAGCGGCACGGCATCCGCCGCATCGATCCCAAGGGCGAGCGGTTCGATCCCAACTTCCACCAGGCGATCTTCGAGGCCGAGCGCACCGGCAAGCCCGCCGGCACCGTCGTCGAGGTGCTGCAGCCCGGCTATGTGCTGCACGACCGGCTGTTGCGCCCGGCCATGGTCGGCGTCGCCAAGGGCGACAGCGCACCGCCCCCCGATGACGATGGCGAGGACCGCCGCGACCCGCCGCCGCTCAGGACCGATATCGTCGTCTGAGATCAAGGGGCGGAGCAGCGCTCCGCCTCCGTCCCCATCGCGTTGGTGCGCGTCACCGCGATCAGCGGGTGCGTTCGGCGAGGCTGGACTCCGTGCGGGGGTGAGCCGCCGCATGCAGTGGCGTGCGACGATTCCCACGAGATCAGGAGGGCGCGCCACGCCTCAGCGTCCGGCGCGCGTTCAGGTTAAGCCGGGGCGCTTTTGCCGCTGCCCCTGCGAGGGCGGTCTCGAGGGGCCGGACCGGCAGCTCGAAGACGGGCCCGCCATAGGGTTGGCGACCCGGGCGCGGCTGCCGGCGAGGCGCCGCGCAACCAGCCAGCGTGGAACGCCTCAAGATCGCTGCGAAACCCGCCGAGATGAAATGGGGCATGGGTTAATGGCCGCGGCAGGCGTGGCCGCCACCCCTCCTAACCGCTCGGAAACCGCTGCAGGACCGTCAAAAAACTGTCCCAAGGATGCTGTTCCAGCCCTTTGCGGGTTGCATGGCCGTTAGGTGGTCCATATATAAGCCCAGGGTTCCGGCGGCCTTTCCGGCCGTCGATCCCGCAATCTTGAGGGGGCACACGGGAGCGCCTTTCCGGGCTCCAGGGGCCCTGCTGCAAACAAGAGGTGGCCATGAGCAAAGTTATCGGAATCGATCTCGGCACCACGAACTCCTGCGTCGCGGTGATGGAGGGGAAATCCGCCAAGGTGATCGAGAATGCCGAGGGCGCGCGCACGACGCCCTCGATGGTGGCGTTCACCGAGTCCGGCGAGCGCCTGGTCGGCCAGGCCGCGAAACGCCAGGGCGTCACCAACCCGGAGAATACCCTTTACGGCGTAAAGCGCCTCATCGGGCGCCGCTTCGAGGACCCGATGGTGAAGAAGGAGATGGATCTCGTCCCCTTCAAGATCATAAAGGGCGACAACGGCGACGCCTGGGTCGAGAGCCGCGGCAAGAAATACGCGCCTTCCCAGATCAGCGCCTTCGTCCTGCAGAAGATGAAGGAGACCGCCGAGGCCTATCTCGGCGAGACCGTCACCGAGGCGGTGATCACGGTTCCCGCCTACTTCAACGACAGCCAGCGCCAGGCGACCAAGGATGCCGGCAAGATCGCCGGCCTCGAGGTGCTGCGCATCATCAATGAGCCGACGGCGGCGGCGCTCGCCTATGGCCTGGAGAAGAAGGGCACCGGCACCATCGCGGTCTATGACCTCGGCGGCGGCACCTTCGACATCTCCGTGCTGGAGATCGGCGACGGCGTCTTCGAAGTGAAGTCGACCAACGGCGACACCTTCCTGGGCGGCGAGGACTTCGACAAGCGCGTCATCGATTACCTGGCCGACGAGTTCAAGAAGGAGCAGGGCATCGACCTGCGCGGCGACCGGCTGGCGCTGCAGCGTCTGAAGGAGGCAGCGGAGAAGGCGAAGATCGAGCTCTCCTCGTCGATGCAGACCGAGGTGAACCTGCCCTTCATCACCGCGGACCAGACGGGACCCAAGCATCTCAACATCAAGCTGACGCGGGCGAAGCTCGAGGCGTTGGTGGATGACCTCATCCAGAAGACGATCGAGCCCTGCCGTGCTGCGCTCAAGGATGCGGGCCTCAAGGCCTCCGAGATCCAGGAGGTGATCCTGGTCGGCGGCATGACCCGCATGCCGAAGGTGATCGAGGTGGTGAAGCAGTTCTTCGGCAAGGAGCCGAACCGCTCCGTCAACCCCGACGAGGTGGTGGCGGTGGGCGCGGCGATCCAGGCCGGCGTGCTGAAGGGCGAAGTGAAGGACGTGCTGCTCCTCGACGTGACCCCGCTGTCGCTGGGCATCGAGACCTTGGGCGGCGTCTTCACCCGTCTCATCGACCGCAACACCACGATCCCGACCAAGAAGAGCAACACCTTCTCGACCGCCGAGGACAGCCAGACCGCGGTCACCATCCGCGTGTTCCAGGGCGAGCGCGAGATGGCGGCGGACAACAAGCTGCTGGGTCAGTTCGACCTCGTCGGCATTCCGCCGGCGCCGCGCGGCATGCCGCAGATCGAGGTCACCTTCGACATCGACGCCAACGGCATCGTCAGCGTCTCTGCCAAGGACAAGGCGACGGGCAAGGAGCAGCAGATCCGCATCCAGGCCTCGGGCGGCTTGAGCCAGTCCGACATCGACAAGATGGTGAAGGACGCCGAGGCGCATGCCGATGAGGACAAGAAGCGGCGCGAGCTGGTCGAGGCCAAGAACAATGGCGAGGCGCTCATCCACGCCGCCGAGAAGTCGCTGAGCGAGGCCGGCGACAAGATCGGCTCTGCGGAGAAGCAGGCGGTGGAGTCCGCAGTTGCCGAGCTCAAGACCGCGCTGCAGGGCACCGATCCTGCCGCGATCAAGAGCAAGGCCGAGACCCTCTCCCAGGCGACGATGAAGATCGGCGAGGCCCTCTACAAGGCGCAGCAGAGCGCCGGCGCGGGTGCCGCGCCCGGCGGCGGTGCCGAAGCAGGGACGCAGAAGGCGGCGGGCGACGAGAAGGTCGTCGACGCCGACTTCGAGGAAGTCGACGAGCAGAAGAAGCGCGGGCAGGGCTGACGGGTTCCGCGCAGAGGACAAGCGGGTAACCGCCCCGAGCATGGCCGTCAACGGCCGGGCCGGGGCGGTTTCGCGCTCGGTCGATGACGGAACGGACACGATGCGGGGGCGCAGGGTCTGAGGCGATGGCGAAGCAGGACTTTTACGAGCTGCTGGGCGTGCCGCGCGACGCCAACGCCGAGGCGATCAAGAAGGCGTTCCGCAAGCTCGCCATGAGCTGCCATCCCGACCGCCATCCCGGCGACAAGGCGGCGGAACAGAAGTTCAAAGACATCAACGAGGCCTATGACGTCCTGAAGGACGAGCAGAAGCGCGCGGCCTATGACCGCTATGGCCATGCGGCCTTCGAGAACGGCGGCCGCGGCGCCCCGGGCGCCGATTTCGGCTTCGCCACCGGCTTTGCCGACATCTTCGACGAGATGTTCGGCGAGTTCATGGGCAACCGCCGCGGCCAGCAGAGCGCCACTCGCGGCAACGATCTCCGCTACAATCTCGAGATCACTCTCGAGGACGCCTTCCGGGGCCAGCAGGCCACGGTGCGCGTTCCCACCATGATCGCCTGCGAGAGCTGCAGCGGCAGCGGTGCCGAGAGCGGCTCCAAGCCGGTGACCTGTCACACCTGCCAGGGTCACGGGCGCGTCCGCGCCCAGCAGGGCTTCTTCACCATCGAGCGCACCTGCCCGACCTGCCACGGCGCCGGCCGCGTGATCGAGAATCCCTGCCGCGTCTGCAGCGGTCAAGGCCGCGTCCGGCGCGAAAAGACGCTGGCAGTGGCCATTCCCGCCGGTGTCGAGGACGGCACCCGCATCCGGCTTGCCGGCGAAGGCGAGGCGGGCTTGCGTGGCGGCGCGTCGGGCGATCTCTACATCTTCCTCGCGGTGAAGCCCCATCGCTTCTTCCAGCGCGACGGCACCGACATCCATTGCCGCGTGCCGATCTCCATGCCGACGGCGGCGCTCGGCGGCGGCATCGAGGTGCCGGCGATCGACGGCACCCGCGCCGAGCTCAAGATCCCCGCCGGGACCCAGAGCGGCAAGCAGTTCCGCATGCGCGGCAAGGGCATGAGCGTGCTGCGCTCGCCGGCGCGCGGCGACATGTACATCGAGGTGGTGGTGGAGACACCGGTCAACCTCACGAAGCGCCAGCAGGAGCTGCTGCGGGAGTTCGAGGAAGCGGGCGGCGGCAAGAACACCAGCCCGGAGACCGAGGGCTTCTTCGCCAAGGTCAAAGAGTTCTTCGGCGACCTCCGCGAATAGCCGCGCGAGCGGGCGGCCAGATGGCGAGATCGGAAAAACAGAAGATGCTCGCCGGCGAGCTTTATCGCGCGAGCGATCCGGAGCTGCAGGCGGATGCGGCGCAGACGCGAGGGTGGCTCGCGAGATTTAACGCCGCGCTTGCGGCTTCCGATGCGGAGCGGCGGCTGATCCTGGCAGAGCGGCTGGGCCATGTGGGCGACGGCGCGGTGATCCGGCCACCCTTCCACTGCGACTATGGCTATAACATCCGTCTCGGCGACAAGGTTTTCCTCAATTTCGGCTGCATCATCCTCGATGTCGCCAGCGTTGAGATCGGCGACGGCACCCAGATCGGGCCGGCGGTGCAGATCTATGCCGCCGACCACCCGCGCGACGCCGGGCAGCGCCGTGCCGGCCTCGAGCTGGGCCGGCCCGTGCGGATCGGCCGCAATGTCTGGATTGGCGGCGGCGCCATCATCCTGCCGGGTGCCACCATCGGCGACGACGCGATCGTCGGCGCCGGCAGCATCGTCACCGGTGATGTTCCGTCGGGCGTTACGGTGACGGGCAATCCGGCACGGCCGCTGCAGGGACCCAGCTAATTGTAGTTCTTGAAGCTCGCCCAGGCCTGGTCGAGAGGCGGCTTGCGGCCACGGCAGATCCAGATGGTAAGGCCGCTCTCATAGGGCATCGCCCAGGGATTCTCGACGATGCCCGCCGCCTCGACCGAGGCATAGGCCTTGAGCAAGTTCTCGCGCTGGCCGCCGAAGCGGATCACCACGCTGCCGTCATGGCCGCGCGGACCCCAGAGGAAATAGCTGTTGTGGCCGCTGATCGCCGGCGGCTGCTGCCGGTCCAGCACCTCGATCGCCGATGCCTCGCCGTAATTGCTGCCGAGGAAGACGGCCTTCGCCCGCTCCTCCGGCGGCAGCGACTGGTAGACGCGGCCGACCGCCGCCGCCATCTCCGGCCAGCCGAACATGTCGGCATAGTATTGCGGGAGCTTGCCGAGCTTCGACCACTCGTCTGATTGCGGCTTGACGCCGAGAAACTCTTGATAGGCGAGGAAGCGCTCGATTGGCAGCACGGGCAGCGCGAAGGGCGCGCCGATGATCCCGAGCGCGACGATGCCAAGGGCGAGCGCCGCGCGGAAGGTCAGCCAGGGCAGCCATGCCTCGATCGCCACCGCGCCGCCGGCGAACAGGATCGGATAGGCGCCGACCGGGTAATAGGGTTTGGCGTGCATCGCCAGCATCGCCGCCATCAGTGCGACGAAGGCGATGGCGAAGAGGCGGAGATCGGCGAAGCGCCGCCAGAACGCGAAGGCCGCGAGGCCGGCGAGCCAGACCGGGAAGGTCGCGGGGTTGAGCTCGTGGACCTCCGCGTCGAGGAAGGCGAGCGGCGAAAGCGCGACGTTCTTTTCCGTTGCGGCGCGCCGGCCGATCTCCAGGAAGGGCCAGCCCTGCTCCCACTGCCAGAGGATGTTCGGCAGCACGATGATGAGCGCGAGGGCGGCGCCGAGATAGAGCCAGGGCCGCGTCAGCGAGCGCCGCGCCGGGGTCGCCAGCAGGCCAAGCCCCAGCGCCAGCAGCCAGAAGGCGATCATGTATTTCGAGAGCAGCGCCACCCCGACGGCGACGCCGATCGCAAGCCACCAATGCTCCCCGCCGTCGCGGATCACGCGGATCAGGGCATAGGCGCAGAAGAGCCAGGAGAGCGGCTGCAGCAGGTCGGTGATGAGGATCGTGCCCTGAGCCAGATAGACGCCGCCGATCAGCACCGAGAGCGCCGCCAGCGCCTGCGCCCAGAGGCCGCCGCCGAGCCGCCGCGCCGTCTCGCCCGCGAGCGCCACCGTCGCCGCATGGGCGAGGGCCGGCAGCAGGCGCAGCATCACCAGCGAGTCGGGAAAGAGCCGATGCATCGTCCAGGCGAGGAGCGGCACCAGCGGCGGCTGGTCCACATAACCCCAGGCGGGCCGGCTGCCGCAGACGATGAAATAGAGCTCGTCGCGGAAATAGCCGTAGCCGCCGCTGGCATAGAGATGAAGCAGAAGCGCAGCGATCGCCAGCATCATGCCCGGCCGCTCGATCAGGAATCTGAGCCTGGGCGGCGCGGAAGCGGCAGCCAGCTCCGTCATCCTGGAGCGCCTCGCCGCGCGCTGTAGCGGCTGGCGGCATGAGCGGCGTCCATGTCCATGAGCGTGATATCTCCGCAGCGATCGAGGAGGACCGTCGCGCTATTATAAGCGATCGGCAAAGACGCCGCAGCGCGGCCGGTGCAAAGGGCGTCTCAGGCGATGCCACCGTCCTTCTTCGATGGCACGAAGCGCCAGACTCGCAGATAGCGGCCAATACGGTCGGTTGCCGCCGGCGCGCCCAGCCCAGCCAGACGGCGAAGATGCGCGCTCGCGCTTTCCATCGGCGCCTGGCCGACGCGGCCGTGCACCGCCCAGACCGTGCCGCCGCCGGCAAGCCGCTGGGCGGCGTCGTCGACACGATGGGTCACCAGGATGTGGCGCTCGTCGAGCTCGGTGCTGCCGGCGAAGGCGCGAAACACGAACTCCGCCAGCCAGTCGTCGAGCAGCACCACGTCGCCGGGCTGTGCGTCGCCGGAGATTGCCGCCGCCGCCAGGTCCCACCGCGGTTTGGTCTCGGCGCCGTAATAGGGAGCGAGGTTGAGGAAGCCGAGGATGCCGAGAACCGCAGCGGCGGCAGCGAAGCGCCGCCTGGAAAGTCCGTCGAGACCGGCGCCGGCGAGCACGAAGAGCGGCGCCGCGCTCCAGATGAAGTAGCGCAGCACCAGCGCCGGCTTCACCGCGGAAACCAGCAGCAATGTCGCCGGCAGTGCCAAGCCTGCCGATGCAAGCACGAGGACCATGGGCCGGCGGTGACGGAGCCGCCAGATGCCGGCGATCAGCAGGGCGAGGATCGCGAACTCAAGGCCGGGAACGGCGGCAGGCAGCAGGCCCGGCGTAATGAAGCTCGCGATCCGCTGCAGATAGGCAGCGGCGATCACCGACCAGACCGCCGTCAGACTCTCCGGCGGCGCCCAGTCGACACCGGAAAGCACGGCGTTGCCATCGATCAGGGAGAGCGCCAGCAGAAGCGGCAGCCACGCTGCCAGAATGACCGCCTGCGCGAGCGCCCAGTTCCGCCAGAAACCGGCGCGCGCTTCATCGCAGCGGCGGGCAATCGCGATCGCAGCGAGATTGGCGGCCAGCAGCCAGGGGATCGCGACGCTGAGCACGTCAAGCGCCGCGGCGGTGCCGAGGACATAGGCGAGCCAGGCGCCACGCGCAGATCGATCGCGAAGGATCGGCCGCGCCGCGCCGGCGGGATCCGCAGCGAGACGCGCCAGGCCCCAGAGCGCCACCAGGATCAGGCAGGTGACGAGCGTATAGGAGCGTGCCTCCTGGGAAAATTGCACCTGCACCGGGGACAGCGCCAGCAGCAGTCCGGCGATGGTTGCAGCGCGCTCGCCGGCGGCCACCCGGCCGATAAGGCAGGCGAGGGGGGCGCAAAGGGCGCCCAGCACCGCCGAGGGAAGCCGGAAAAGCCAGACGCCGCTGCCGGCCGGCAGCAGCGCGTGCATCAGCAGGAAATAAGTCGGCGAATGCCGGTTGCGCAGCGCCTCCGCCGCCAGCTCGCCAAGCGGCAGGCCCGACCGGTGCACGGTGGTGATCTCGTCAAGCCAGTAAGGCTTGTCGGCGAGCCCGTGAAGGCGCAGCGCCAGCGCCAGCACGCCGAGCGTGACGGGCAGCAGCGAGCGGCGGGCAAGCCCCGGGAAGATGAGCGATCGCGGCAGGGCGAACGCCGTCGTGAGCATGGAATGACCTCGATATTCCCGTGCCGGGAGCTGACGCGGAGACGATATCAGAGGCTATGCAGCGGGAGAGAAGCGCCATCCATGGAGCCCGATGCTCTCACGGGCTCTTGATCGCCAAGGATGGGATGGGCGACCCTAGACCGACCGCCGCAGTGGCCAGAGCGAGCGCTGCGGCATGGAAAGGTGGCCGGACTTGACGTAGAGGACGCAGCCCTCGGCGCTCTCCGGCGCGTGGGCGCTCATGCCGGGATAGCGCAGCCAGGTTCCCTCCGGGTGCGACCCGAATTCGTCGCTGAAGCGGCCGGAGATCACGAAGATCTCCTCGCCGCCAACATGGCGATGGCCGTAGTAGTGCGCGCCCGGCGCCATGCGCAGCAGCGCCACGCTCTCGAGCCCATGCCGATGCAGCGGCATCACCTCGACGCCGTCGCGCACGCTCGGCATCCAGCGCGCGTGGCGGGTGTCGACGATGACGCGGTCCTGATCGTCGGCGCTCATCTGCCGCCGCTTGATCAGCAGGACGCAGCCCGCACGCGTCCGTGGCGCATGATCGGATCCCGGCGGGCAGCGCAGGTAGCTGCCCTCGGGATAGTCGCCGAACTCGTCGCCGAAGCTGCCCGCGAGCACCAGCGTCTCTTCGCCGAACTCGTGCGCGTGATGCTCGATCTCGGCGCCCGGCGGCCACTGCGTGAGCGCGGTGACGCGGCCTGGTGTGCCGCCATCGTGCTCGAGCACTTTCCAGCGCACGCCGGATGCATCCGGCATCGACCATGGCAACGTCGAGCACTCATGGCGCGCGCGGGCGCGCATGTCGGCATTAACCATATGTGCTACAGGTTCCACGCTCATCTCGGTCGCGAGAGTTGTCCGCTTTGCGGGCCTTGTCAACGCCGCGCGCCGCGGCGTCCGCAGCCTTATTGGGCCGCCACTTTTCCGGCTCGCCGCGCCGAAGGTTCCGCGGTCTCGCCGCCCTTGGCGAGCACCTCTACCAGGCGCTGGCGAATGTCGTTGAGACGCTGCTCGTGATCGATCTTGTGGCCGAACAGATCCTTGACATAGAAGACGTCCACCACCTTCTCGCCGTAAGTGGAGATCTTGGCGGAGAAGATCTGCAGATTGAGCTGCGTCAAAGCGCGCGTCAGTTCGAAAAGCAGCGCCGGACGGTCGCGGCCGTTGACCTCGATCACCGTGTGAGCGGCGCTGGCGCGGTTGTCGATGACGACGCGCGGCGGCACGGTGAAGACTCGGGTCCTGCTCTGGTAGGCCTTCGGCGCCGAAAGCTCGGAATAGGGATCGCGCTCGCCAGCCAGCACATGCTCGAAGAGGACGGCGAGCTTGGCGAGCTTGTCGGAGCGATCGAAAGCGCCGCCGTCCGCGTCCTGCACCCAGAAGGTGTCGAGCGCCATCCCGTTCGCCATGGTGAGGATCTTGGCGTCGACGATGTTGGCGCCGGCCATGGCGAGCGCGCCCGCGAGCTGGGAGAAAAACCCGGGGTGGTCGGCGGAATAGACGGTGACCTCGGTGACGGCGGCCTTGGGGTCGACCCTGGTATCGACGGTGAGCGGCGCCTGGCTCGCCTCGGCGGCGCGGGTCATGCGGGCGTGGCGGGCCAGCGTCTCGGCATCGAAGGAGACCCAGTAGGAAGGATAGGCGCGGCGCTCGAACTCGGCGAAATCGGCGTCGCCGAAATCCGGCAGCAAGGCCCGAACCTCCTTCTGCATCGAGGCGATGCGCTGATCGCGCTCGCCAGTGGCGAGGCCTCCCGCCATCACCTCGACGGTGCGGTGATAGAGCTCGCGCAGCAGGCTCGCCTTCCAGCCATTCCAGACCTTGGGTCCGACCGCGCGGATGTCGGCGGCGGTCAGGATCAGCAGCAGCTTGAGACGCTCCGGCGATTGCACCTTCTCGGCGAAATCGTGGATGGTCTGGGGGTCGTCGATGTCGCGCTTGAAGGCGGTATTGCTCATCAGCAGGTGCCAGCGCACGAGCCAGGCGACGGTCTCGACCTCCTCCTCGCTGAGACCGACTCTGGGTCCCAGCTTCTGCGCCACCTCGGCGCCCAGCACCGAATGATCGCCGCCGCGGCCCTTGGCGATGTCGTGCAGCAGCACGGCGACATAGAGCGCGCGGCGCGACTGGATCGTACCGACGAGAGAGGTGGCGAGCGGCAGCTCGTCCTTGAGCGTTCCCGCCTCGATGTCGTGCAGGATGCCGATGGCGAAGATCGAATGCTCGTCGACCGTGTAGGAATGATACATATCGTACTGCATCTGCGCCACCACACGGCCGAAATCCGGCACGAAGCGGCCGAAGACGCCGGCCTCGTTCATGCGGCGGAGCGAGGTCGCCGGATCCTTGGGCGAGGTCAGGATCTCCATGAAGAGGCGGTTCGCCTCCGGGTCGGCCCTGAGTTTGCCGTCGATCAGCTTCAAAGACTGGGTGATGAGGCGGAGCGCGTGCGGGTGGATGTCGAGCCCGTGCTGGTCGGCGATGTAGAAAAGCCGGATCAGGTTGACCGGGTCGTCGCGGAAGGTGGTGCCGCCGGGCACGTCGATGCGGTCGCCTTCCACCGGGAAGCCGTCGACCTGTTTCTTGAAAAGGCCCCAGCGCCGAAGCGAGAACTTCGGCTTGCGCTCATGCTCCACCTCCAGCAGCGCGCAGAAGATGCGCGTCAGGTCGCCGACATCTTTGGCGATCAGGTAGTAGTGCTTCATGAAGCGCTCGACGCCGCGGGTCCCCGCGTGGTCGGTGTACCCCATGCGCCGCCCGATCTCGCTCTGCAGGTCGAAGGTGAGGCGATCCTCGGCACGGCCGGCGATCCAGTGCAGGTGGCAGCGCACGGTCCAGAGGAAATTCTGCGCCCGGGCGAAACGCTGGGACTCCTCGGCGGAGAGTACCTTGAGCTCGACCAGCTTGGAGACGTCGTCGACGCGATAAATGTACTTGGCGAGCCAGAACAGCGTCTGCAAGTCGCGCAGGCCGCCCTTGCCCTCCTTGATGTTGGGCTCGACCAGATAGCGGCTATCCCCGAGCCGAGAATGACGCTGGTCGCGCTCGGCGAGCTTCGCCTCCACGAACTCCGCCGCCGACCCCTTGAAGACCTTGTTCTCGAGCTGCTGCTTGAGCTCGCTGTAGAGCATCTGGTCGCCCCAGAGGAAGCGTGCCTCCAGGAGCGCGGTGCGGATGGTGAGATCGGCCTGCGCCTGGCGCACGCATTCGTCAACGGAGCGGGTGGAATGGCCGACCTTGAGGCCGACATCCCAGAGCGTATAGAGGAGGTACTCCACCACCTGCTCCGTATAGGGCGTGGCCTTGTAGGGGTGGAGGAAGAGAAGGTCGATGTCTGAGAAGGGGGCGAGCTCGCCGCGCCCATAACCGCCGACCGCCACCACTGCCACATGCTCGCCCGCGGTCGGGTTGGCGGCGGGATAGACCGCCTCGGTCACGAAATCGTGCAGGGCGCGGATGAGCTGGTCCACCAGGAAGCTGAGGGAGCGCACCACCTCGGTGCCGGAGGCGCCGCGCTCGAAGCGCTGCCGGACCTCGTTGCGGCCGGCCTGGAAGGTCTGCTTCAGCACCTCCACCACCTGCCGGCGATCGGGCTCGCCACCGCCGGCCAGCGCCAGCAGGCGCTCCTGCAGCGCGAGCCGGTCGATGATGTTTCGCTGGTCGGCAATGGGGGGCGGCATGATCCGCCATTCTAGCATTCCCCCGGAAGCACGTCCTGCCGAGACCGGCGATGGCGCCGCGACCAGCCGCGACCCCCTTGGAGCCGAAAGGCGGCGGCATTATCCTTTGGCTACCGGCGTAAGCCGCGGAAAGCCATGCGCTTCCGAAGGCTATGCGGCCGTCATCACAGGAGGAAACTGCCCGATGTCCAGCACCACCTCGGTGCCCGGCTTGCTCTCGGATCAGGAGCATGCCGTTCAGCTGCGCCGCGCGGTGATCGCCAGCACCATTGGCACCGCGATCGAATGGTACGATTTCTTTCTTTACGGCACCGTCGCCGGACTCGTCTTCGCCAAGCTCTATTTTCCCAATACGGACCCGTTGACCGGCACGCTCAATTCCTACGGCATCTATGCGGTGGGCTTCGTGGCGCGGCCGGTAGGCGCGGCGATCTTCGGTCATTACGGCGACCGCATCGGCCGCAAGTCGACGCTGATCGCGACGCTCATGCTGATGGGGATCGCCACTTTCCTGGTGGCCTTCGTGCCGAGCTATGCCTCGATCGGCATCTGGGGCGCCCTCATCCTGGTGCTGCTGCGCTTCATCCAGGGCGTCGGCGTCGGTGGCGAATGGGGCGGCTCGGTGCTGATGTCGATGGAATGGTCGCGCGGTGCCGGCTCGCGCGGCTTCATCGCCTCTTGGCCGCAGTTCGGCGTGCCGTGCGGCCTCTTCCTCGCCAATCTCGCCTTCCTGGCCTTCAGCCAGATCGCCGGCAGCGAGTTCGCGGTGTGGGGCTGGCGGATTCCCTTTGCCCTCAGCATCATCCTGGTCGGGATCGGCCTCTACATCCGCCTCGGCATCCTGGAGACGCCCACCTTCGCCCGGCTGGTGGAGGAGAAGAAGATCGAGCGGACGCCGATCGTCGAGGTGTTCAAGCGGCATCCCAAGGAGATCTTTCTCTCCGCCTTGGTGCGCATGGCCGAGCAGGCACCGTTCTACATCTTCACCGCCTTCGTTTTCGGCTACGGCACCGGCGTGCTCAAGGTTTCCGCCAACTTCCTGCTGACCGCAGTGCTGGTGGCCTCGCTCCTCTCCTTCGTCTCGATCCCGCTCTTCGGCCATATCTCCGACCGGATCGGCCGCAAGAAGATGTACATCATCGGCGCCGTCGTGGTCGGTGTCTTCGGCTTCGTCTACTTCGGCATGCTGAACACGGGCTCGCTGGCGCTGATCTTCCTGGCGATCGTGCTCTCGCTCATCCCGCACGACATGATGTACGGACCGCAGGCGGCCTTCATCGCGGAATCCTTCACCGGCCGCCTGCGCTACAGCGGCTCGTCGCTCGGTTACCAGCTGGCCTCGGTGATCGCCGGCGGTCCGGCACCGCTGATCGCCACCTGGCTCCTCGGCGTCTATCATTCCGGCTACGCCATCGCGATCTACATCGCGATCTGCGCGGCGATCAGCGTGATTTCCTCGGCGATGATGCCGGACTATACCGGCAAGGACATCGAGGGCGAGTACGAGTAGAACAGCGTTAACGAGACTTGAAGCGGGCGCCGCGAGAATCTCCGGCGCCCGCCTTTATTGTGGTTGCCGATGCCGAGGCTTTTAGACATTGCCGGTAGCGGTTTTACCAATCCATAGGGCCTGGCGCGCGATGCTGGCAGCTCTCCCGCGCGAGGAAGGCGCACCAGTTCCCGTGCTGCAGGATCCGCACCTTGGACCCGATTTCGAGTCCGTCACCGAGCCCGACGAGGAGATCCTCTGGCGCGGCAAGCCGGTGTTCTGGCCTTTCGTGCTGCACGCAGCGCCGATACTCGCGCTCGGCGCGGTGTGGGGCGCCTTCGATCTCGGTCTTCTGAGGAAGGCGTTCTCCGCGGCGCCGGGCGAGCTCGATCTCGCGCTGATCACCTTCGCGGCGCTGCACAGCTTTCCTGCCTGGGGCAGCGTGCTCTATGCGCTCTATCTCGCGGTGGTGCATGGCAATACGGTCTACGCCTACAGCAATCGCCGCCTTCTGATCCGCAGCGGCGTTGTCGGCACCAGCTTCAGGACCGTCGACTACGACAGCATTCAGGAGCTCGATGTCACCGTCGGCATCCTCGAGCGCCTGTTCGGCGTCGGCACGCTGCGCGCTTATGCCGGGCGCAATACCGCCAAGGGCGCCCGCCTCTACGATCAATTCGTCTCGATCGCCCACCCTTACGACGTCTACCGGGCCATCAAGGGCGTCGAGCTCGATGTCAAGACCGACTGGAGCTATCCGAACGCGCTCCGCCCCGCAACCAATCCCGGCTATCGCAGTGAATTGAAGCCGAACGCCTGAGTGGCGCCGCCGGCGCGCCGGCGCTAGAACTCTTGCCGCAGCGACGCGCGCGGGAGGTCGGCGATGTATCAGCTCTATTATTTTCCGGGTAACGCCAATCTGGTGCCGCATATGGTGCTGGAGGAGATCGGCGCGCCGCACGAGCTTCGGCTGGTCGACCGCAGCAAGGGCGGGCTCACATCGCCCGATTATCTGAAGCTCAACCCGCACGCCCGCCTGCCGACCCTGGTGGACGGCGATCTCGTGCTCTACGAGACGGCGGCGATCTGCCTCCATCTGGTCGACCGCCATCCGGA
>DATJOK010000091.1:0-2746 GCA_035507155.1 Allostellaceae bacterium
TCACCCGGCGGGAGACCGCTGACGCGAGCGACAGGCGCTGCCGGATCTCTTCGAGAAAATTTGGCGGAAAGGCCATGGCCACCCGTCAGCTGCGAATCGAGCCGTCGGCGGACGGGACCGGCGGGTCGGCGATCCTACTCCAGAAGCGCCGGGCGCTAAAACCAAGATGCGCTTCCGCGGTCCCGATGGCAACATCCCCGCGTTGAGCCAACGCAGGGGTTGGCTCGCGTAATCAGGGTATCGGCCTCGGGCAAGGTGGGAACATGATCACCTGGGCTTTTTCCGCCGTCATCCTCCTCGTCAGCATCCTGGTTGGCATCGCGGTGCATTGGGCGCCGCCCTTCAACCTGCCGCTTCCGGCCGGCGGAGCGGGACTCCTCGGCGTGCAGCAGTTCGGCGCCGGGCCGATCCAAGTGCAGATTCCGAGATGGCTCGTCCGCCTGGTCGCAGCCGTCGGGACGGGCCTGCTGGTCTGGCTTGCCTTTTCCCTTCTGAACCGCCATTTCGCCGCCACCGACGATCCGATCTTCACGCGCAGCGACGAACTCTCTCTTGAGGCGGGCACCGCCGGGAAACTGACGTTGCTCTTCAATCGCACCGCTCCGATCCAGACCAGCTTCGAAGTCACGCTTCGCGCTCAGCAGCCACGATCCGGCTTCCCGGTTCACACTTATCGCGCCAGCCTGACCGCGCCCAGCGACGTGGAGCTGGTGACGAGCCGGGGCTGCGCGGCACCGCCGAAGCCGACGACCGCGACCACCACGCTGGCGGCTTGCGACGATCTGCGCGTGGCAGGCGGGACGATCGAGACTCTCTGGGCGCCGATCGGCAAAAAGACCGGTACCTACGAGCTCGCGGTGAGTGCGGCCGATTTCGGCTTCCCGCGGGGTGGCGGCCAACTCTCGGCGGTGCTGAGCCACGCCGGCGATCAGGTGACCGGCGTGCCCGCAAGCGGCGGGCTGCGCGTCGGCGACGCCGTCATCGACGTGGATCATCGGGAAATCCGATTTCCGCTCGTGGTTCTGACGTCGCTGGGCGTGACCCAGGAGACCTATGACTGGGTTGCCGGCATCGGAGCCATCGTCGGTGCTCTGCTCGGCAGCGGATGGCTGCTCAAGCTGCTGACCGGCAATGCCGGCGGCGGCGAATGAGCGGCGGCTTCAGCCCAGCAGCTTCTTCACCAGGCCGCCGGCCTTGGACATGTCGAGCTGGCCGGAATGCTTCTCCTTGAGCGCCGCCATCACCTTGCCCATGTCCTTGACGCTCTGGGCGCCAGTCGTGGCGATCGCCGCCTTGATCGCGGCCTCGGCCTCCGCCTCCGACATCTGCTTCGGCAGGAAGCTCTCGATGACGGCGATCTCCTCCTGCTCCTGCTGCACCAGCTCGGGCCGGTTGCCCTGCTTGTAGAGCTCCATCGATTCCCGGCGCTGCTTCACCATGCCCTGCAGCAGGCGCAGGATGTCCGCCTCCTCGATGCCGTTCGGATTGCCCTTGCCGCGCGCGTCGATATCGCGGTCCTTGAGCCCGGCCATGATCATGCGCACGGTGGAGAGCCGGCGCTGATCGCCGGATTTCATCGCCGCCTTCATCTCGGCGGTGAAGCTGTCGCGCAGGCCCATGAGGCATCTCCTGGAGTGACTCGGGGAAGACTCCCGAGGAGACCGGACGTTACTCAAACGGAACTCGAATAGCAAATCCGCGCGCAGCGCATAACGCGTTATTTTGCAAGCAATTAGCCGCCGGCTTCTTGGCTTGACGAAGCGGACGCGACCATCTATCCCATGGTCTTCAAGTCAGAGCGAGCGATGTGTCGCGCCACCGACCTCTCCACGGGCCGGCGGCGTCTCGGCGCGCGAGCCCGCCATCCTCCCACGCAGAAAGAGTCCCGATGGTCGACGGCGGTCCGCAGAAGCCCCCCACGCCGCCCGCGCCGGGCAGCACCGCGGCCCTCGTCCTGGGCGACGGCAGCGTGTTCTGGGGCCGCGGCATCGGCGCCGCCGGCATAGAGGTGGGCGAGGTCTGCTTCAACACCAGCATGACCGGCTACCAGGAGATCATGACCGATCCCTCCTATGCCGGGCAGATCATCGGCTTCACCTTTCCGCACATCGGCAATGTCGGCGCCAACGCCGAGGACATCGAGACGCTGACGCCGGCGGCGCGCGGCCTCGTCGTGCGCGTCGACATCACCGAGCCCGCCAACTGGCGCGCGCTGCAGCATTTCGACGCCTGGCTCAAGTCGCACGGCCTCGTCGGCGTCGCCGGCGTCGACACGCGGAAGCTGACGCGGCGGATCCGCGACGGCGGCGCGCCCAACGGCGCCGTGGTGCACGCGCCAGACGGCAGGATCGACTACGCAGCGGCGGTGAAGGCGGCGCGCGAGTGGCCGGGCCTCGAAGGCATGGACCTCGCCAAGGAAGTCTCCTGCCGGCAGACCTACAAGTGGGATGAGACGCGCTGGGTCTGGGGCAAGGGCTACGGGCACCTCACCGAGCCCAAATACCACGTGGTCGCGATTGACTACGGCGCCAAACGCAACATCCTGCGTCTCCTCGCCTCGCATGGCTGCCGCGTCACCGTGGTGCCGGCGAATGCCACGGCGGAGGAGATCCGCGCCCACAAGCCCGACGGCATTTTCCTCGCCAACGGTCCCGGCGATCCCGCCGCGACCGGCACTTACGCAGTGCCTACCTTGCAGGAGTTGATGAAGGACAAGACGCCGATCTTCGGCATCTGCCTCGGCCAT
>DATJOK010000092.1:0-2617 GCA_035507155.1 Allostellaceae bacterium
CTCGTGTGGACCCACCGCACGGGGCGCAAGTCGCTGATCCTCGGCTGCACCGCACGGCACATCGTCGGCATGGACTTCAAGAAGAGCGCGGAGCTGCTCGTGCAGCTGCGCTGCTGGGCGACCCAGCCGAAGTTCGTCTACCGGCACAAGTGGTCGGTCGGCGACCTCGTCATCTGGGACAACACCGGCACCATGCATCGCGCCACACCGTACGAGGCGGACTGCGGCCGGCTGCTGCACCGCACGAAGCTCGAGGGCGAGGAAGCCTTCGCGTGACCGCGCCGGCTCTCGCGGGCAAGGTTGCAGTCGTCACGGGCGCGAGTCGCGGTATCGGTCGCGGCATCGCGCTCGCCCTCGGGGACGAGGGCGCCACCGTCTACGTCACCGGCCGCACGGTCACTCCCGGCTCGTACTCCCTGCCGGGCACGGTCGGCGAGACCGCCGCGCAGGTCGATGACCGCGGCGGCAAAGGCATCGCGGTACAGGTCGATCATGCGAACGATGACCAGGTCGCCGCTCTCTTCGAGCAGGTGCGGCGGGAACAGGGGCGCCTCGACATCCTGGTCAACAATGCGTTCTCCCTCCCCGAAGACCTCACCGAGCCGCGTCCTTTCTGGGAGAAACCCCTCTCCAACTGGGAGATGGTCGATGTCGGCGTGCGGTCCAACTTCGTCGCCGCGTGGCACGCGGCGCAGATGATGGTGCCACGCAAGGAAGGCCTCATCGTCGCGATCTCCGGTTACGTGGGGGTGACCTACACCTACGGCGTCGTGTTCGGGACCTGCAAATCCGCGGTCGATCGCATGGCGCGCGACATGGCGGTGGAGCTCAAGCCCCACCACGTCGCCTCCCTCTCCATGTGGTGCGGACTCACGTTCACGGAGCGGGCGCATCGCAACCTCAATCGCAACCCCGAGATGAAGAAGCAGACGGTGACCAATCCTCTGGTCGGCTCCACCGTCGAATTTCCCGGCCGCGTGATTGCCGCCCTGGCCAAGGATCGCGACGTCATGCGTCGCAGCGGCGGCACCTTCATCGGCGTCGAGCTCGCGAACGAGTACGGTGTCACCGACATCGACGGCAAGGTGCCGCCGTCGCTGCGCGCCGAGCGCGGCTCCCCCATCTGGTCGCCGATCTGAAAGAGGAGCATTCCGTGCCCGAGTTGAGATTCGACAATCGCGTTGCCGTCATCACCGGCGGCGGCAGAGGTCTCGGAAGGGCTTATGCCCTGCTGCTCGGCTCCAAGGGAGCCAAGGTCGTCGTCAACGACGTCGGCGGAAGCCTCAAGGGCGACGGCGCTGACGCCGGTCCGGCAAAAGAGGTGGTGCGGGAGATCGAGGCCGCCGGGGGCGAGGCGGTCGCCTGCACCGAGTCCGTAGCGACGCCGGCAGGGGGCAAGGCCATCATCCAGGCTGCGCTCGACACCTATGGGCGCATCGACATCCTGGTTCACAACGCCGGCAACGTGCGTCGTGGCTCGCTGAAGGAGATGACGTACGAGGATTTCGACGCGGTCGTGGATGTGCACCTGAAGGGAGGCTTTCACGTCGTCCGACCCGCATTCCCCGTCATGTGCAAGGCCGGGTACGGGCGTATCGTCCTGACCACTTCGATCGGCGGCCTGTACGGCAATCACAACGTCGTCAACTACTCCATGTCGAAGGCCGGGCTGATCGGCCTCTCCCACGTCGCGGCGCTGGAGGGCGCGCAGGAGGGAGTGAAGTCCAACATCATCGTTCCGGCCGCGGTGACCCGCATGGCCGAAGGGCTCGACATTTCGCAGTACCCGCCGATGGGGCCGGAGCTGGTCGCGCCCGTGGTCGGCTGGCTGACCCACGAGTCGTGCTCGATCTCGGGCGAGATGTTGATCGCGCTCGCCGGCCGCGTGGCGAAGGCATACGTGGCGGAGACGCGCGGCGTGTACCGCCCGTCCTGGTCCATCGAACAGGTGGACGAGCAGATGGAGGCGATCCGCGACACGCGCGAGCCCCTCATTCTTCCCGTGCTCCCCTACGGCTTCGGCGAACACCTGAAGTACAGCTTCGGGCGGGCGCGGGCGCGACAATAACCTTTCGAGCCAGGGGCGGCCGACAGCGATGAAGCGCAAGCTGACATTCGGCTATCTCTGTGATTTCAGGAACCCGTCCCAATGGCACCGGCCCTGGCCTGATCTGTACGCCGAGACCCTCGAGTTCATCCGCTGGAGCGAGAGCGTCGGGTTCGAGGGCGCGTGGGTGCCGGAGCATCATGGGGCGCAGGATGGCTATGTCCCCGCGCCGCTGCTCGTCCTCGCGGCAATCGCCGCGCGCACCAGCACCATCAGGCTCGGGTCCGCGATTGCGCTCGCGCCGCTGTACCACCCGGTGCGCTTCGCGGAGGAATGCGCGATCCTGGACATCCTGTCCAACGGCCGACTCGAGATGGCTGTCGCAATCGGCTACCGGCGCCGCGAGGGCGAGGCGTATGGCGTCGACTTCTCCACACGCGGGAGACGTACCGACGAGTTCCTGGAGATCGTCCGCCGGCTCTGGGCCGGAGAGTCATTCTCCTTCGAGGGCAAGCACTTCCGGCTGCAGAACGCCTCGATCGCTCCCACGCCGCCGCGAGGTCAGATCCC
>DATJOK010000093.1:0-15845 GCA_035507155.1 Allostellaceae bacterium
CGCGGCGGCGCTGGGCTTCGACCGCCCGGCAGCCAATGCGCTCGACGCCGTCTCCGACCGCGATTTCGCATTGGAATTTCTTTCCGCCGTCGCGATCTGCGCGACGCATCTCTCGCGCTTCGCCGAAGAGATCGTGATCTGGACGAGCGAGCCGTTCCGTCTGGTGCGGCTCTCGGATGGCTTCGCCACCGGCAGCTCGATCATGCCGCAGAAGCGCAACCCGGACGCTGCCGAGCTGACGCGCGGCAAGACCGGGCGCTTGAACGGCGCCCTCCTCAGCCTCCTCACCATGATGAAGGGGCTGCCGCTCGCCTACGGCAAGGACATGCAGGAGGACAAGGAGCCGGTCTTCGAAGCCGCCGACACGCTGGAGCTCTGCATCGCCGCCACGGCCGGGATGGTGCGCGACCTCACCGTCGATGCGGAAGCGATGCGGCGGGTGGCGATGACCGGCTTCAGCACCGCCACCGACCTCGCGGACTGGATCGTGCGCAAGCTCGACGTGCCGTTCCGCGAGGCGCACCACATCACCGGAAGGCTGGTGAAGCTTGCCGAGAGCGAGGGCTGCGACCTCGCGGAGCTGCCGCTGGCCGAGATGCAGAAGATAGAGCCGCGCATCAGCAAGGACGTCTTCTCCGTCCTCACCGTCGAGAAGTCGGTGGCAAGCCGCACCAGCTTCGGCGGCACTGCGCCGACGAACGTGCGTCGCGCCATCGCAGCGGCACGGAGCCGGCTCCCATGAGCGTGGGGCGCACGCTCATCGCGGTCGCCGCGCTGGTGCTGCTTGCGGCGCCGCTCGCCGCCTGCGGCAAAAAGGCGGCTCCGTCCCCGCCGGCAGGCGAAGCCGCCGGCTATCCGCACATCTATCCGCGCAACGACCCCGATCTCGGACCTCCCGTGCCGGCCTCGACGCCGAGCACGCAGAAGGCACCGAGCACCTCGCCTGGTCTCACTGCGCCGGTTCCGGAGCAATGATGCCGGTCGGCCTCGGCTTCGACTATCGAGCGGGCGAGCTCTGCGCGGAGGAAGTGCCACTCGCCCGCATCGCCGCCGCGGTGGGAACGCCGTTCTACTGCTATTCGAGCGCCGGCATCGCCGCCGCCTACCGCAGTTTCGCCGACGCCTTCGCCGGCAGCGGCACCACCGTCCACTACGCGGTGAAGGCGAACTCCAATCTGGCGGTGATCCGGCTTCTCGCCGGTCTTGGCGCCGGCGCCGACGTGGTCTCCGAGGGCGAGTTGCGCAAGGCGCTTGCCGGCGGCGTGCCGGCGGAGCACATCGTCTTCTCCGGCATCGGCAAGAGCGAGGAGGAGCTCGCCTTCGCCCTCGAACGCGGCATCCACCAGATCAACGTCGAGTCGATTCCTGAGCTCGAGCTGTTGAGCCGGGTGGCGGCACGTCTCGGCCGCACCGCGGTGATCGCGCTCCGCGTCAATCCCGACGTCGACGCCAATACCCACGCCAAGATCTCCACCGGCAAGGCGGAGAACAAGTTCGGCATCGACATCGCCCATGCCGGCGCCGCCTATCGGCGCGCGACCCAGCTGCCCGGCCTCAAGCCGGTGGGTCTTGCGGTGCATATCGGCTCCCAGCTGACCGATCTCGCGCCCTATGAGGCGGCATTCCGGCGCCTGGTCGACCTGGCGCTGGAGCTGCGTCAGCAGGGGCTGGCGGTAGAGCGCCTCGATCTCGGCGGCGGACTCGGCATCCGCTACCGCGCGGAGGCGCCGCCCTCGGTCGCGGATTACGCGACCCTCGCCCGGCGCCTCACCCATAATCTCGGATTCGCGATCGCTCTCGAGCCCGGCCGCGCCATCGTCGGCAACGCCGGCGTGCTGGTGTCGCGGGTGCTCTACGTGAAGGCGGGTGCCACGCGGAAGTTCGTGATCCAGGACGCCGCGATGAACGACCTGATCCGTCCCTCGCTTTACGACGCCTGGCACGAGATCGTGCCGGTGCGCGAGCCGGCCGCCGCCGCGCGGCGCGAGCCTATGGACGTGGTCGGTCCGGTTTGCGAGACCGGCGACACCTTCGCGCTCGCCCGGCCGCTGCCGCCCGTGTCATCGGGCGATCTGCTCGCAATCTTGTCAGCGGGGGCCTATGGCGCCGTCATGAGTTCCAGCTACAATACCCGACGGCTGGTGCCGGAAGTGCTGGTGAACGGCGCTGATTTCGCCGTCGTCCGACCCCGGCCGAGCTACGAGGAGATGCTCGGGCAGGAGCAAATTCCGCCTTGGCTTTCAGGCTCGTAGCCTTTGACCTGAGAGGCGAAACCCGCTGGTAATCGGCGCGGGCGCAGCCTTGAGGCGATAGAGGAAGGGGCGCTTGATGCCCGAGATCGTGCCCATGCGCGACGCCGCGCCGGCCCACCAGAAATCCCTCGCCACGCGCGTGGAGTTGGCGCGCTGGGCGTTGCTCTGGGAGCGTTTCTGGCCGGAATGCGCGACCGTGCTTGCGGTGGTGGGCGTCTTCCTCACCGCCGCCCTCCTCGATGTCCCCTCGATGATCCCGGGATGGCTGCATGCCGCGGGCCTCGCCGCCCTGGCGGCCGCGCTGGCGGTCGCCGGCTGGCACGCGCTGCGCGCGCTCCGCATGCCCGACGCCGCCGCCGGACGGCGCCGCATCGAAGCGGCCTCGGGCCTGCAGCACCGCCCGCTCGCCGCGATCAGCGATCGCCTGGTGGGTGGCGCCGAGGATCCCGTTTCCGCGGCGCTCTGGGACGCCCATCGCCAGCGCATGGCGGAGCGCGCGCGCCGCCTCCGCATCGGCCTGCCCCTCGCCAATCTCATCCGACGCGATCCCTACGGCCTGCGCGTGGTGCTGGCGATCGCGCTGCTGCTCGCCGTTGTCGACGCGGGCGGTGACAGCTTCGACCGCATCTGGCGCGCGTTGCAGCCCGATCTCAGCTTCTCGCCCTCTGCGGGGCAGGTCGCAAGTCTCGACATCTGGGTGACGCCGCCCGACTACACCGGCCTGCCGCCGCTGTTCCTGCAGCAGAATGCCGGCAACGCGCCGGTCGCAGTACCGACCGGCAGCACCGTGCTGGCGCAGGTGCAAGGTGGCCGCGACGTTCCGCGCCTCGAACTGGACGGCAAGCCCACCGACTTCGCTCGCATCGACGCCAAGAACTTCAAGGGCGGCGCCACCCTCACCGCCGGATCGCGCCTGGCGGTGACGCAGGGCGGCCGCACCCTCGGCGCCTGGCCGATCACCATCGTGCCAGACAAGCCACCCACCATCGCCTTCGCCGGCACGCCCCAGAAGACCGCGCACAACGCGCTCCGGATCGAGTACCACGCCACCGACGACTACGGGATCGAGGCGGCCAAGGTGGTGATGCATCGGGTCGACGGACCGCCCGACGAGCTGATGACGCTTGACCTGCCGCTGCCGGGACTTCATCTCCGGGACGCGCACAACAGCAATTTCTTCGATCTGACGCCGCATCCCTGGGCCGGGCTTCCGGTCGAGATCCATCTCGAAGCGGCCGACGCGCTGGGCCAGGTCGGCAAGAGCGAGACCCTGACGGTGACGCTGCCGGAGCGGCAGTTCCACAACCCCTTCGCCCGCGCGCTCATCGACCAGCGCCGCGAGCTTACCATCCATCCGAAGGACCGCGATGTGGTGGCGGAGACGCTGCACGATCTCTCCTCGCGGCCGGCCTTCTTCGATGACGACAAGGTGGTGTTCCTCGGTCTTCGCATCAGCGCCATGCGGCTCAATCGCGAGGATCCCCGGACGGCGATTCCCTCGGTGCAGCAGCTGCTGTGGGATCTGGCGCTCCGCCTCGAGGACGGCCACGAGGCGCTCGCGCAGCGGGACATCCGCGACCTGATGCAGGCGCTGCAGAACGCGATCGCGCAGAACGCGCCCGATTCAGAGATCGAGCGGCTGACCCAGGAGCTGAAGCAGGCGATCGACCGCTACCTGAAGGCGCTCGCCGAGAACATGCAGAAGCAGAATCCCGACGACAAGAACATGCAGCAGATCGATCCCTCGAAGATGATGACGGATCGCGACCTGCAGCGGATGCTGGACCGCGCCCGCGACCTCGCCAAGACCGGGGCCAAGGACGCGGCGCGCGACCTGCTCTCGCAGCTGCAGAACATGCTGGAGAACCTGCGCCTCGCCCAGCCGCGCCAGGGACAGGGCCAGGGCAACGAGGCGATGCGCAGCCTGCAGCAGCTGCAGAACCGGCAGCAGCAGCTCCTCGACAAGACCTTCCGCCAGTCGCGCCAGGGCCAGCGCGGCCAGGGACAGCAGCAGGAAGGCCAGGGACAAGGCAAGGGGCAGCAGCCGGGCCAGGGCGATGCCGCCGAGCAGGACGCGCTCCGCCGCATGCTCGGCGAGGTGATGCGCCAGCTAGGCGAACAGGGCGACGTGCCACAGGCGCTCGGCCGCGCCGACCGCGCGATGCGGGATTCCTCCGAGGCGCTGGGGCGCGGCGCGCCCGGCGACGCCGTCGGCCCCGAGACCGAGGCGCTCGACGCGCTGCAGCAGGCGACCAAGGATATGATGGATCAGATGACCGGCGCCTTCGGCGGGCCCGGCGGCTTCAGCGATCTGCCCGACGGCGCGCTCCCGAACGCCGACCGCGATCCGCTCGGCCGTCCGACCGGCGACAGCGCCGAAGGGACCTACACGGACGGCCGCCTGCGCATGGGCCACAGCGACGTCGACAGCTTCGGCATCGAGCGCGCCAAGCAGATCCTCGACGAGCTCCGCCGGCGCGCCGGCGAGACCCAGCGGCCGGAGATCGAGCGCGACTACATCGACCGCCTGCTGCGCCGCTTCTAGCGCAGCGCGCTTTTCCTACTTCGCGCCTTTCGTCCGCACGAGATAGTCGACGATCGCCGCCACATCCTCCGGCGCGACCGGCGCCTTGTAGGTGTTGATCATCTTGCCGACCTCGGCTTGCCAGGCGGTGGCCGGCAGCACGGGCTGATTCAGCACCATGCCAGCGGAATGGCAGGCGAGGCAGTTGTCGTTGATGGCGTCGGCGCCGGGCCCGGGGAACTGCGTTCCGCGGTCCGGCAGATCGACATCCAACGATTTCAGCACGAGGGGGGAGTCGGCGCGTCCGAGCGCGGGCACGAGGATCCCGGCGCAGAGCAACGCGAGCAGCAGGAGCTTGCGGGACATGGACGCCTCCTCAGGCCGCGACGACGGACGTCGTCTCGATGACGTTGCGCATGAAGCCAGATGGATTCCAGTTCGGCAGGGCGGGCTGCACCTCGCCGGCGCTGTTGGTGGCGCGCACCATCAGCCGGTAGGAGCCCGCACCCGGCAGCGTGATGCGCTGCTCCCAGCGGCGGAAACTGTATTTCCCCTCGTCGGTGCCGAGCTGCGCCGGCTGCCAGCTCTTGCCCTCGTCGCTGGAGAGATCCACTCGCGCGACGCCGGTATCGCCGCCGAGGGCGATGCCGCGCACCAGCGTCGGCCGGCCCGCGGCCAAGGTGTCGCCGGGCTTGAGGTTGGTAACGAAGGAGCGCGGCACCATCCGGTTGATCGGCACCACCTTGTAGCCGGTCTCGCCGGGCTTCACGTCGGCCCCCGGCGTGTCGGGGATCGTGTAAGCGGTCTTGGTCCAGAAATTCTCGTCGGGCTGACCCAGCACCTCGAGGTCGATCAGCGCCTTCACCCAGTAGGTCGCGTACCAGCCCGGCACCACGAGGCGCAACGGAAAGCCGTTGAGCAGCGGCAGCTGGGCGCCGTTCATGCCGTAGGCGATCATCACCTCGCCGTCACGGGCATGATCGAGGGCGAGGGATTTCAGGAAGCGCGGCGCCTCCGCCACCACCGGCTCGTCGGCGCCCATGAAGCGCACCTGCACCGCGCCCGCCTTGACGCCGGCGCGATCGAGCACGTCCTTGAGGCGGACACCCATCCAGCGCGCGTTGCCCATGGCGCCGTTTCCCCATTCGCCGCCGGGAACCCGCGGCTCGAAGAAGCCGCGCGAATTGCCGGAACACTGGTTGACCGCCGCGAGTTCGACCCGCGGCATGGCAAGGATATCCTTCAATGACAGCGACAGCTCCTTGTCGACGTGGCCGCGCACGGTGAGGCGGTAGCTGTCGACATCGACCTGGGTCGGGATCACCGCCCAGTGCCAACGCACATAGAAGCGGTCGTTCGGCGTGAAGACGCCCTGGTCGAAGACCTCGAAGGGGGTCTCCAGCAGCGGCGGCCGCGAGCGCTGCAGGATCATCGCGCCCTTCTCCGGGAAGTCGGTCGCGATCGGCCGAGCGGTGGGCCCGCCCGGCAGCGGCAGATCGACCATGCCGTCGGCCCAGGCGGGTGCGGTCGCAAGGGCGACAGTGGCGGCGCCGAGCTGGCTCAGCAGCAGACGGCGGGTCAGCGGAGAATGCAGGGTGCTCATTTCTGGCCTCTCTTGATGTCGGGCGCCGCGCCGCCGATCAGCTTGAGCAGCGCTTCGGCGGCGAGGCTGTGATAGCGCTCGCGGTGGTGCAGAACATGGAAGGCGCGCTCCGGGAGATCGAGCCGCACGCGATGCAGCAGACCGGCCTCGATGCTGGCGGCGACCACCGAGGCGGAGATGACCGCGGCGCCGAGGCCTGCCTCCACCGCGGCACGCACAGCCTCGTTGGAAGGAAGCTCCAGCGCCACTTTCAGCAGCCGAGGCGCCAGGCCGAAGCGCTCCAGCGCCGCCTCGAAGACGGAACGCGTGCCCGAGCCCGGCTCGCGCATCACCCATTCCGTCTCGGCGAGATTGCGGGGCGCGACGCGATCGAGTTCCGCCCATTCGTGCTCGGGCCCCACCACTAGCTCGAGCTGGTCGCGGGCCATAGTCACGCTGGTGAGGGCGGGGTCGTCCACCGCCCCTTCGACGAAGCCCAGCTCCGCCGCCCCTTCCCGCACGGCGAGCGCCGCCTCCGCCGTGTTGCCGATGCCAAGACGGATCTCGATCTCCGGAAAGGCTTGCCGGAACGCCACCAGATGGCGCGGCAGCCAGTAGCTGGCGATGGTCTGGCTCGCCTGCACGGAGAGCGTGCCGCGCTTCAGCCCGCCGAGCTCCGCCAGCGTCAGCTCCGCGGCCTCCGCGCGCGCCAGCACCGCTTTCGCCTCCTCGAGGAAGATGCGGCCGGCCTCGGTGAGCTCGATGCCGCGCCCGACGCGATGAAATAACCGGGTGCCGTGCCGGTTCTCCAGGGCGGCGATTGCGGCGCTTGCGGCTGATTGCGCCAAATTGAGCGCTTCTGCGGCGCGGGTCATGTGCTGGCGCTCGGCGACGGCGACGAAGATGCGCAATTGCTCGAGGGTCATGGAAACACCTCCCTTGGCAGATCTCAGCCCGTCAGCTCGACGAGGCCGAGGCTGAAGCCGGCGATGAACAGCCAGGACAGCAGGCCCAGCAGCAGCGGCCGGAGCCCTTCCGCCCGGAGCTTACGGATATCGGTCTCGAGGCCCATGGCGGCAAGCGCGAGCGACAGCAGGAAGGTCGTGCCGGGCACGAGCCACGCCTTGAGGCCAGGCGGGACGACGATCAGGCTGTTGGCGATCACCAGCGCGACGAAGCCGAGGACGAAATATGGGAGCGGCGCCTTGCCGCGAGTCCCGCGGTGACCACGCTTACGCGCCTTCAGGAGACCCAGCGCGATGACGACCGGCGCCAGCATGGCGACGCGGGTGAGCTTGGCGATGGTGCCGTAGGCGCCCGCCTGCTTCCCCTCCTGGAACGCGGCCGCGACCACCTGGGCGATCTCGTGAATCGAGGCGCCGCTCCAGAGCCCATAGGCGCGCGGCGCGAGGTGCAGAAGCCCCGGCAGCAGCGGATAGAGGAACATCGCGATCGAGCCGAAGATGGTGACGCAAGCCACCGCATAGGCGACGTCCTCATCGTGCGCTTGCGTCACCGTGTTGACAGCGATCACCGCCGAGGCGCCGCAGATCGAGGTGCCGCCGGCAATGAGCTCGGCGAGCTTGGGCTCGACGCCGAGCAGGCGGCCGAACCACTTGGTCGCCGTGAAGGTGGCGACCAGGCTGGCGGCGATCACCGTGACGCCGATTGCACCGACCTGGACGATCTCCTGCACCGTGAGCTGCAGGCCGAGCAGGACGATGGCGAGGCGCAGGATCCGCCGCATGGCGAAGGTGACGCCGGGCCTGACCCGCGCCGGCGTGCCGATCAGATTGTGGAAGCCGATCCCGAGCAGGATGGCGAGGATCATCGGGCTGAAATTGCCGAGACCCGGAAGCTGCCGGAGCGCGAAGGAGAGCGCGGCGATGCCCGCGGCAAGCGCGAGCCCGGGCAGCAGGGCCATCGGGTGGGGGGCAGCGCCGGCGACCTTCGGCGCGACGGGATGCGGGTGCGATCGATGGACAAGGTTCGATAGCGACATCTCCAACTCCTCTGGAACGCCAAATCGGCTTCCCAGGGAGAATTCAATCGCGAGATCGATTAATCCAATAGATTACTACGTTCAATTCAATCTAGAAGCAAGATTGAATATCGGCCCGTCAGGCAACGGAATAGACGTGGCGGTAGGAACCGCTTTCGAACCGCTCGAAGCTCTGGCGCCAGACCTTGCCGGGCCAGATGTAGTCGACCTTGCCCTCGCGCGGCCGATAGAGCGCCGTATAGACCGTGGCGAAACCATCGGGATGGCAACCACGGTGGAGCGGCGGCTCCAGCATGACGCTCGTCAGCTTCGCGAGATCGATCGAACGCTGATCGAGACAGCCCGCCAGGCGCGCGTGGCGGGCGCGCGTGCGCGAGCCTGCCTCCTGCTGGGGTGCAACTGGCCGGTCCTGATGATTGGTGCAGACGCGAGCGTCGGTGACCGACGGCGCGCGGTCAGGCCCCAGGAAAACCGTCGCGAAGGCACCGGAGCGATCCAGCACCGTCACGTTCTGCGACATCGGCACCGGAATGCGGATGAATACCGCCACCGCTTCTGCGACGGTCCGGCAGGTCTCCAGCACGTAGCGCAATATCAGGATCATCGAGAAGCCGCGCCCCCGCGCGAAGCTGCCGCCGAAGGTGAGGCTCGCCACCAGCCCGTCCTCGTTCATGCCGTCGAGCGCGCCCCAGGCCCGCTGCGACATGGAGATCACGCGACGCCCGCGCCAGCACGCCGCCTCGATGCAGCCGCTGGTGAGATGGAGCTCGAAATCATAGTTTCGCAGCAGCGCCGGCCCGCCCTCACCCAGCCAGACCGCCTGGCTGCAGCCGGTGATGACCGGCGGCGGATCGAGGCAGCTCAGGCAGCGCTGGGCAACATCGTCTCCACCCACGAGGCCGCAGAGCTGCTCGTAGATCGGCAGCAGCTCCGGCATGTGCTGCTCGAGCGCCGCGCGCGCACCGGCAACGGTCGGCCTCGCAGCCAGACCTTCCTTGACGTACCACTCGCGCATCTCGGGCCAATTCGAGAGAAACCGCCGGCGCCACGCCTCTCCCGGCAGCGCTTCGTCCACCGCGAGGAAGGTCTTCTCCATCGCCGGCTCCTCAGCTCTCGAGCTCGTCCTCGACGGCGGCGCAGATCTGCTCGAGCGTGAAGGGCTTGGCAATCACGCGGTGAATGAGGGCGTCGAGATTGTGCGCCCGGCGCTGCTCCTCGGCATAGCCCGTCATCAGCAGGATCTTCATGTCGGGATGCTCCTTGCTCGCCTTGAGGGCGAGCGCGATGCCGTCGAGGCCGGGCATCACGATGTCGGTCAGGAGCAGATCGTAGCTTTCCTCGCGCAGCGCCGCGAGCGCCGCCAGACCGTCGGGCACCGTCTTGGTGTCATGGCCGATGTGCCTGAGCGCGCGCTCGACGAAGGCCTGCACGGAGGCTTCGTCCTCGGCGATCAGGATACGGGCCATGCGGAGAGCCGGCCCCTGCGCCCCGGCTAGCCGTTCCCGTCGACGAAGTCCACCACCATGCCGGTGGCGGCCTCGCTCGGCCGGGTGACGCTGGTGGTGAAGGGAACACTGGCGCCCGGGAGCAGGCGTTCGGTGCTGACGCTGAAGGTCCAGGACTGCACCACGCGGTCGTTCGCGTCCTTGAGCAGCACTCTGAGCTTCGGCACTGTCTGCGCGTCGGGCGAGATGTTGATCACCTCGCCTTCGATCACCAGCCGCGGCACGCCGTTCTCCTCGTCGCGGCGCGGCACCGCCTTGACCTGCAGCACCTCGTTCGGCTGCGGCGCGGAGATCCCGAGCAGCGCGTAGAGACGCGCCGAGGCGGGCCACATCCGCACCACCTGGTCGTGACCGAAATAGCCGCCGCCGACTACGCCCGCCACGATCAGCACCAGCAGGATCCAGCCGATGGCGACACCGATCCGGCGCGGCCGACGCGGCACCGCCGGCAGCTGGATGCGTTCTTCGGGTCGTTCAGGCCCCTCGAGTGGCGGCACCACCGAGGCTGGCGCCGGCCCTGGCGGCCGCGACTCGATCGGCGGCGGTGGCGGCGACGCCACATCCGCCGGAACCTCCTCCGGCGGCGGCGACTGGAACCACGTGTTGGAGCACTGCGCGCACCGCACCATTCGCCCGCTGGGGCCCAGCGCACGCGGATCGACGAGGTAGCGAATGCGGCATACTGAGCAGGTGACGATCATGTACGGGCGAAACCTTGGCCGGGCTCCCTTATACGGCGCGGCCCGGGGAGAGGCAAGGAGAAGGCCAGCTCCGCCGCTGCCCTCGCGACTCGCAAAAAACTGCGACTCGGCGGGCGCTTCTCGCCTTCCGCGCGACGACCGGCAGCACCTGCGAACTGGACAAGGGCACGCTTTACGCCCCCCGCCGGCCCATGCCATCTTCGCGGCCCGGAGCGCTCGGCCGGGTGAGTTGAAGAGGCCTCCTTGGTCCGTTTCGAGAATGTCGGCATGCGGTATGGCGCCGGACCGGAGGTCCTGCGCGACGTCACTTTCGCCCTCGAACCGGGCTCTTTCCACTTCCTCACCGGTCCGAGCGGCGCCGGCAAATCGAGCCTTCTGAAGCTCATGTATCTCGCCGAGCGTCCCTCGCGCGGCCTCATCTCGCTGTTTGGGCGCGACATCGCAACCACGCCCCGGCGCCAGATGCCGCCGCTCCGGCGCAAGATCGGCGTCGTGTTCCAGGACTTCCGCCTCATCGACCATCTCTCCGCCTTCGACAACGTGGCGCTGCCGCTCCGGGTCGCCGACGTCCCGGAGCATGACGTGGCCGAGCACGTCACCGAGCTACTGAGCTGGGTCGGGCTCGCCGAGCATCTGCATGCACGGCCGCCGACCCTCTCCGGTGGACAGCAGCAGCGCGTCGCCATCGCCCGGGCGGTGATCGGCCGGCCGAGCCTGCTGCTCGCCGATGAGCCCACCGGCAACGTCGACGACGAGCTGGCGCTTCGCCTGATGCGCCTCTTCGAGGAGCTCAACAAGCTCGGCACCACCCTTGTCATCGCCACCCACAGCGAGAGCCTGGTGGAACGGTTCGAACATCCCCGCCTCCATCTGGAGCGCGGCGAGCTCCGGGTCGAGCGCTGGCGGCCGCGGGCGGTGCGCTGATGGCGAAGGCGCGGCTCGACCTGCCGCTCAATCGTGACGGCTCCGTGCGCTTCCTCCCGTGGATCGTGGCGCTGATGGTCTATCTGGCGAGCCTGTCGCTCGCCGGCGCGGTGGTGGTCCGGAACGTTGTCGAGCGCTGGGACCGCGGTCTCTCCGGCACCCTCACCGTCGAGCTGCCGGCGGCGCCAGCCAGCGGCAAGGACGACGGCGCCGTGCCGATCGCCCTCAAAGTGCTGCGCGAGACCCCGGGCGTCCTCAGCGCGACGCCGCTCGACCAGCGCCGCACCGTCGAGCTGCTGCAGCCCTGGCTCGGCAACGACATCGACCCCGCCGAGCTGCCGCTGCCGCGCCTCATCGATCTGCGCATCGACGTTCGCGCCGGCGTCGACATCAGCGCGCTCGGCGCCCGCATCGCGGCGGCGGTGCCGGGGGCGCAGCTCGACGACCATCGGCGCTGGCTCGACCGGGTGATCCGCACCGGCCTCGCCATCGAGGCGATCGCCGGCGTGGTGGTGATCCTGGTGGGGGTCTCCGCGGTGCTGGCGGTGATCTTCGCAACCCGCACGGGCCTTGCCATCCATCACGGCATCGTCGAGGTGCTGCACCTGATCGGCGCCCGCGACAGCTACATCGCGCGCCAGTTCGAGCGGCACGCGCTCCGGCTGGGGCTGCGTGGCGGTATCATCGGGCTGGCGCTGGCGCTGCTGACGCTGCTCGGCATCAGCGACGCCGCCGAGCGCGTGGGCTCGATCAATGAGTCCGTGCGCATGCTGCCGGCGCTGAGCGCCCCGCCGCTGGAGTGGGCGCTGCTGCTCCTGCTGCCGCCCGCCGCCGGCGCGATCGCCATGCTGACCGCCCGCATCACCGTGCTGCGCGCGCTTGCGCGCATGCCCTGATGGCGCGCCCCGACGAGACCGCGCCGGAACCGCGCAGGCGCCGGCTCGGCGCCATCTTCGCCGCCGCGGTGCTCGCCGTGCTGGTAGCGATCCCGATCTGCTGGCTCGGCGGACTCATCTGGTTCGCGGAGACGATCCCGAGATCGGTGCAGGATACCGCAACCACCACCGACGCGATCGTCGTTCTCACCGGCGGCAGCCAGCGCGTGCAGGTGGGACTGCAGCTTCTTGCTGAGAAGAAGGCGAGGAAACTCTTCGTTTCCGGCGTCTATCCCACGGTCGACGTGCCGGCGCTGCTGCACGCGGAGCACCAGCCGGCGGAGGCCGTGCAATGCTGCATCGTCCTCGGCCACATCGCCGACAACACCTACGGCAATGCACAGGAGACCGCGACCTGGATGCGCGAGGAAGGCTACCGCTCGCTGCGCCTGGTCACCGCCAGCTATCACATGCGGCGCGCGCTGCTGGAATTCTCGCGCACCATGCCCGATGCCCGCATCATCCCCAACCCGGTCTTCACCGAGAACGTGAAGCAGGGCCGGTGGTGGGCCTGGCCCGGAACCTTCGGGCTGATCGTCGGCGAGTACGACAAGTACATGTACGCGGTGGCGCGCCCCTGGCTGCGGCTGCCGCTGGAGCCGGAGCTCACGGGGTGATCCCGCTCCGCTCCCTGCTCTTCAATCTCGCCTTCTTCTCCTGGACGGCGCTGCTGGGCGTCCTCGCGCTTCCGATGGTGCTGGCGCCGCGCGCCTGCGTCATGGGATTCGGCCGCTGGTGGTCGTGGACCGTGCTGGAGCTGGCGCGCCGCATCGCGGGGATCGACTACGAGCTGCGCGGCGCCGAGCATCTGGGCCGCGGTCCCGCCATCATCGCCATGAAGCACCAATCCGCCTGGGACACGCTGGCAGCGCCGGTGCTGATCCACGACCCCGCCATCGTCCTGAAGCGCGAGCTGCTCTGGATTCCGTTCTATGGCTGGTACGCGCGACGCGCCGGCATGATCCCGGTCGACCGCGGCGCCGGCGCGGCGGCGCTGAAGGCGATGCTGCGGCGCGCCGAGGAGGTGGCGGCGCAGAGCCGCCCGATCCTGATCTTTCCCGAGGGCACTCGAACGGCGGTCGGCGCAAGCCGGACCTATCATCCGGGCGTCGCCGCGCTCTACACCAAGCTGCGCCTGCCGGTGGTGCCGGTGGCGGTCAATTCCGGCCTGTTCTGGCCGCGGCGCAGCTTTTTGAAGCGGCCCGGGCGGATCGTCGTCGAGGCGCTGCCACCGCTGCCGCCCGGGCTCGAGCGCCGCGTCTTTCTCGGCGAGCTGCAGAGCCGGATCGAGACCGCGACAGCGCGCCTCATCGCTGAAGGCGAGCGTGACCAAAAAGCGTAGCGCCGCGATTTCGGCGAGCGCCGTGGCGCCGGGTCGGTATAGTCGGGGTGGACCGCGAAACCCAGCGCAGGACCCTGCCCCCATGTCCCTCGAGCTCTACCTCGCCTATGTCCTCGCGACCCTCGTCATCACCATCGTTCCCGGCCCCGCCGTCACCATGGTGGTGGCGAACAGCCTGACCCACGGCACGCGCGCCGGCCTGCTCAACGTCGCCGGCGCGCAGCTGGCGCTGGCGATCCTGATCGGCGTGATCCTGGTCGGGCTCGCCTCGATCATCGAGACCATGGGCTGGTGGTTCGACTGGGTCAGACTGGCGGGCGCGGCCTATCTGGTCTGGATCGGCATCAAGCTGCTGCGCTCCTCCGGCGATCTCGCCGAGGGTGGGAGCGCGCCGGCGCCGCGCGGCGGCTTCTTCCTGCAGGGCTTCGTGGTGATGCTGAGCAATCCCAAGGCGCTCCTCTTCTTCGGCGCCTTCATCCCGCAATTCGTCAACCCGCACGGCAACTACGTGGGCCAGGTGATCTTGCTGGGCGCCACCGCCATGGGAATCGCGATCTGCTCCGACGGCGCCTATGCGGTGCTGAGCGGCCGCGCCCGCCACCTGCTGTCGCGCCGGCGCGTGCGCACCGCGTCGCGCATCGGCGGTGCCTGCCTGATCGGTGGCGGCGTCTGGCTCGCCTTCGCGCGGGCGAAGTAGCTTTCGCAAGGGAGGCAGCGATGTTCGAAGGCTTCACGCGCACCGAGATCAAGACATCGGGCGCCCGCATCCACCTGCGTCATGGCGGCAAGGGACCGCCGCTCCTGCTGCTGCACGGAAACCCCCTGAGCCATGTCTCCTGGCACAAGATCACCGCCCCGCTCGCCGAGCGCTTCCATGTGGTGGCCGCCGACCTCCGCGGCTATGGCGACAGCGTCGGCCCCGAGGAGGGCGGCGAGAACCACATCAACTACTCCTTCCGCGCCATGGCGCTGGACCAGGTCGAGGTGATGGAGCAGCTGGGCTATCGCGAGTTCTTCGTCGCCGGCCACGACCGCGGCGCCCGCACCGTCCATCGCATGTGCCTCGACCATCCGCAGCGGGTGAAGCGCGCCGCCGTCATCGACATCCTGCCGAGCCAGTACATCTGGACCCACACCTCCAAGGACTGGGCGCTCAAGTCCTGGCACTGGTCCTTCATGGCGCAGCCCTACGACCTGCCGGAGCGCATGATGGCGGCGGTGCCGGCGCAGTGGTTCATGGAGCGGAAGCTCTCCAAGCCAGGCATCGGCTTGGGATTCTTCGACGGGGAAGCCTTCGCCGAATATGTCCGCTGCTTCACCTGGAAGACCATCCGCGGATCCTGCGAGGACTATCGCGCCTGCGTCACCTGCGATCTCGAGATGGACACCGCCGACCTCAGGGCCGGCCGCAAGGTTGACTGCCCGTTGCTCGTGGTCTGGGGCGCGCGCAGCCACACCGGCACCGTCCATGGCGACGTGCTCGGCGTCTGGAAGACCTATGCCGCCAATGCCGCCGGCGGCCCGATCGACTGCGGCCACTACGTGCCCGAGGAGGCACCGGGGCCGACCCTCGACTGGCTGCTCAGGCATTTCGCGGCCTAGCGCGGCGAGCGGGGGATCGATTGCCTCCCCGGACCGCACAATCCGGGGATAAGTTGAAAAGCCCTATTGTGGCAACCATTTAGTAGGCTGAGCCACGGTATAGTTCCGCGGAGCAATTCGGGACGATTGAGAACAAAACGAGATTGACCCGGGTCTGCCTGCAGCTAAACTGTCTGCCCGGTCGGCATGCGCCGCACTGGGCAATTCCGTTCTGAACGACCGCTTGCGAGGAGCCGCTGATGCCCAGCGTCGCCGCCATTTCCCAGCAGATCTGGGACATGAAATACCGGCTCAAGTCGCCGGAGGGCGCCGCCGTGGACCGGACCATCGAGGATACCTGGCGGCGCGTAGCGACAGCGCTGGCAGCGCCGGAGAAGGATCCGACGCTCTGGGCCGGGCGCTTCTACGAGGCGCTTGCCGACTTCAAGTTCCTGCCAGCGGGCCGCGTGGTGGCGGGCGCCGGGACGGGCCGCAAC
>DATJOK010000094.1:0-2397 GCA_035507155.1 Allostellaceae bacterium
TATCGCACGTATCAACGATTATCGAAGACGATCGATTAAACCCACCTCGCGATCCTATCCCAGGGTATCCGATACCCGCTTATTTCTACGACCCGTCAGGCCCACTCGATCGTCCCCGGCGGTTTCGACGTCACGTCGTAGACGACGCGGTTGATGCCGCGGACCTCGTTGATGATGCGGGTGGCGACGCCGGCAATGAAGGCGTGGTCGAAGGGATAGCTGTCGGCGGTCATGCCGTCGGTGCTGGTGACCGCGCGGAGCGCGCAGACGTAGTCGTAGGAGCGGGCGTCGCCCATGACGCCGACGGTGCGCACCGGGAGCAGGACCGCGAAGGCTTGCCAGATCGCGTCGTAGAGGCCGGCGCTGCGGATCTCCTCGAGATAGATGGCGTCGGCTTTCTTGAGGATGGCGAGCTTTTCCCTGGTGATGCCGCCGGGGCAGCGGATGGCGAGGCCGGGGCCAGGGAACGGGTGGCGGCCGACGAGGCGCTCGGGGAGGCCCAGCTCGCGGCCCAAGGCGCGGACCTCGTCCTTGAAGAGCTCGCGCAAGGGCTCGACCAGCTTCAGCTTCATGCGCGCGGGGAGGCCGCCCACATTGTGATGCGACTTGATGGTGACGGAGGGGCCGCCGGTCGGCGACACCGATTCGATCACGTCGGGATAGAGCGTGCCCTGCGCCAGGAAATCGGCGCCGCCCAGCTTCTTCGCCTCCTCGTCGAAGACGTCGATGAAGGTGGCGCCGATGATCTTGCGCTTCTGCTCGGGATCGGCGACGCCGTCGAGGCGGCCGAGGAAGAGATCGCTCGCGTCGCGCGCCACCAGCGGGATGTTGTAGTGGTGGCGGAAGACCTGCGCCACCTCCTCCGCCTCGCCCTGGCGCAGGAGGCCGTGGTCGATGAAGATGCAGGTGAGCTGGTCGCCGATCGCCTCGTGGATCAAGACCGCCGCCACCGAGCTGTCGACGCCGCCGGAAAGCCCGCAGATCACCCTTCCCTTCCCCACCTGGGCGCGGATCTTCTCGATCGCCTGCTGGCGGAAGGCCGCCATGGTCCAGTCGCCGCTGCAGCCCGCGACCTTGCGGGCGAAGTTGCGCAGGAGCTCGGTGCCGTGCGGCGTGTGCACCACCTCGGGATGGAAGAGCGTGCCGTAGAAGCGGCGCGCGTCGTCGGCGATCATCGCATAGGGCGCGCCCTCGCTGACACCGACGGAGCGGAACCCGGCGGGGAGCCGCACCACGCGGTCGCCGTGGCTCATCCAGACCTGCTGCCGCTCGCCTTTCTTCCAGACGCCGTCCCAGAGCACGCTGTCGCCGGTGACATCCACATAGGCGCGGCCGAACTCCTGATGCTCGCTGCTCTGCACCTCGCCGCCGAGCTGCTGGCACATGGCCTGGAAGCCGTAGCAGATCCCCATGACAGGGACGCCCGCGGTGAAGACCGCCTCGGGCGCGCGGGGCGAATCCGCTTTGGTGAGCGAGGCCGGGCCGCCGGAGAGGATGATCGCCTTCGGCGCATAAGATCTGAGCGTCTCCGCCGTCACCTTGTTGAAGGGATGGATCTCGCAGTAGACGCCGATCTCGCGCAGACGCCGCGCGATCAGCTGGGTCACCTGGCTGCCGAAATCGAGGATGAGGACGCGGTCGGTCATGGAGGCCTTCGTCAGTTCAGGTATTGCCGCAGGAAATTCACCAGCTCGACGCGGGCGTCCTGGGCCGCCGCGGCGTTGTAGGCGAGCTTGTGCCCGATCACGAGGTGATCCGGCCCGTCGACGTCGAAGTCGTGATAGGCGCCGGGATAGACTTTGAGCCGGAGCGCCGGCACGCCTGGCGCCGAGCGGCCCGTGCGGATCTCGCAGGCGCGCGCCGGCGTCCAGTCATCGGCATCGCCGACCAGGATCAGCACGGGGAGATCGAAGTCGCGCAGGATGGTCTCACGGCAGCCGGGATAGAACCCGACGAGCGCGACCAGCCTGCCGCGGCTCGCGAGCTTCTCGCGCCAGGGCCGGAGCGTGTCCCAATCGACGGCGGCGTCGAGCACGGTGCCGCCGCCATGGGAGAAGCCCACCGCGGCAATGCGATCGGCGCGCACGTCGGGCCGGCCCGCCAGCACATAAGCGGCAGCGAAGATGTCCTTGGCGCGCTCGCGCATCGGCATCAGGGATGCGTTGTTGCAGACGCCGCTCGAATAGCCGCGGGCGCGGAAGCTGTCGATGATGAGGGTGGCGTAGCCCTGCTGATGCAGCAGCTCCGCCCAGTGCTCGGAGCGATGACGCGCATAGGCGTCGTTGCCGCCGCAGCCGTGCAGCAGCACCACGGCGGGGAACGGCCCCGCGCCGCCCGGCTTCTCGAAATCGCCGGCGAGCTCGATCTGCCGGTCCTGGTAATCGACCGGCACGCTCA
>DATJOK010000095.1:0-13454 GCA_035507155.1 Allostellaceae bacterium
CAGATGTACTACAGCGTCTGATACGCCTTTCCTCCCAGACTTGGACCCCCGCCGGAAAACCGGCGGGGGTTTTTTCTTTGGGGGAAAGCAGTTGTCGGTTCTCAGCCGTCAGTTTTCAGACATGAGCCGCGGCACTTCTGAGAACTGATGACTGACGACTGAGAATTTCTCACGGCGTGAACGCGTAGATGCGGCCGTCGCCGGCGACAAAGATCCTTCCGTCGGTCGCCATCACGGTGGCGAAGGCGTGCAGGCCCTGCATCTGCTCCTTCGGTCCGCCGCCGGTGAAGACAGGCTCGCCGGTATCGCCGCGGAAGCCGTGCAGGCGGTTGTCACCCTCCGCTCCCACGGTCCAGACGATCGGGTTCGAATCATCGTCGCTGATGGTGACCGCCGGCGATCCCCGGCCATTGACCGCGGCGCACCACGCCGTCGCGATCTTGGGTGCCGGATGCATCTCGATCTTGAGCGTGGTGATGCCGCCGTTGTTGCTGCCCGCGGGACAGCTGCTGCCGGCGCCCTCGAAGGCGACCATGCTGCCGTCATAGGCGGGATAGACCGCGGGCGAGGTCCGGATCGCGTTTCGCGCCACCGTCTCGCTCGCCAGCGCGCCCCCGAGCCCGCCCAGATTGGCGCGGTCGAGGAGATAGGCCTTGCCGTCCTTGCCGAGCGCCAGCACGACGCGGGTGATGTTGCCGGGGTCGGTGACGTCGATCGGCAGCGGGTTGCTGCCGCCCAGGTCGGCATCGCGGTCGTCGAGCGCCTTCCAGTCGGTCGGCGCGAAGAAATCCCTGGGGCTCGTCGACGGCTTGAGGTCGGTGCCGAGGCGGATCACGGCCTCGCCGTCGGCCCACTCCGTCGCCCCCTTGGTGTTGCCGGTGGCGACGAAGAGCGAGCGGCCGTCATAGGCGATGCCGCCCGGCGCCCAGATCCCGCCGCCCACGCCGCGGGTGCTCCAGGCGGTGAGCGTCTTGGTGTCGGCGAGATCGAGCCCGACCACCCAGCCGTGATACTGGCCGCAATCGCCGAAGTGGCCGCCATAGGGGACGAAGAGCTTGTGATCCACCAGCGCCAGCGCGCCCCGCTGGTTCTGCACCTTGGCATCGAAGGTCTTGCCCTGGGCCGCGAGCCCGGCAGCGACGTTCACCGGGAAGCCCGGCAGGATCGAGCCGTCCTGGATCGAGAGCCCGAAGAGCAGATGCTGCGGTCCCGCCCCGCCCTCGCCGTCCACCATGGCGTCGAGATAGAGGGTCTCCTCGATGGCATCGATGACGGGCGTCCCGGTGATGCCGAGCGGGCTGATGTTGCCGCAGGGGAGCGCCGCCCGCTGCACCGGGTGGCCGAGCGTCTTCTGCCAGGCCACCGTGCCGTCATGGGCATCGAGCGCATAGACGGTGTCATCCTCGGTGGCGACGATCAGCAGCTTCCGGTTCGATCCCGGGAAGTGCCAGAACAGCGGCTGGGCATAGACGCGGCCCTCGATGCGGCCATCGAAGCTGGCATCGAGATGGAGGGTCTTCGCCCGCTCGTAGGTGAGATGCGGCACGATGTAGACGCCGGTCCTGGCCGGCGAGCCGTGATAGCCGAGGATCGACTGCGCCAGTGCCGCGCTGCACCAGAGCGTTGCCGCGCCACCCGCCAAAGCAAGCCACAAGATCCTGCCCATGCGCCCCATTCGCCCCTCGTTGCCGTCTGCCGGCGCCGACTTTAGCCGTGACGCGGGCAATGAGCGAGATCGTGATGGCCATGGTCACTTCACGATTACCCCATTGCCTTCCGGCCCGGCCGGACTCACCCTGCCCTGGTCAATCGCGAAACCAGGGAGACGCCCGCCGTGACCACATCGGCCCATGCCCCGCAAGCCGCCAGGGAGATCATCGAGGATGTTGTCGTCGGCAACCACATCCTGTTCCAGCAGGGCGTGGTGGATGCCTTCGGCCACATCAGCGTCCGCCACGACAAGGATCCGACCAAATACATCATGGCGCGCCACCTGGCGCCCGGCCTCGTCACCGCCGACGATCTCGTCACCTTCGATCTCGACAGCAATCCGATCGGCGACACCAGCCAGCGCTATTACAGCGAGCGCTTCATCCACGGCGAGATCTACAAGGCGCGGCCCGAGGTGGTGGCCGTGGTGCATTGCCACGCGCCGGAGCTCATCCCTTTCGGCGCCACCAAGACGCCGCTCCGGCCGATCTACCACATGAGCGGGTTTCTCGGCGCCGGGGTCGCGCGCTTCGAGATCCGCGAGGCCGGCGGCATGACCGACATGCTGGTCCGCACGCCGGCGCTGGGCCGCGCTCTGGCGCAGTCGCTCGGCGACAAGCCGGTGGTGCTGATGCGCGGCCACGGCGCCACCATGGTGGGCGCCACCATCCGGCAGGTGGTCTATCGGGCGATCTACGCCGCGCGCAACGCGGGCCTGCAGATGGAGGCGCTCCGCCTCGGCGACGTCACCTATCTCGAGAGCGAGGAGGCGGCGCTCGCCGCCGCCACCAACGACAAGGCGATGGCGCGCGCCTGGGGCCTCTGGGAGCGCGAGGCGAAGGACGCGGGACGGTCCTGAGACGCCAGCGCTGGTACATATAGCGGCATGATGCCCTCGCCGTAAGCATCCGCGCGATCCGCGCTCTTTCACCGGGCGATTAAGCGCGCGCTTCGCTTGACAGCACCGGTCCGGCCGCCCGTATCATTGCGCCGGCCGAGGGGACCGGAGCGGATGCTGGATACGGACGCAAGAGACGGGCATCTCGCCAAGCGCTCCGCGGCGCCTGCGGCCCGCCGCGCGATCTCCTTCGATGTGCGCTGGCTGAGCCTGCTCTCCGTTCTCACCGTTCTCCTCGCCTGGTATCTCGTCACCGCCTTGGCGCTGGTGCCGGCGGTGCTGCTGCCCGGCCCGGCCGAGGTCTTTGCCGCCTTCATCGACATCCTCCGCCACGGCTACCGCGAAACGACGCTCTGGGAGAACAGCGCGGCGACGCTCTGGCGCTGCGGCGCCGGCTTCGTGCTGGCGCTCCTCACCGGCGTGCCGCTCGGGCTTGCCATGGGGCAGAGCGCGACGGTCCGCGGCGCCTGCAACTACATCGTCCAGTTCATGCGGCCGCTGCCGCCGCTCTCCTATCTGATCCTGCTGATTCTCTGGCTCGGCACCGGCGACACCTCGAAGATCGCGCTCCTCTATCTGACCGCCTTCCCGATCGTCGCGGCGAGCGCCATGGCCGGCGTGCGCGCCACCAAACTGCAGCGCGTGCAGGCAGCGCGCGCGCTCGGCGCCAGCGAGTGGCAGATCTTCCGCCACGTGATCTTCCCATCGGCCTTGCCGCTGATCTTCACCGGCTCCCGCATCGCGCTCGCCGCCGCCTTCTCGACCGTGGTCGCGGCGGAGTTGATGGCGGCGACCGACGGGCTCGGCTGGATGGTGTTCTCGGCAAGCCGGTTCCTGCGCAACGACGTCATCATCGTCGGCATCATCATCCTCGGCGTGCTCGGCATGCTGCTCAATCGCCTGGTGCTGTGGCTCGACGGCGCCGTCATCCACTGGCGGGGCGTCGAATGAGCGCGGCCGTCGCGCTCTGGCGCCGCCTCGGCGAGCGCCGCGCCACCCTCGTGAGCCTGCTGGTCCTGCTGGCGCTCTGGCTGCTGCTGACCCAGCTCGATCTCGTCGACGACCTGTTCCTGCCAGGCCCCGTCCTGCTCTGGGACGGATTCACTGACCTCTTGCAGAACGGCTATCACAACCGCTCGATCTGGGAGCATGCGGGCTTGAGCCTCGAGCGGGTGCTGGCGGGCTTCGGCACCGGCGCCGTCGTCGGTACCCTCCTCGGCCTCGGCATGGGCTACAACCGCAAGGTCGAGGCGATCTTCAGCCCGCTGATCGAGTTCTTCCGCCCGCTGCCGCAGTTGGCATATCTCGTCCTGCTCATCGTCTGGTTCGGGATCGGCGAGACACCGCAGATCATCCTCTTGTTCCTGACCGCGCTGCCGGTCTCGGCGGTCGCCGCCATGGACGGCGTGAAAAGCGTCTCGGTACAGCGTGTGCAGGCGGCACGCGCGCTGGGCGCCAGCGAGTGGCAGGTGTTCTGCCACGTCATATTCCCGTCGGCGCTGCACGAGATCTTCACCGGCGCCCGCCTCGCGATCGGCGTCGTCTATGCGACCCTGATCGCCGCGGAGATCATTGCCGGCAGCACCGGTCTCGGCTGGATGATCCTCGATGCCGGCCGCTTCCTGCGCTCGGATTACGTCTTCGTCGGTATCATCGTCATCGGCCTGATGGGGCTGCTGCTCGACCGGATCCTGCTCGCGGTCGAGCATCGCGTCGTGCACTGGGCGGGAAAGGACTAGAAGGGGAAAATATGGCCAAAGAACCGCGGGGCTCAGGACTTCTCACCAGGCGCGGCTTCATCGCTACAGCGACGCTCTCCGGCGCGGCGCTGATCTCGGCGCTTCCGTCGCGGGCGCTGCTCGCCGCCGGCAAGGCGCCGGACACGATCCGGGTGATGTTCTTCGTCGAGACCAAGCCCACCATGATCGCCAAGGGTGAGGGCTGGTTCGAGAAGATGGCGGGCGGCAAGATCAACTGGACCGAGGCCGGCAGCGGCGCGGAGATCAATACCGCCTTTGCGGCGCGCTCGGTCGACATCGGCCTCGCCATCGGCTCCTCGCCGACCGCCGCGGGCATCAGCCAGAAGCTCCCCTACGAGCTCATCGGCATGGTCGACAACATCGGCCCGGCCGAGGACATGGTGGTGCGCAAGGCCGCCAACATCAAGACGCCGGCCGACTTCAAGGGCAAGAAGGTGGCGACGCCCTTCGGCTCGACCTCGCATTTCCGCCTGCTGGGCTTCCTCAAGACCAACGGCCTCACCGAGAAGGACGTCACCGTCCTCGATCTCAAGCCCGACGCGGAGGTCGCCGCCTGGACCCGCGGTGACATCGACGCCGCCTATGTCTGGAGCCCGGCCAAGTCGAAGATGCTGGAGGCCGGCGGCGAGCATTTCGAGACCTACAAGAAGCTCGACGCGGCGGGCTACGTGATCGCCGATCTCATCGTCGCCGGCACCGAGTTCAGCACGACCTATCCCGACGCGGTCACCGGCTTCCTGCACGCCTACAAGAACGCCCTCAACCTCTGGAAGACCAAGCCCGCCGACGCCGCCGCCATCGTCGCCAAGCAGGCTGGCGTCACCCCCGAGGTCGCCACGGGAGACATGAAGGAATACGACTTCGTCACCTTCGAGCGCCAGCTCTCCGCCGAGTGGCTCGGCCCCCCGGGCAAGCCCGGCAAGTTCGCCACCGTGCTCAAGAGCACTGCCGACTTCCTGGTGGCGCAGAAGAGCATCCGCTCGGCACCGGCACTGGGAGCATTCCAGAAGGCGATCAACACCAAGTTCCTGGCGCAGGCGGCGAAGGCGTAGGGAAGCGACGCTGCAGGACCATCAGGCGTCCTGCGAGACGCGCGCTATCGCGCGCTCCTCAGGATGAGGCAGATAGAGGGTGGCACACGGAAAAGGCCTCATCCTGAGAAGGCCGCGTCAGCGGCCGTCTCGAAGGACGCACTTCCGTTGATCCAGCCCGTATCGGCGCCCGATGCCTGACGCCTTCGTCGAGTTCTCCGGGCTAACCGTGACCTACCCGTCCAAGGACGGGCCGGTGCTGGCGCTCGCCTCGGTGGATCTCGCCTTCGCCGCCGGCGATTTCGTCTGCATCGTCGGACCGTCCGGCTGCGGCAAGACCACGCTGATGCAGACGCTCGCGGGATTCCTCGCACCGAGCTCCGGCAGCGTGCGGCTCAACGGCGCGCCGATCACCGGCCCCGGCCCCGATCGCGGCGTCGTCTTCCAGCAGCCGGCGCTCTTCCCCTGGAAGACAGTGCTCGGCAACGCCGAGTTCGGGCCGATGGTGCGCGGCCAGAGCCCGGGCGAGCGCCGGCAGAAGGTCGAGCATTACCTGCGCCTGGTCGGGCTCTGGGATTTCCGCAACCGCTACCCCTACCAGCTTTCCGGCGGCATGCAGCAGCGCCTTGCCATCGTGCGCGCCCTCGTCAACGACCCCAAGGTGTTGCTGATGGACGAGCCCTTCGGCGCCCTCGACGCGCTGACGCGGGAGAAGATGCAGGAGGAATTGCACACGGTCTGGAATCGGACGCAGATGACCGTCGTCTTCATCACCCACAGCGTCGAGGAGGCGGTCTATCTCGGCACGGAGGTGGTGGTGATGTCGCCGCGCCCCGGCCGTATCGTCGAGCGCCTCGCCGTGCCCTTTTCCCGCGCCGGCAACAGCCGGGACGACATCCGCGCCATCAAGGCGAGCCCGGATTTCGTCGCCACCCGCGAGCGGATCCTGGGGCTGATCTGGAGCAGCGCCGAGGGATGATGGCGCGCTTCCGGTAAAACGTGCAGAATATCGCCCTCGATTGCTGGAGATGCTGATGCCCGCTGGTGCTCATCGATGATCCTCGACCCGCTTGGCCGACGGACGCATGGGCCGCGCCGCGCCGCGCGCCCCGAGGCGCGTCGCTATCACCACCCGGATTTCGACAAGAAGGGCCTGCAGGGCTGGCGCGCCACCCATCGCGAGGGCGAGATCCCCGGCACCGCCTGGCAGGCCGAGCGGGAATGGGCGCTGAAGATGGGGCTCGCCGGCGCCGACAGCCTCACCGATCGCGGCATCCCCACCTTCGCCCGCGGCGAACTCCCCCACTACGCCGGCATCAACACCTTCCTCAAGTCGCCCTACGTCGAGAACGTCCGCGACGTCGGCAAGTACCAGGCCGCCGTGCTGGGCGTCCCCTTCGACAGCGGCACCACCTACCGGCCGGGCGCCCGCTTCGGACCCCAGGGCATCCGACGGATCTCGGCGCTCTACACGCCCTACAACTTCGAGATGGGCGTCGATCTCCGCGAGCAGATGACGCTCTGCGATGTCGGCGACGTCTTCACCATTCCGGCCAATCTGGAGAAGACCTTCGACCAGATCAGCCGCGGCGTCGCGCATGTCTTCTCGCAAGGCGCGCTGCCGATGATCCTCGGCGGCGACCACTCGATCGGCTTCCCGACCGTGCGCGGCATCGCGCAATGCACCTCGAAGCGGATCGGCATCGTGCATTTCGACCGCCACGCCGACATCCAGGAAAAGGATCTCGACGAGCGCATGCACACGACGCCCTGGTTCCACGCCACCAACCTTCCGAACGTGTCGGCGGCTAATCTCGTGCAGATCGGCATCGGCGGCTGGCAGGTGCCGCGCGAGGCGGTGGCGGTGGCGCGCGAGCGCGATACCACCATCATCACCATGCGCGATGTGGAGCGGCTCGGCATCGAGAAGACCGCCGAGATCGCCCTCGAGATCGCCTGGAAGGACGCCGACGCCGTCTACATGAGCTTCGACGTCGATTCCGTCGATTGCGGCTTCGTGCCCGGCACCGGCTGGCCGGAGCCCGGCGGCTTCCTGCCGCGGGAGGCGCTGGGGCTCGTGGGCCTCATCGCCAAGGAGGGGATCTGCGGCCTCGAGGTGGTCGAGGTGGCGCCGCCCTACGACACCTCGGACATCACCGCGCTCTTCGCGACGCGCGTCATCGTCGACACGCTGGGGTCCCTCGTCGCCAACAACAAGCTCGGCGCCCACAAGTCGATCATCGACAAGCCGGTGAGCTTCTGATGCCGCACGACCATCCGCATCACCACATCGAGCCGCGGCTGGAGCCGCCCGGTCCCGGCCATAATGGCGCCCGGCGACAGGCGACCGCGTGGCAGGCGCCCGTCTCCTCCGAGGGTACGACCTCCGCGGCAGAATCCGATTTCGACCTCGTGGAGAAATCCTTCTGCGAGCTGGCGCTGATGGCGAACGACGCCACCAGCTTCCTGCGCCTCGCCGGCGTGCCCTTCGTGGCGCGGCGCGGCGACGGGCCGGTGCTGCGTCTCCTCTCCTACCGGATCGAGCACGAGGCGGAGGTGGGCGCCATCGCGCCGGGCTTCGCTGCCGACGACCCCGTCTATCACCCGCTGCCGGGCGCCCGTGTCAAGCGGCGCCAGCGCCTCTGGTTCGTCTACCACAGCGCCGAGGGGCTGCAGGAGCTGTCGCTCGCCGAGGCGCGTGCGCTGCCCGATCTGTTGAAAACCTAGCGCCGCCCCATCATCTCCGCGAGGCGGTCGGCGCGGGTCTTGCCGGCATCGAAGTAGTCCGCCCGCGCCGCAGCGCCGACGAGATTGACGATCAGCCTCCCGGCGGTGAGACAGGTGATCGAGTTGACGTCGGCCGAGGGCGTGATCTCCACGATATCCATGCCGACGATCCGCCCCTTGCGGGCAAGGCCGTGGATCAGCGTGTGCATCTGGTGAAAGGTGACGCCGCCTGGCGCCGGCGCGATCACCGCCGGCATGACCGAGGGATCGAGCCCGTCCGCATCGATAGTGAGGTAATAGCGGCCGCCGCTCGGAATACGCTCCAGCACCGCCGCCATCCCGATATCGTGCAGCTGGTGCGCCGGGATCAGATGGGCGCCGCGCGCCAGCGCCGCTTCCACCTCCTCCCCCCGCGCGCTCCCCTGCGAGCGCAGCCCGATCTGGAAGATCTCGCCGATATGCGCCATCTCCGAGGCGCGGCGGATCGGGCTCGAATAGCCCTCGCGGGCGCCATTCACCTCGTTGCGGAAGTCGAGATGGGCGTCGATGTGGACGAGGGTGATCGGCGCCGCGCCCTCATAGGCGCGCAGCACCGGGATCGGCACGCCGTGGTCGCCGCCGAGGGTAACGGGCATGGCGCCCGCCGCCAGGATCTTGCGCACCGCGGCCTCGGCGCGCCGGTAGTGGCTGGAGAGGTCGCGGAAATCGCCGGGGACGTTGCCGACGTCGACCATCCGCACGTCGCGGCCGGCGAAGATCGGACCGCCGAGATCGAAGTCATAGCTGCCGGGATTGCGCGAGACGAGAAAGGTGGCCGCGCGCACCGCGTCCGGCGCCTTGGTCTGGTCGTTGGTGACCTCGTCGATGGAATAGGGATCGCCATAGGGAATGCCGAGCACGGCGACATGGGCGTCGAGGGCGTCGAGATCGGTCACCAGAGGCGAATAGAGAAAGGTCTGATGCCCGATTTTCGGGGGCACGGTCAGCGGCAGTGTCATGGCTTCCTCTTCGATCGCAGCGACGGCGCAGCCGTCATCATAAAGCGATCATCGGCGGGACGCACCGCTGCATCAGGCGGGTGCGCGCCGCCAGAGCACCGCCAGCAGCCCCGCGCCGATCAGCAGCGAGCCGCCGGTGCGGTTGACCGCGCGCTGCACCGCAGGCTTGCGGATCGTGCGCCGCGCCGCCGCCGCCATCAGCCCATAACCGGCGGCGTTGAGGCTCGCCATCGCCACGAAAGTCGCGACGAAGACGACCATCTGCTCGGCCACCGGCGCCGCGGTGTCGAGGAACTGCGGCAGGAAGGCGATGAAGAAGACGATGCTCTTGGGATTGAGCGCCGTCACGGCGTAAGCGTGCAGGAAGATGCGCCAGGGGCTCGCCGCGGGCGCCGCCGCTGCGGCAATCTCCGCGATACCGACCGGCGCCCGCCAGAGCCTGATCCCGAGATAGATGAGATAGAGGGCACCCACCCATTTGAGCCCGGTGAACACCATGGCCGAGGTCGAGAGCAGCGCGCCGAGCCCCAGCATCGAGGCAGTCATCGCGGTGAAATCGCCGAGCGCCACCCCGGCGACGGTGCCGAGCGCCGCGCGGCGCCCGTGCCCCAGCGCGTAGGAGATCACCAGCAGCACCGTAGGGCCGGGGATCGCCAGCAGGATGGCGGACGCCGCGACGAAGGCTAGATAGTGGTCGAGCTGCATGATCTCCTCCTGCTGTTCGCGCCATCAATCCATCGATTGCGGCGCTCCGCAAGGGAGCGGGATCAGGGCCGGAGACTCGCGATCAGCCGGACGCCGAACAGGATCATCGCCGAGCCCATGATGCGCTCGATCCAGTGCTTGAGCCGGCGATAGAAGGCCTGCGCCGGCCTGGTGGAGAAGGCGAGCGCGACCAGCGAGAACCAGAGGCTCTCGTTGACGGCGACGATGGCGAGTGCCGCGACGCGGACCCAGAGCGGCGTCTCCGGCGCGAAGAGGGCGACGAAGATGCTGCCGAAGAACACGATCACCTTGGGGTTCGCGATATTGACGCTGAAGCCCAGCCGCCAGGCGCGCCAGCCGCCGAGATGGGAGGCCCGCTTCTGCGTCGCTGCCATCGGCGTCCCCGCGTGCCGCCAGGACTGGATGCCGAGCCAGACGAGGTAGGCGCCGCCTGCGAGCCGCATGGTGCCGTAGAGCCAGGCCGCCTCGGTCAGCAGCAGATGCATGCCGAGGCTCGCCGCCAGCGCCCAGAGCAGCGCCGCCGACGCGCAGCCGAGGGCGGCGGCGAGCGCCGCGCGGCGGCTCTCGCCCACCGAGACCCGCGTCACCACCACGAAGGCGGGGCCGGGGCTCATCGCTGCCAGCAGATGAATGGCACCGATGCCGAGCAGGGTCAGGGCGTAGGACAAGGGTGATCTCCTTGGCAGCCGACGGCGAGCGCGCTCATTCCGGCGGCACCGGACGCGGCTTCCGGTCCTCGCCGATCGCGACATAGGTGAAGGTACCCTCGGTCACCTTGACGTGGTCGCCGGTTCGGTGGCGGCGCGCCCAGCTCTCGATGTGGATGGTGATCGAGGTGCGGCCGATCTTGCTGACGGTGCCGTAGCAGCTCACCTCGTCGCCGATGAAGACCGGCAGGTGGAAGGTCATGCCGGTGATCGCCACCGTCGCGACGCGGCCGCGGGCGCGGCGCACCGCCAGGCTGCCGCCGGCGAGATCCATCTGCGACAGCACCCAGCCGCCGAAGATGTCGCCGTTGGCATTGGCGTCGGCGGGCATGGCGATGGTGCGGAGCGCGGGCTCGCGCCGTTGCGGCTCGGACGAAGTGGTCATGGCGGCTCCTGGCGCCGAAGGGCGCCGAACTCAGCCGCGCAGGTTACGCGGCAGGTGCGGTCGCCGACAAGGGATCGCCGGAGGACGCGATCGGCCTCATGGCAGCAGAACGTGATAGGTCCCGGCTGCAAGGCCGCGCCGCGCAATCTCCGCCTCGGCTGACTCGAGACTGTCCGCTATGAGCAACGGGCGCGTCGTGCCGTCTGGATCGTACACGGTGCCGCCGGCGCCAAGGTTCACGATGACCGTTAAGCCCTGGGAATTGAGGCCCTGGCGAAGGGTAAGCAGGGCCTTGCTGCTGACCGTGCCGGGATAGGCGGGATCGACGTCAAGACGGAAGGTTCGTGGCTCCTCGGTCACGCGAACGATGAAATGACAGCGGTCCGGCCGCAGTTCCTCGCCCATCTCGGGGATCCTGAGCCAGCCGCAGACGAATTCCCGGCAGGGCTCAGGGCGCTCGGCATAGATCGAGCAGCCCTTGCCTGGGCGGCTATGAACGCACCAGGGGCCCGCGGGCTTCTGAAAATGCGGGATCGGCAGGATCTTGCAGCAGAGGCCGCAGGTGCCGCAGCTTCGCTCGGTCATCGGGGAAGGCCCTCGCTCAATCGATCGCGCAACTCTATGGCGGGCATGGTTAACAAGCCCTTCTGGCCTCCCGCGGGCCTCGCCGCCCCCGGTTGACCCGCCCCCGCTTCGCCACAATCTATTGTGAGATTCCTGCCCGCATCCTACCGGATGCAGCTTGCAGCCTTGGTCCCGCTCCTTATACTCCCGCCGCCATGGCCGACCTCTTCGATTCCGCCGCCCGCAAGTCCGGCTCGCAGTACTCCGCCAAGGACATCGAGGTCCTGGAGGGGCTGGAGCCGGTGCGCCGCCGCCCCGGCATGTACATCGGCGGCACCGACGAGCGCGCCCTCCACCATCTGGTGGCGGAGGTGCTGGACAACGCGATGGACGAGGCGGTGGCGGGCCACGCGAGCCGCATCGAGGTGGATCTCCACGACGACGGCAGCGTCACCGTCGTCGACAACGGCCGCGGCATCCCGGTCGACATGCATCCGAAATTCCCCAAGACCTCGGCGCTCGAGGTGATCCTCACCACGCTCCATTCCGGCGGCAAGTTCGGCGGCGACGCCTACAAGACCTCGGGCGGGCTGCACGGCGTCGGCATCTCCGTGGTGAACGCGCTCTCCGACTGGCTCACCGTCGAGGTGGCGCTCGACCGCAAGCTCTACGTGCAGGAATACAGTCGCGGCAAGCCGAAGACGAAGCTTAGGAAGCAGGGCGAGGTCTCCAACCGCCGCGGCACCACCATCCGCTTCCATCCTGACCCGCAGATCTTCGGCGCCAATGCCCGCTTCAAGGCGGCGCAGATCTACCGCCTCGCCCGCTCCAAGGCCTATCTCTTCCGCGGCGTCGAGATCCGCTGGTCCTGCGACAAGAACGTGCCGCGCCCGGCCGACGTGCCGCAGGAGGAGAAGCTCCACTTTCCCGGCGGCCTCGGCGATTTCCTCGCCTCCGCCATCAACGGCCGCGCCACGGTGACGCCGAAGCCGTTCCAGGGCGAGGCGGAGTTCGAGAAGGTCGGCCGCGTCGAATGGGCGATCCACTGGTGTCCGGAGGAGGACGGCTTCTGCCACTCCTACTGCAACACCATCGCGACGCCCGAGGGCGGGACTCACGAGCAGGGCATGCGCGGCGCGCTGACGCGGAGCCTGCGCGACTACGGCGAGCTCACCGGCAACCGTCGCGCGGCGCAGATCACCGCCGAGGACGTGATGGAGTGCGCGGCGGCGATGCTGTCGCTCTTCATCCGCGAGCCGCAATTCCAGGGCCAGACCAAGGAGCGCCTCGCCTCGCCGGAGGCGGCGCGCCTGGTCGACGGCGCCCTCAAGGATCATTTCGATCACTGGCTCACCGGCGATCCCGACGGCGCGCATCAGCTCCTCGATTTCGTCATCGACCGCGCCGAGGAGCGCCAGCGGAAGCGCCAGCAGAAGGATCTCGAGCGCAAGAGCGCGACGCGGAAGCTGCGCCTTCCCGGCAAGCTCGCCGATTGCAGCCGCGGCGACGCCGTCGGCACCGAGATCTTCCTGGTGGAAGGCGACAGCGCCGGCGGCTCGGCGAAGCAGGCGCGCAACCGCGAGACTCAGGCGATCCTGCCGCTCCGCGGCAAGATCCTGAACGTCGCCAGCGCGTCCGCCGACCGGCTCCGCCAGAACCAGGAATTGACCGACCTCGTGCAGGCACTGGGCTGCGGCAGCGGCGATCGCTTCAACGAGGAGAAGCTCCGCTACGAGCGCGTCATCGTGATGACCGACGCCGACGTCGACGGCGCCCACATCGCCTCGCTGCTGATGACCTTCTTCTTCCGCGAGATGCCGAAGCTCGTCGAGGACGGCCACCTCTTCCTGGCGATGCCGCCGCTCTATCGGCTGGCCCAGGGCAGCCAGACCACCTATGCCCGCGACGACGCTCACAAGGAGGAGCTCCTCAACACCACCTTCAAGTC
>DATJOK010000096.1:0-7482 GCA_035507155.1 Allostellaceae bacterium
CTTCTCGTCGTAGGGGTTCTTGCCGCCGCGCAGCATCATGCGGATCGGCACCCCCGGGAGGTCGAACTCCTCGCGCATGAGATTGACGAGATAGCCGCGATAGGTGGCCGGCAGCTCGCCGGGCTTGGAGGCGAAGAGCGCGAAGGTCGGCGGCCGCGTGTTCGCCTGGGTCATGTAGCGGATGCGGAGCCGCCGGCCGTTCACCAGTGGCGGCGGGTGGCGCGCCTGCGCCGCCTCAAGCCAGCGGTTGAGGAGCGGCGTCGGAATGCGGCGGTTCCAGGCCTCCTGCGCCGCGAAGACCGCCGGCATCAGCTTGTCGATGCCGCGGCCGGTGCGCGCCGAGAGCGTCACCACCGCGACGCCCTGCAGCTGCGGCAGCGAGATCTGCAGCCGGTCGCGGAGCTTCTCCAGCGCCTTCTGCTTCTCCTCCACCACGTCCCACTTGTTGACCGCGATGACGAGGGCGCGGCCCTCCTCCTCGACCAGCCGCGCGATGGTGAGGTCCTGACGCTCGAGCATCGCCTCGGCGTCGAGCACCAGCACCACCGCCTCGGCGAAGCGGATGGCGCGCAGCGTGTCGGCGACCGAGAGTTTCTCCAGCTTCGCCTCGACCTTGGGCCGCTTGCGGAGGCCCGCGGTGTCGATGAGGCGCACCGGTCTTCCCTGCCAGCGCCACGCCACCGCGATGGCGTCGCGGGTGATGCCGGCTTCGGGCCCCGTGAGAAGACGCTCTGCGCCGATCAGGCGGTTCACCAGCGTCGACTTCCCGACGTTGGGCCGGCCGACGATGGCGAGCTGCAGCGGCTTCTCCGCCTCGCCCTCCCCGCCTTCAGCCTCCTGCTCCGCGGCCGCGGCGAGGTCGATGTGCGGACGAAGCGCGTCGAAGAGATCGGACATGCCCTCGTTGTGCTCGGCGGAGATCGGCACCGGGTCGCCGAGCCCCAGCGCATAAGCATCGAGAATGCCGGCATCAGCCTTGCCCTCGGCCTTGTTCGCCACCAGCACCGTCGGCCGGCCGCGACGGCGCAGCCAGTCCGCGAAGTGCCGATCGAGGGGCGTGACGCCGGCGCGCGCGTCGATCAGGAAGAGAACGGCGTCGGCGCGGTCGAGCGCCTGCTCGGTCTGCTGCTGCATCCGCCGGGTCAGGCTCTCCTCGTCGCGCTCGTCGAGGCCGGCGGTATCGAGCACGTGGAAGCGGAGATCGCCGAGGCTCGCCTCGCCCTCGCGCCAGTCGCGGGTGACGCCGGGCTGATCGTCGACGAGCGCCAGCTTCCGCCCGACCAGGCGGTTGAAGAGGGTCGACTTCCCTACGTTGGGACGGCCGACGATGGCCACCGTTGCAGTCATGGCGCGCTCGGGTCTCGGGGCCGGTCCCGCCTAGCGATAGGCGATGAGGTCGGCGTCCTCGGTGAGGATATAGAGGGTGTTGTCGGCGAGCACCGGCGCGATGAAGCTGCCGTCGGAGAACTCGATGCGGCCGAGCGCCTCGCCGGTATAGGGCGAGACCGAGATCGCCTCGCCGTCGGAGCCCAGCACGATGAGCCGGTCCCCCGCCAGCACCGGCCCGGTCCATTCGAGGGCGTCCTTCTTCTTCTTCTCGTCCTCGTAGCGCGGCAGGTCGAGCACCCATTTGATGCGGCCGTCGCGGCGGGTGAGGCAGACCACCGAGCTGTCGTTGGTGAGGACGTAGATGTAGTCGCCGGCGACCCACGGACTGTAGGAGCCGCCGATGTCCTGCTCCCAGACGCGGTCGCCGGTGCGCAGGTCGATCGCCACCATGCGCCCGCTGTGGCTGATCGCGAAGACCATGCCATGATCGATGATCGGCCGGCCGCGGATGTCGGCGAGCGCCGTCATCGCGTCGAGGCTGCGGGCGCTGGCGAGATTGTCGCTCCAGAGCACACGGCCGTTCTCGGTGCGGAGCGCGAAGATCTCGCCGGAGGAATAGGCCACCGCGACGATGTCGCCCTCGACCGCCGGGCTCGCGCCGCCGAGGAGGCCTGCAGTCTCCGGCAGCCCGCTGTGCGACCACAGCACGTGGCCGTCATCCGCCGCCAGCACCTCTAGCTGGTTCTCCACCGTCACCGCGAAGACGCGGCCGTCCGACACCGTGGGCGGCGAGTGGATCGGCGCCGGCACCGGATGGCGCCAGATCACTTTCCCGGTCTTGGCATCGAGCGCCAGCACCTCGGCGTAGCCGGTGGTGACGTAGACGCGGCCGCCGAGCGCTGCGACGCCGCCGCCGAAGGCGCCGTTGCGCGCCTCCTCCGGCTGCGGATCGAAGTGCCAGAGGCGCTCGCCGGTCTTGGCATCGAGCGCCGTCACCACCGTCGAAGCGTCCATGGTGAAGACGACGCCGTTCTCGATCACCGGCGAGGCCATTACCTGGCCGTAGCGGGAATCGCCGTCGCCGACGCTGCGCGACCACTGCCGCCGCACGTTGTCGCCGAGCGCCAGGTGCTGCATCGCATGGTCGGGATAGCCCCCGGCCTCCGGCCAGTCCGCGTTCACGATCGGGCGCGGCAGCTGCACTTCGACGTTCTTGATCGAGGGATCCGGCTCCAGCTGCGTCGCGAGGTTCAGCACCGAGATGCGCTTGCCCGGCAGCGGCGTCTTCGGATCGCCGGAGAACAGATCGTCGATGGTATCGCAGCCGACCAGCGTCAACGCCATCAATGCCGCCGCGATGCCGAGCAGACGCCGCATCGGATCAGGGCGCAAGCGCCGCGAGCATCTCGGCCGCCCGCGCGCGCATTCCCTGCGGCGCGGTGAGGTCGTCGGAGAGGCGCTGGTAGTCGGTGCGCGCTGCCGCGCGGTCGCCGGCTTTCAGATGGGCGATCGCGGTCACCTCGATGGCGGAGGAGTGCCACGGATTCTTGGCGTCGGTGATCGGCTTCATGCGGTCGATCACCGCCTGGGGATCGGTGGTGTCGAGCGCCTGCAGGCCCCAGAGCACGCTGGCGAGATCGCGGAACAGCGGCTCGACGGAATCGTCCTTCGAGATGGCGTCATAGCTGGCGATCGCCGCCGCCTCGTCGCCGGCCCGCTGGCGCAGCGCCGCCGCTTCGAAACGCGCCAGCACCGCCCGGCCCGCATGGGCATCCTTGGCAAGCGCGGTGAGCGCGTCGGCGGCCTCGGCGTATTTTCCTGCGCGCGCCTCATCGAGGGCGGCGGCGTACTTCACGCCCTCGGCCGCGCGCTGCTGCTGGTCGCGATAGCGCCAATAGCTGAAGCCGGCGGTAGCGGCGACGATGAGAACCGCGACGGCAACCAGCAGGATCTGATAGCGCTTCCACAGCCGCAGCAAAGTGTCGCGGCGTACTTCCTCGTCGACTTCCTGAAAGACGTCTGCCACCAACGCACCCCGGTCCAAAAAACGGCGCTACCATAGCGATTCACCTCCAAAGAGGCAAACCCGCCCCGGGATTTTCCCGGCCAGGAGGCAGCGCCCGGTCCCTCCCGGAGACCCGGCAGCGGACCGACGCATCCATCCTGCTGCGATTCTGCCACAACCTGCAAAAAGACGCGCGAATGGCCGCCGGGCACTGGACGCGGAAGGCGAAATCGTTAAGACTAATTTCATGAGCGCGGTCGAAGCACAGTCCTGAGGCGGGGCGGCGATGGGAACGCTGTACCGCCTCCATGATCATCGGCGCCGAGCCAGAACCGTCTTCTTCAGCCGCCCGGAACTCAACCAGCTGCTCTCGCTCTACAGCCGCCAGGTCATGCGCGGGGAATGGCGCGACTACGCCATCGATCAGCACGAAGGCGCGGCTTTCTTCTCGGTGTTCCGCCATACCCACGAGCGACCGCTCTATACGGTGGCCAAGTTCGCTCCCGGCGCCAGCCGCCATGGCCTCTATGCCATCGTCAGCGGGCCGCAGATCCTCGCCGGAGGCGGCTCGCTGCCGGACATCCTCAACAAGCTGCAGCGCCTGCTGCCCGCCGCGCGCCCGGTCGATCTCGAGCGCTATCGCTGACCACCGCCCGGCAGCTTCTCCGCATCGGGATAGGCTTTGCGCATCCGCGCCAGAAGCTCATCGACCCTGAGATCTTGGCTGCCCGGCTCGCGCAGCACTTCGACGTCGATGCGCGCCCGCGCCCGGATCTCAGCGTAGGGACTCGGCGGGCTGAAATATCCGGCGTCGTCGGCGCCGCCGAAGGGCATGCCGTGATGGTCGTGGAAAAGATCGCTGCCTGGCCCGAAGGGCGCATAGAAGCTTGAATCGTAATAGGCAGGCTGCGCCATGGTATCGACGTCCGACTGCCGGTCGGTGACGCGGAGCCCGGGATAGCCCTGGGCCTCGGCGATTTGCGCCGCGCGCCAAAGGGCGAAATCATAGGCCTGCGTGCGCGCGGCAGCCGCGGCCCGGTCGCGATCGGGCGCGAAATTGAGGATGAGGCGCGACGGTCCCTGATAGGTCACGGCATAGCGGTTGTCGCCGAGCGGCGTCTCCGCATAGCCGTAGACCCTCGCCTGCTCGAGCGGCGACAGCAGCGGCAGCTCGGGCCCGGCGCAGGCGGCGAGCAGCAAGAGCGCCGCAAACACGATCACCTCGCCTCTCCAGCGCAGTCGACGTTGCGATGGCATCGCAACCTCCCGCCCCCGCTCTCGAGAGATATGGGCGGGACGCTGCGCCGGCGCTAGCGGTGGCTCCGCTCGATCAGCGCCTCGACGCCGCGTCCGATGGCAAGGAGATGGCGGTCGTCGCCGTGCCGGCCCACGAGCATCAGCCCCACCGGCGCCTCCGCCGGCGGTTCGATCGGGAGAGTGAGCGCGCAGCGGTCCATGAAATTGATGAAGGCGGGATTGCGCAGGATCTTGCCGTTGAGGCGCCAGAAATCCTCGTCCCTGGCGAAGGCGGCGATCGGCGGCGCGGTCAGCGCCAGGGTCGGCATGATGAGCACATCGACGTCCGCCGCCTCGCGATCGACCCGCGCGATGAAGTCGGCGCGCTGCTGCAGCAGGCGGATGTAGTCGACCGCGGTCATCTCGCGGCCGCGCTCGATGCGGACCCTGACCCGCGGATCGTAGTCGCCGCCGCGGCGCTCCAGCAGGCGCTGATGCCAGGCATAGGCCTCCGCCGGCGAGAAGCCGCCCTTGGCGTTGATGCCGGCATAATCGCCGAGCACCTGCATCGGCAGCTCGACCACGCGCGCGCCGGCGCGCGAGAGCGCCGAAACCGCGCGCTCGAAAGCCTTCGCCACTGGCGCCTCGAGATCGTCCAGCACCGCGGTCTGCGGAATGCCGAGCCGGAGCGTCTCCACCGCGCGCGCGGCCGGTGCTACCGGCATCTCGCCGGCCATCACCGCGTCCGTGAGCGCGCAGCAGGCGACGCTGCTGCCGATCGGGCCGATCGAATCGAGGGTCGTCGAGAGCGGTGTCGCGCCGTCGCGCGGCACTCGGTACTGCGTCGGTTTCAGCCCGACGAGGCCGCAGAACGCCGCCGGGATGCGCACGGAGCCGCCGGTGTCGGTGCCGATCGCCACCGCCGCCATGCCGTCCGCCACCGAGACCGGCGCCCCGGACGAGGAGCCGCCGGGAATGCGAGTGCGATCGTAGGGATTGCCCGGCGTGCCGTAATGCGGATTGATGCCGACGCCGGAGAAGGCGAACTCCGTCATGTTGGTGCGCCCCACCAGCACCGCGCCCGCCGCCTTGAGCCGCGCCACGATGGGAGCATCCGCCGTCGCCGGCGGCGCATCGTCGAGCGCCTTGGAGCCCGCCAGCGTCCGCTCGCCGGCGACGTCGAAGAGGTCCTTGATGGAGACGGGAATTCCGGCGAGCGGCGAGGCCACGTAGCCGGCGGCGCGCAGCCGGTCCTGCGCGTCGGCGGCGGCGCGGGCTGTTTCGCCATAGACCTTGACGAAGACGCGCCTGCCCTCGCCGGCGGGGTCGGCGATGCGCGCCAGCGCCTGCTCGACGAGATCGCGGCTGCTGGTGCGCCCGGCGGCAAGCTCGGCTGCGAGGGTCTCCAGCGTGGGTCGCTTGGTCATGTTCGCTCCTGCAAAATCGGCCTGGGCGAGCAAACACCGCGAGCGGCGGTCCTGGCAAGATCGGGAGTACGCAGGCGCGAAAACTCACGCAGCTTTAACGCCGCTCTAACCGGCTTGGGCGAGACTTGCAGGGCTGCATTGCAGGAATTCCCGGGGCCTCGGCGGCGTTCTCGCCCGGATCCTGCTACAGTCGATCGTCCCTCGCCGCCCCGAGCCAAGCCCGCGCCTCATGTCCAGAGTCACCATGCCGGTGCCCACCCGGGAAGAGCTCAGGCTCGGCATCCTCTACATCATCGCGGCGGTCTTCGTCTTCGCGGTCATCAACGCCCTCGTCAAATACGAGGAGGAGACCTATCCGGTCACCGACGTCGTCTTCTTCCGCTGCCTCTTCGCCCTGATCTTCTCGCTGGGCCTCTTGCCGAGGCACGGCGGCATCGCCGCGCTCAAGACGCATCGGCCGCTGGAGCATGCCGGGCGGAGCGCGCTGCAGTTCATCTCGATGACGGCGATCTACATCGCCTTCCATCTGATGCCGCTCGCCGATGCGGTGGCGATCACCTTCTCCAACCCGCTCTTCCTCACCATCCTGTCGATCCCGGTGCTGGGCGAGAAGGTCGGCCGCCATCGCTGGGGCGCCGTCATCGTGGGCTTCATCGGCGTCCTCATCATGGTGCAGCCCGGCGCCGGGGTGTTCTCGGTGGCGGCGCTGCTGGCGCTGGTGAACGCCAGCGTCGGCGCCTCCGTCACCATCGCGCTCCGCCGCATGAGCCTGACCGAGCGCTCGATCACCCTCTGCACCTATCAGGCGCTCGGAACCACCCTGCTCAGCACGCTGCTGCTGCCGTTCGGCTGGGAGACGCCGAGCTGGCAGGGCATGATCGGCCTCGCCAGCATCGGGCTCGCCTCCGGCCTTGGCCAATTCCTCTGGACCCAGGCCTTCCGCCTCGCCCCCGCCGCGGTGCTGGCGCCCTTCAACTACACCTCGATGATCTGGGCGATCGGCTTCGGCTACTTCATGTGGGGCGAGGTGCCGACCCAAGTGGTGCTGCTCGGCACCGCCGTCGTCGTCGCCAGTGGCCTCTACATCCTCTACCGCGAGACCGTCCGCCGCGCGGTGCAGCCCGCCACGGTCGCCGCAGCGGCAGGCGGCAGCTGATCACGGCTTACTGATCGCACCGCCCGCTTTCACCGTCACCGGCGGCGGTGCATACTTCCATCATTGCAGCGCAGCAGATGAGGGACGCCATGGGCCTCGCCTCCGCCATCGCCCGGCTGGGCTCGCGGCTGCTGGCCGCGCTCGCGCTGGTGCCACTGCTGCCGCTGACGCCCGCCCTCGCCGACGGTGCCTGCTCCGAGGTGGTATCGCGGGCGACGCCGAGGCTGGTGCCCGCCACTTTCACCCCGACGCTTGCCGCCACGGAGCCGCAGGTCGGCCTCACGTTTCTCGGCCATGCGAGCTTCCTCATCGAGAGCCCCGGCGGGGTC
>DATJOK010000097.1:0-11933 GCA_035507155.1 Allostellaceae bacterium
GCTGCAGCACCTGGCGAGGGCGGGGCTCCTGGACCAGGGGCTGAAGCTGCGGCCGATGACCCTGCCGGACCGCTTCATCGACCACGACGCGCCGGCGCTGCAGTACGACCAGGCGCATCTCAACGCCCGCCACATCGCCCAGACCGCCATGGCCGCCCTCGGGCGGGCCGGCACGGAGAAATCGGCTCGCGCATGATCAAACGCCGCGACGTTCTTGGCCTTCTCGCAACGGCGCTGGCGTCCACCGCCGTGCCGGTCGCCGCGCACGCCGCGGATGCGCCGGCGGTCGACGTCATCAAGAGCTATTACGATACGCTGCTCTCGGTGATGAAGGACGCCACCAAGCTCGGTCTCAAGGGGCGCTACGAGAAGCTTGACCCCGCGATCCGCAAGGCCTTCAACCTGCCGCTGATGACTCGGCTCTCGGTCGGGCCGGACTGGACCAAGCTCAGCGCCGACGTGCAGCAGCGCCTGGTCGCCGCCTTCTCCGACATGAGCATCGCCACCTACGCGTCGCGCTTCGACGGCTACTCCGGCGAGCATTTCGAGGTCGATCCCAAGCCGGCACCGAGCACCGGCGGCGTCATCGTCAATACCAAGCTGGTGCAGACCAACGGCGATCCGCCGGTGCAGCTCAACTATCTCATGCGCGACGGCGACGCCGGCTGGCAGATCATCGACGTGTTCCTGCAGGGCACCATCAGCGAGCTGGCGAGCCGGCGCTCGGAGTTTTCCGCCGTGCTCCGCCGCGATGGGCCGGACGCGCTGGTGAAGCTGATCCAGGATCGCGCCGACGCGCTGAAGAAGCCCAGCTGATCAGCCGGCGGCCACATCGGGTCTTCCCGAAAGCGGAGAGGCCCTCGCAGCGACGCCGCGAGGGCCTCTAGGTTTGATGCGCGCCGAGCTACTGCTTCTTGGTGCCGGGGTCGGTGTAGAGATCCTCGTCCTCGATCGGGGCCGCCTCGCCGTGGCGCAGCTCCGCGGCGCGATGCTGGCGCCACAGGCTGCGCAGCTCGGCATAGAGATCGATGGCGTTCTTCTGGATCTCGTCGAAGCTCTCGATGTTGCGCGAGCGCTCGTCGATGCCCTGCGCCAGCCAGCGATAGAAGCCGGTGAAGCGGTTGCCGTTGTTGGCGGCGACATAACCCCAGGGATCCATGAAGCCGTCGACCACCATGCCGCTGGCGTCGCGCGGGTTCGAGGGGCCGATGATCGGCAGCACGAGATAGGGACCGTCCGGCACGCCCCAGGCATAGAGCGTCTGGCCGAAATCGCCGGACTGCTTCTCGAGCCCGACCTGAGTGGTGGCGAGATCCCAGAGGCCGCCGACGCCGAAGGTGGTGTTGAAGAAGAAGCGGCCCGCGGTCGTGTTCGCGCGACTGAATTCACCCTGCAGCGCGTCGTTGATGAAGATGACGGGCTCGTTGAGGTTGTCGAGGAAGTTCCGCAGGCGATCGCGTCCATAGGCGGGGATCACTGTGCGATAGCCGATCGCGACCGGCTTGATCAGGATGCGATCCAAGAACAGATTGAAGTCGAGGATCTGCCGGTTCATCGGCTCGAGCGGATCGTTGGTGCGATCGAACTCGGCGCGCGCGGCAGGATCGCTTGGCGGCGTGGCACAAGCAGACATCGCCAGCATGAGGCCGATCAAGGCGCCGACTCTGAGCCACTGGAATCTACCCGACACGGCTTCTGTCTCTCTTTCAGCCAAAGGGCTCAGATTGGAATCGCGACACCTGGAGCGCCGCATGGTTGACAATGCGGCAACCGAATGCAACAGCATTTTCAATGCTTAGGCTATTCCCCCGCCGAGCGGGCTGTTGGCGTTGCGCCGAAGCCACACTCGAACCATAGCATGCCCGAAAACTTATTAAAAATTCTTAGCGGTGTACTGGAGCTGGGCGCTCTTCTGGGCTGTCTCTACCTGCTTTTCGCCACTCGACTCGCGGTGCGCTTCATGCGCCGGCCGCATCCCACCGCCGCGGTGCAGCCGCCGGTGAGCATCCTGAAGCCGCTCTGCGGCGAGGATCCCGGCCTCTACGAGAACCTGCTGTCCTTCGCCGATCAGAGCTATCCGGAGTTCGAGCTGGTCTGCGGCGTCCAGAATCCTGCCGATCCCGCGATCGCGGTGGTGGAGCGGCTGCAGCGCGCGCGGCCGGATCGGCGGATCGTTCTCGTGGTCGAATCGCAACGCGGGGCGCGCAATCTCAAGGTCGCCAACCTCATGAACATGCTGCCCAGCGCCCGCTTCGACCGGCTGGTGATGGCGGACAGCGACATGCGGGTGACCCCCGACTTCCTTGCGGCGGTGGCGGCACCGCTCGAGGATCCCGCCGTCGGCCTGGTCACCTCGCTCTACCGCGCCCGCCCGGCGGACCGGTCGTCGTGGTCGGCGCTCGGCGCCCAGTACATCAATCACGCCTTCGTGCCCCAGGCGGTGCTCGGCGAGATCCTGCGGCCGGGGCAGGGCTGCTTCGGCGCCAGCATCGCGCTCACTCGAGAGACCCTGGAAGCGATGGGCGGATTCGCCGCGGTGGCGGACACGCTCGCCGACGACAACGCCTTGGGCGCGGCGGTGCGCCGCATGGGCAAGCGCGTGCAGGTCTCGACGCTGCTGATCGACGACTGGATCGGCGAGCCGTCGTTCGCCGGGGTATTCCGCCACGAGCTCCGCTGGGCGCTCACCATCCGCGGCGTGGCGCCCTGGGGATATCTAGGCTCCGTGGTAACCCATCCGGTGGTGCTCGCCCTGCTGGCGGCGATGACCGGGGGATTGGACCTCGTCCCCTTGACGGTGCTCTTGGTTGCATTGTTGGGGCGCTTTGCTATGGTGCGCGTCCTCGATCGGGCGCTGGGGCTGGCGGCCACGCCGTGGTGGCGGATACCAGGGCGTGATTTGCTGTCTTTCGCGGTATTCTGCGCGAGCTTCTGCACCCGGACCGTGGCCTGGCGCGATCACAGTTTCCATATTGATAGCCACGGCACGCTGACCCTCGACGGAGAGCCTCAGGTATGATGAAGACGCTGTTCCTGCATCCCCCGTCCTTCGAAGGCTTCGACGGCGGCGCAGGCTCGCGCTATCAGGCCCGGCGCGAGATCCGCTCGTTCTGGTATCCGACCTGGCTCGCCCAGCCGGCGGCGCTGGTGCCCGGCAGCAAGCTGATCGACGCGCCGGCGGCGGGAATTCCGCTGAGCGAGGTGCTGCCGCTTGCCAAGGACTACGACCTCGTGGTGATGCACACCTCGACGCCGTCCTTCGCCGCCGACGCCAAGATGGCGGCCGCTCTCAAGGAGGTGAACCCGAACCTCAAGATCGGCTTCGTCGGCGCCAAGGTGGCGGTGCAGCCGGAGGAGAGCCTGAAGCAGGCGCCGATCATCGACTTCGTCGGCCGCAACGAGTTCGATTTCACCATCAAGGAGATCGCCGAGGGCCGCGATCTTGCCGCGGTCACCGGCGCCAGCTACCGCAATCGCGAAGGCGTGATCGTCCACAACCCCGAGCGCGCGGTGCTCGAGGACATGGACCAGCTCCCGTTCGTGAGCGAGGTCTACAAGCGCGACCTCAATATCGAGGACTACTTCATCGGCTACCTGAAGCATCCCTACGTCTCGTTCTACACGGGACGCGGCTGCAAGTCGCGCTGCACCTTCTGCCTCTGGCCGCAGACCGTCGGCGGCCATCGCTACCGCACGCGGAGCGTCGGCAACGTCGTCGACGAGGTGAAGTACATCGTGAAGAACTTCCCACAGGTGAAGGAAGTGTTCTTCGACGACGACACCTTCACCGACAATCTGCCGCGTGCCGAGGCGGTGGCGCGCGAGCTCGGCAAGCTCGGCATCACCTGGTCCTGCAACGCCAAGGCGAACGTGCCGCGCGAGACCCTGAAGGTGCTGCGCGACAACGGGCTCCGGCTGCTGCTGGTGGGCTACGAGTCCGGCAACCAGCAGATCCTCTACAACATCAAGAAGGGGATGCGGATCGACGTCGCGCGGAAGTTCACCAAGGACTGCCACGAGCTTGGCATCACCATTCACGGCACCTTCATCCTGGGGCTCCCCGGCGAGACCAAGGAGACGATCCAGGAGACCATCAAGTTCGCCACCGAGATCAACCCGCACACGATCCAGGTCTCGCTGGCGGCGCCCTATCCCGGCACCTTCCTCTTCAACCAGGCGGTGGAGAACGGCTGGCTCGACGCCGAGCACGCCGAGCTCGTAGACGAGCACGGCATCCAGATCGCGCCGCTCCACTACCCCCATCTCTCGCATCAGGAGATCTTCGACAGCGTCGAGACCTTCTACCGGCGCTTCTACTTCCGCGCCGGCAAGATCGCCTCGATCGTCGGCGAGATGGTGATGAGCCCGGAGATGATGGTGCGCCGGCTGCGCGAGGGCGTGGAGTTCTTCCGCTTCCTGCGCGAGCGGGAGATGGCACACTAAGAAAGCGAGCGCCTCAGCGCTGGTCGCGCGGGCGAGGCGGCCCCATCAGCGCCGGCAGCACGAAGAAGGTGCAGAACAGGGTGTAGGCGAGGGCAATCGTCAGCAGCTCGCCCATCTTCTGCGTGCCGAGATGGCGCGAGAGCGCGAGGCTGCCGAAGGCGGTGGCGGTGGTGAGCGCGCTGAACAGCACCGCGCGGGCGGTGCCGGACTGCAGCGGATCGCCGCGGCCGGCGCGCCAGTTCATCACGAAATAGATGTCGAAAGCGACGCCGACGCCGAGCAGCAGCGGCAGCGCGATGATGTTGGCGAAGTTGAGCGGCAGGTTGGCGAGCACGCTGGTGGCGACGGTCAGCAGGCCCGCGAGGATGAGCGGCGCCAGCACCAGTGCCACGTCGCGGATCCGCCGCAGCACCAGACCCAGCAGCAGCGCGATCGCCGCCAGCGCGAAGATGCCGGCGGTACGGAAGGCGCTCACGATGGTCTGCGCCGATTCCTGGATCGAGATCGGCGCGCCGGTGGCGTCGGGCGCGATCTGGCGCACGGCCGCGACGAAGCGGCGCAGCACGTCGTTGTTGCTGGCATCGCCCTTGGGATAGACCTCGATCCGGAAGCGGCCATCGGGCGTGATCCAGTCGCGCTTGAGCTGCGCCGGCAGCGTCGCGAGCGTCACCGGCGTCGGTGAGAGTGCAAGCCGCATCTCGTTGAGGCGGGCCGCGAGCCCGCCGACCAGATTGGTGCGCAGCGCCGGCAGCGCGGGCGCACCCTTCGCCACCGCCTCCTGCATCACCTCGGCGAGGTGCTTTACAGAGGCGAGCGAGGTCAGCGTGGCGGCGTGGCTCAGCGTCTCCGTCGCATGCTTCATCGCCGCCAGTTCCTCGTCGGGCGTCGGCGGCGGCTTCACTTGCGCCGGCGTCAGCGTCGGGCCCACCAGCATCGCGGCATCGGCGATGATCGCGATCTTCTCCTGCTGGTCATCCGGAATGAAGGTCATGATGGAGAGGCAGTGGGAGACCTCCGGCAGCTTGTCGAGCCGCTCCATCAGCGCGTTCGCCGCCGCCTCCGAGGGCACCAGGATGTCGATCGTGTTGGGCGTCGTGTTCGGATCCTTCATCAGGTCGAACAGGGTCGAGACCGACTCGGTGCGCGGATCCTTGAGATTGAGCGGATTGAAATCGAAGGTGAGGCGCGGCACCAGCGCGATACCGAAGAGGGCCACCCCGAGCGCCAGCAGCCCGACCAGGCGCCGCCGCTCCAACAGGAAGCGGTCGACGGCGGCGAGGCGGTGGAACCCGACCGGCCGCCGCTCGCCGCGCGGCCGGATCAGCACCAGGAGCGCCGGCAGCACCGTCAGGTTGAGGGCGAGCGCGATCAGCATGCCGACGCCGGAGATCAATCCCAGATCGGAGACGCCGGTATAGGCGGTGGGCACGAAGGAGAAGAAGCCCACGGCGGTCGTCGCCGCCGCCACGGTGAGCGGCGCGCCGATGCCGCGCGCGGTGCGCCTGAGCGCCTCGGCGAGGTCGTCGATCTCGAAGCGCTCCGAGCGGTAGCGCACGCTGAACTGGATGCTGAAATCGACGGCGATGCCGATGAAGAGCACGGCGAAGGCGACCGAGACCAGGTTCAGCGAGTGGACCGCCAAGGCGGCGAAGCTGGCGGAGAGCACCAGTCCCATGGCGAGAGTGATGAGGATCGGCACCACCAGCCGCACCGAGCGGAGCGCCAGGAACAGCAGCAGGCAGATGAGGCCGAAGGCGAGGCTGGTGGAGAACCCCGCGCCTTCGGTGACGCTGCCGAACTCCTCGTCGCTGAGCGGCACCGGACCGGTGAGGCGCACGCGCACGCCACGCTCGGGCGTGAGCTTCAGGTCCACTGCCGCCTTGCGGATCGCTGCGCTGGCGGCGCCGCCGGGCTCGAGCTCGGAGTAGTCGAGCACCGGCTGCACCAGCACGAATTTGCGCAGCTCCTCCGGCATCGGCTTCCGGCCGGTGAGCAGCGTCTGCCAGGAGAGCGGGAGATACTTGCCGTCGAGCGAAGCCTGCACGGTGTCGGCGAAGACGGCGAAGGGATGATCGAGCTCGTTCCCCTTGGTCTCGCCGCGCTCGATGCCCTGCGCCGCGAGGTCGAGGGTGTCGAAGAGGCCGCGCAGGCTCGGATCCGCCGCCAGCGTGCCGATCAGCGGCTGCGCCGCGACGATCTGGTCGGCGAAGTCCTGCACTTCCTGCTTCGACAGCAGCAGCATGCCGTCGCGCCGGAAGAAATCGCTGCCGTCCGGCTGCTCGACGCTGTGGAAGTGCAGCGTGTCCGTCTTGAGCTTGGCGGTCAGCGCGGCGGCGGCGTCCTCCGCCTCGTCCGGCGTCTTGCCGTCGATGACGACGGCGATCAGGTTGTCGAACTGCGGGAAGTCGCGGTCGTAGGCGTCATCACGCTGGCGCCAGGGCAGGTTCGGGTCCAGCAGCTTGTCGACATCGGTGTCGATGCTGAGATGGGTCCCGGCGTAGTAGCCGGCGACGCCGGTGATGAGGACGGCGACCAGCGCCACGCCGCAGGCGAAGCGGCGCGACAGATTCACGATCAGGTGGATGAGGTCGAGAATCATCCCTGGCGTCTTCCCTCTACGTCTTTCTGTAGAGCACGAGGACCAGGCCGACCAGCGGGAATGCGATCGACGAGGCTCCGGCGGCGGCGCGGCTGAGAGCGCCTGCTGAAACGGGAGCAGCAGGGAATGAAGTGATCAATAGAGGCTCAGGGCTGGGCGATGCCGAGGGGTATGCCGCCGCGGGGGATGTCGGCTTTGAGAGCGAGGCAGCGCGGAGAAACTGCTGGCATGGGCGCTCTTTATTGGGGAGCAACCCGCCCGACGCAAGCGCAAACCGGTGCCGCCTCCGTGACAGTCGTCACCCTGGCGGGGGCTCAGAACCGGTAGCCGGTGCGCAGCCCCACGTTGGTGAGCCCCTGGTTGTGGTCCGCGAGGCCGGCGTTGGACAGGTGGTCCAGCATGACGGAGATGCTGATCGTCGGCGTGATGCGGTATCCGATTTCGGCGCTCTCCCGGAACAGGACGCGGGAGCCGAGCAGTTTGCGGTCCGAAGGGCCGGAATCGAGATGGCCGTCATGGACGCCGCCACCGAGGCTGCCGGCGACAAAGAGGGCGCCGTCATCGCCGGCGAGCCCGCGCCAGAGGTCGTAGCTCCAGGTCAGGCCGAGATAGCCGTAGCTGGTGTTGCCGCTGGTATTGAGGGTGCCGCCGATGTCCGGGCGGGGCGCGCCCAGCCATGAGAGGAAGCTCGGGGAGGTGAACAGCAGCTCGCCGTTGAGATCAGTACCGCTCTCCACGTGATGGCCGAGAAAGCCGATGTCGTGCGCAAGGACGCCGACCTTGGCCTCATCCACCCCATCGAGCCCCGCCGCGCCAGCGGGCGCCCAGGCGAGAAGCACCGCAATCAAGGCCAGCGCCGGAGCGAAAAAACACGCCAAGGATGGTTGGAAGCTTTGCGAATAGGCGCGCAAGTTTCCGCGAGAAACACGGATTTTCGAGTATCTCATTGAATTTAGACGATTTTCGATTGAGCCTAAGGTTCTGCTGAAACTTTAAGAGCCAAAGATTTCTGATTTGGAAAAGGACATTGTCCGATATCGCTGATGCGATGGATGACGAGAGGGTGGGATTTTTGACGCCGCCGCCTGTGCGCGTCATCCTGGCAAGCAATGCTCGACGGTGGGGGGAACCGCGATGAAGATCGCTGTCTTCGGTGCCGGCGCGGTCGGCGGCTATGCGGCGGCGAAACTGGCCCTTGCGGGGATGCCGGTGAGCGTGGTGGCGCGGGGCGCGCAGCTGGCGGCGATCCGCGCCCGTGGCCTTACTCTGATCGAGAGCGGCGAGCCGCGCCGCGCGGAGGTCGCTGCCACCGAGCGCGCGGCCGAGCTTGGCGAGCAGGATCTGGTGATCCTGGCTCTGAAGGCGCATTCGCTGCCGGCGGCAACGGCTGACATCGCCACTCTCCTGGGGCCGCGCAGCATCCTGCTCTCGGCGCAGAACGGCATTCCCTGGTGGTATTTCCACCAGGAAGGCGGCGCGCTGGATGGCAGGACCATCGAGGCGGTGGATCCCGGCGGCACTCTCTACAGGAGCCTCGATCCCGGCCGCATCCTGGGCTGCGTGCTGCACATGGCGGCGCTGGTGCCGGAGCCGGGCGTGGTGCGGCACCAGACCGGCAACCGCTTCATCCTGGGGGAGCTCGACGGCACCGTCTCCGAGCGGCTGCAGCAGGTCTTCGCGCTGCTGGCCAAGGCCGGCATCGGCGCCGAGACCACCACCGACATCCGCCGCGAGATCTGGTTCAAGCTCTGGGGCAACGTCGCCTTCAATCCGCTGAGCGCGCTCGCTGCGGCAACCCTAGACCGCATGATCGCCGAGCCCGCGATCCGCGGCCTCGCCGTCGAAATCATGAACGAGACCGAGCGGGTGGCGGGCCGGCTCGGTATCCGCTTCGCGATGGACGTCCAGGCGCGGGTCGAGGTGGTGCGCCGGCTCGGCGCCTTCAAGACCTCGATGCTGCAAGACCTGGAGGCAGGCCGCCCGCTGGAGATCGCCGCGCTGATGGACGCGGTGGCGGAGATCGGCCGGCGCCTCGACTGCCCGACCCCGATGACGGAAGCGGTGGCGGCGCTGGTGCGGCTGCGCGCCCAGGTCTGACCATCGCCTTGGCGGGCGCGGCCGCCGCACACTAGACTGGCGGCGCATCACAAGAGGAAAGAGCCCGCATGGCGAACACCCGCTCGCGCATCTCCACCGACATCGATTTCGAGCGCGCGGGCAAGCAGGAGGGTTTTCTCCGCCTGCCGCATTCGGTGCACCGCTCGGCCTACGGCTATATCCCGATCCCGATCGTCACCGTTCGCAACGGCAAGGGGCCGCGGGTGCTGCTGAGCGCCGGCAATCACGGCGACGAGTATGAGGGACAGATCGCCCTCACCAAGCTCGCGCGCACCCTCGAGCCCGAGGCGGTGAGCGGGCAGGTGATCATCCTGCCGATGGCGAATTTCCCGGCGGCGCAGGCGGGGACGCGCACCTCGCCGATCGATGGCGGCAATCTCAACCGCATCTTCCCCGGCAATCCCGACGGCGGCGCCACGGAGATCATCGCTCATTACATCGAGAGCGTGCTGATGTCCCAGGTCGATGTCGCGGTCGATCTGCATTCCGGCGGCAGCTCGCTGCTCTACATTCCCGGCACCCTGGCGCGCCGTCATGCCGATCCCGCGAAGCTCGACACGGTGCTGGGCCTGGTGCGGGCCTTCGGCGCGCCGATGAGCTATCTCATGGGGCCGGGCGGCGAGGATCGCAGCATCCTCGCCGCCGCCGAGCGCGCCGGTATCACCGCGATCAGCGCCGAGCTCGGCGGCGCCGGCATGGTGACGCGCGAGACGCTGGCGCTGACCGAGCGCGGCGTCCTCAACGTGTTGCGCCACCTGGGGGTGCTCGCGGGCAAGCCGGAGCCGCATCCCGTCCGCATCCTCGAAGTGGTGCGCGCGCGCCACTACGTCTACAGCCCCGACGGCGGTCTCTTCGAGCCGCGGGCGGAACTGGGCGATGCCGCCAAGACCGGCCAGCTCGCCGGGCTCGTGCATTTCCCCGACACGCCCTGGCGCGAGCCGACGCCGGTGCATTTCGTCGGCGACGGCCTCGTCGTCTGCAAGCGCGTCCCCACCCGCGTCGAGCGCGGCGACTGCCTCTATCACCTCGCAGGCGATCTCGGGCTCTGAGCGAGAGTTCGTGAATTGCCGGCGGACGCCGATCCGCGGAAGACTCTGGCCCAAGGAGATCGCTCATGCCCCGCTCGCCGATCTGGCCCGCCAAGCTCGACCACATCCGCCTCGACAGCGCCGATCCGGTGGCGCTTGCCCGCTTCTACGGGGAGATGCTGGGCTTCGCGGCGCGGCCGCTGCCCGACGGCACCGTCGCGCTCGAAGCCCCGGGTCGCACGATCGTGATCGGCGGTGGCGAGGCCGGGACGCAGCCGCTCAGCGCGTTCCGCTTGGAGAATCCACGGCAGCTCGCCGATGTCAGGGACTGGCTCGGCGCGCGCGGCGTTCCGATCCTGCCGTCGCCGAGCGCGCTCTTCCGCGACGACGCGATCGCGGTGCGCGATCCCGATGGGCGGCTTGCGGTCTTCGGGCTGCGCCGTGGCGGCGAGACGGCGGCCGCCGGCGTTGGCGCCGCGGCGGCGCTCCCCGGCCGGCTCCAGCATGTGGTGGTGGCCTCGACGCGGCTTCCCGAGATGATGCGCTTCTACGAGGAGGCGCTGGGCTTCGTGCCGTCTGACTACGTGCGCGACGGCGCGGAGAAGACGGTCGCCTTCTACCGCACCGATCCCGAGCATCACAGCTTCGCCGTCTTCCGCGCGCCGCAGTCGCGGCCGGATCATCACTCCTACGAGACCAGCTGCTGGAACGACATCCGCGACTGGGCCGATCACGTGGCGGCGCGCGGCATCAAGCTCTGGTGGGGACCGGGTCGGCACGGACCCGGCAACAATCTCTTCTTCATGATCCGCGACCCGCAGGATTACCTGATCGAGCTCTCGGCGGAGATCGAGGTGGTGCCGGACGAGATCACTGGCCGCTTCTGGCCCCATGAGGAGCGTACCCTCAATCTCTGGGGCCCCGGCTTCATGCGCAGCTGAGCCGTCACCTTTGTGACAGTGAGAACACCCCCGGGCTGGGTGAGGGGGATGCTTCCCGTTGAGACACCGCTAGAACCCGTTCCCCGGCAGCACCCAGACCTCCGTCTTCGCCGGCAGCATCGAGCGGGCGATCTTGATGCCGGGGTCGGGGAAGGTGCGGATCTTGTAGGTGTCGCCGACCCGCGCCTCGAAGCGCTCGAGGATCGGCGCGCCGAAGTAATGCATCGGCACCACCACCGCCGGATGGATCGCGGCAATCACCGCCAGCATGTCGGTCTGGCTCAAGGTGAAGGTGCCGTCGATCGGCGCCATCAGCACATCGATTTGCCCGATCGCCGCCAGATGCTCCGGCGTCAGCGTGTGATGAAGGTGGCCCAGATGGGCGAGGCAGAGGTCGCCGGTCGCGAAGATGAAGATCGAGTTGCCGCCATACTCGGTGCCGCCGCCGGCCTCGCGGATGTTGGTGGGGACGTTGCGGATGCGGACGTCGCCGAACTTCACGTCGTAGTGCGGCGGACCCTCGCCGGTGTCCCAGCCGCGCAGGACCAGCTTGATGCCGGGATCGATGTCGTCGGTGTAGTGGCTGGAATGCGCGTGGTTCATCGTCACCACGTTGGGCGGGTCCTTCGGCCGGAGATAGCCGTTGTAGTCGGTGACGATGGTGACCCCGCCGGGGCTCTCGATGAGGAAGCTCGCATGGCCGAGAAACGTGAGGCCGACCTGCGGCTCCGTGGCGGCAAGCGTCGGGGTGAAAGTGGCGGGCACCAGCCTCGGCGTCGCCCGCGATACCACCTCGGAGCAGGC
>DATJOK010000098.1:0-33040 GCA_035507155.1 Allostellaceae bacterium
GCAGCGAATAGGCTAGAGAGAGGCGGGCCGCTGGCGGCGCTTCTCATCGGAGCCGGTAACGCGTCATGTCCGATCCTTCGATTCCCTATCGGTCCGTCGCCGCTGCCGCCGCCACGCCGCGTCGCCGCCTGCTGCTCGCCGGCCTCTTCATCCTGCTCAGCATCGGCGCCATCAACGTGGTGGCCCGCGCGCTCAACATGGAGTCGAGCCGCAACCAGCTCCACGCCTGGGCGCTCGATCCCGGCCACGGCTGGGCCGATTCCTGGGACCCGATGCTGGCGGCGCTCAACTGGCTCGAGGGCCCGCAGCAGGGCACGCTCTATCAGGCCATCTTCTTTCAGCAACATATCAAGTTCCAGTATCCGCCGACCTCGCTGCTGCCGCTGGCGCTGATGCGCGCGGCGGGCGTGCCGCTCACGCCGGATCTCCTCAACGTGATCGGCTGGGTCTGGATCGTGGTGACGGCGCTGGCGATGGCGGCTTTCGCGGTGACGCTCGCCGAGCGCGGCGGCATCGCCGGCAAGGGCGACATGCTGATCCGCGCGGCGGTCGGCGGCATGGCGATCGTCGCCACCCTCACCTTCTATCCGATCATGCTCGCCTACACGATCGGTCAGGTGCAGACCTGGATCAACGCGATCTTCATCCTCGCCTGCCTCGCCTGGGTGCAGGAGCGTCGCGGGACCGCCGGCGTGCTGATCGGCGCCATCTGCCTGCTGAAGCCGCAATTCGGCCTGTTCCTGATCTGGGGCGTGCTGCGGCGCCACTGGCGCTTCCTCTTCGGCTGGGCAGCGGTGGTCGTTCCCGGCGCGGCGATCTCGATCGTGCTCTTCGGTCTCGCCAACAATCTCGACTACATCTCGGTGCTGCAGTTCCTCTCCAGCCATGGCGAGAACTATTTCCACAATCAATCGGTTAACGGCCTGCTCAACCGCCTGCTGTTCCTCGGCGACAGCCTGGTGGTGCCGCCGGTCTTCCCGCCCTTCAACACGTTGGTCTACTACGGCACCTTGGTCACCTCCCTCGTCCTGGTGCTGGCGGCGCTCTTCCAGCGCGGCCGCGAGGAAGACGGCGGCGGCCTGCTGGATTTCATGACGGCGGCGCTCACCTTCACCATCGCCTCGCCGATCGCCTGGGAATACCACTACGGAATCGTGCCGCCGATCCTGGCGGCGCTGCTCTTCGCGCTGCTGCTGCAGCCCCGCGAGGCGCGTCCGACGCTCTGGGTCGCGCTCGCGGTCGGCTATGTCTTTACCGCCAACTTCTTCCCGATCACCAACAAGCTGGCGGAGACCTATCTCAACGTCCTGCAAAGCTATCTGTTCTACGCGGGGCTGCTGACGCTCTGGCTGCTCTACCGGATCCGCACGCCGCAGAGCCTGGACCGCGGACTCTTCCTCCGCGCCCCCTGACCGGCCGCCTCTCCGAGCTTCTCGGAAAGCGACCTCTTGCGGGTTGGGCCATCGCTTTTTAAGATGGTCCGAACAATCCCGGAGTGGCGCATGGACGCGGGCGATCTCGCGATATTCGCGGCGGTGGCGCAGGCGGGCGGCATCACCAAGGCAGCGCAGTCCCTCAACACGGTGCAGTCGAACGTGACGCAACGGATCCGGCTGCTCGAGGCGGAGCTCGGCGTTCCGCTCTTCACCCGGCACAGCCGCGGCGTCAGCCTCACCACTGCCGGCACGCAGCTCCTGCCCTATGCGGAGCGCATCGGCCGGCTCATCGGCGAGGCGAAGCAGGCGGCGTCCGACGGCATCGTCCCGCGCGGCCGCATCGCGATCGGCGCGCTCGAATCCGCCACCGCGGTGCGCCTGCCGCCGATCCTCGCCGCCTATGGCGCCGCCTGCCCGGAGGTCGACATCGAGATCCTGACCGGCACTACGGCCGAGCTCATCGAGGCGGTGCTGGAGCGCCGCGTCGAGGCCGCCTTCGTCGCCGGCCCCGTGCAGCATCCGGCGCTCGAGACGCTGCCGCTCATCGAGGAGGAGCTCGTCGTGGTGACGGCGCCGTGGGTCGCCGATCTCGACGCGCTCGCCGCCGCGCCGGGCCGCGACAAGCTGAAGCTCATCGTGTTCCGCCCCGGCTGCTCCTACCGCACGCGGCTGGAGACGCTGCTCGCCGAGCGCGGCCTCGTCGACGTGCGGCGGCTGGAGTTCGGCACTCTCGACGGCATCATCGGCTGCGTCGGCGCCGGCATGGGCGTGACCCTGCTGCCGCGCGCCGCGGTGGCGCGCGCCGCCGCCGAGGGCCGCGTCGCGCTGCACGCACTGCCCACCGACGACGCTCGGATCGAGACCGTGCTGGTACGCCGCCGCGACGGCTTCGTCTCCCGCGCGCTGCAGCAGTTCATGGAGCTTGCCCGCGAGCGTCTCACTGCCGCGCAGCCACGTCAGTCCGCCGAGCGTGCGCTCGCGACGGGACGGCGCACGGAAGTCGCCAGCTCCAGAAAGAGAGCGGCCAGCAGGGCGCAGGCCCCCAGGCTGAAAAGTAGGGCATAGCTTCCCGCCGTCGTCAGCGCCCGGGCGCAGGCATAGCCGGCCAGCGCCTGCGCCAGCGCCCAGGCGGTGGTGGCGTGGCTCCAGCAGCGGCCCTGCAGCGCGGCATCCGGCACCAGCTCGTGAATGCGGCCGAGCGCGATCGGCACGATCCCCGGCGTCATCGCGCCGGCGATCAGGCTCGAGAGCGCGAGCGACCGGGCGTCGGTGGAGATCGCCGGCAGCGCCACCGCGACCGCCTCCACCAACAGCGCCAGGCGCAGCGCCGCCGCGAAGCCGATGCGATCGCCGAGCCGGCCGGCGACCAGCGGCCCCGCCAGCGCGCCGATGCCGTAGAGGACCCAGTAGGCGGCACCGGCGTCGAGCCCGCGATCGAGGCCGCGGGCGACGTAGGCAACCAGGAACAGCATGTGCGGCACCAGGCCCACAGCGTTGAGGGCGTATTCCGCCAGCAGCGCCGTCACCAGGAGTCCCACCGGCCCCAGCGCACGCGCGTTCGGCCGGGCGCCCGCGGCGGGGTGCGGGACGGCGGCGAAAGCCGGCCAGCCGCTCCAGCCGTAAGCGGTGAGCAGCAGCGCCAAGGCGCCGAGCCCGACCCAGGCGCCGACGAGGCCGCCGAGCCGCAACAGCAGCGGCACCAGCGTGCCCGACGCGGCGACGCCGAGGCCGACGCCGGTGAAGATGATGCCGCCGACCCAGCCGCGCCGTGCCACCGGCGTCGCCACCAGCACCGCCGGCGCCGCCAGCACCATGATGACGCCGCCGGCAAGTCCGGAGGCGAGGCGCCAGAGGAAGAACCAGGCGAAGCCCAGATCGCGAAGCGCGCAGGCGAAGAGGCTCGCCGCTACCAGCGCCATCATCGCGCGCAGCACCGTCGCCGTGGCGATCCGGCGGATGAGCGCGCGGGCGACCAGGGCGCCGGCGAGATAGCCCGCGAAGTTGGCGGCGCCGAGATAGGCGGCGGCGCTCTCGGTGAACCACCTCGCGGAGACCAGCGCCGGCAGCAACGGCGTGTAGCCGAAGCGCGCGAGGCCGATGCCGATCAGATTGGCGGCAAGGCCGGAGAAGGCGGCGCGGCGGATCTCGGCCGCCGACGGGACAGGACAGGCATCAGAGGGCGAGGCCATGGCGGCTCCCGGGACAGGGAAACGCCTCAGAGGTAGTCGCCGGATGCGATCACGAAAAATGGTTTCTGGTGATGCCCACCATCATATTGCGTGATCGCGCCTTGCGCGCGATCAGACCAGCATGTAGGCGGCGAGGGTCGCCTTGATGTCGGCGGTGGAGACCATCCGCTCGCCGTGCAGCAGGACCGCCACCACGAGCGCCGGCAGCAGGATCGCCGGCAGCAGCCGCAGCGGGATCCGCCGCTCCCGCAGCGCGCGGTCGACCGCAAGGGCGCAGGCGCCGCCCAGGAGCAGGCCGACAGCGATGTCGAGGGCGTGGTGCCATTCCAGGAGGCGGACGGCGACGATGATGGCGATCGCGAAGCCCGCCACCACGGCGGCAAGTGCCTTGGCGACATAGCTGCCCCACCCGGCATTGCCGGCCCGCCAGAGCGCGACGGCCAGCGCGCCGTAAAAGGCGGTGGCGGTGCTCGTGTGGCCGCTCGGGAACTCGTCGGCGACGAGGTGCAGCGAGAAGATCGAAAGCTCGAACCCGCCGAGCCATGTCTTGAGGAGGAAAGTCGCGAGAATGCAGGCGCCGAACGCTGCCGCCCAAACGAGGCCGAGACGGAAGCGGCCGATGGCGAAAAGGCCGATCAGGAGCGCGAGGGTCGCCGGCGCGAGGGCGTTCACGTCGCCGAAGCCCGCGAGATAGTGCAGGTCGACATTGAGCGCGGGAGAGAGGATCAAGAGAGGAGCTCCGCAACGAACCAGGCCGGTCCAGACCGCGCCCGACCGGGCGCCCCATCAGAACGCTAGCATCAACGAGGTTAATCCCTGGTGACCACGATTATTTTGCGCCGCCATATCCGCCGGAAATGCGGCCGAATTACGTCATGGGGCGCGGCCCGCCGCCGCGGGATCAGGGCAGCGTCTTCAGGAAGGCCTCGACCACCGCTGCCGAGTTGTCGGCCGCGAGCTGGAAGAAGGTGCCGATCTCGTTCTCGCCGGGGCCGCCGCCGGCGAGGTCGGAGAGGCTGCGGAAGGCGATGAACGGCACCTTATTGGCATAGGCCACATGGGCGACCGCCGCGCTCTCCATGTCGAGGACCTCGGCCTTGAAGGTCCGGCGCGCGTAGAGCCGGAACGCCTTGTTGTCGACGAAGGCCATGCCGGAGACGCCGCGGCCGCCGACGACGATCCGCGGCTGGCGGCCGAGGCATTTCCGCTCCGCCGTGCAGTCGCGGAGCGTGGTCGCGGCGGCGGCGCGCTTGGCCAGCGCCAGCAGGTCTGGGGCGACCGGGAACCATTCGCGCTTCTCCGTCGTCCCGCCCTCGCGCGCGATCTCCACCGGCTGCGGAAAGATCATTCCGTAGTTGGGGATGGCGGTATCGAACATCTGCGGGACGACATAGCCCTGGGCGGTCTTGCGCGCGAAGACCGCCTCCAGATATTCGCTCCACTCCGCCGGCACCACCACGTCGCCGACCGAGAGCGCGGGATCGACGCCGCCGGCGATGCCGGAGAACACAATCCGCTGCACAGCGAAGCGGTCGAGCGCCAGCTGCGTGGTCATTGCGGCATTCACCATGCTGATGCCGCTCAGGAACAGCACCACCGGCTTGGCGTCGATGGTGCCGGTGGCGAAGGCGGTGCCCTCGACCTGATAGTCGCGGCGATCTCCCAGCTTCGCGCGGAGCGCCGTCCATTCCGGCGGGAATGCCGACATTACGGCGGTGCGCGGCGTCGCGTCGAGGATCTCGGCGGCCTTCGTCGCGCCGCTTGCGAGCGAGGCGCAAAGCGCCAGCAGAATTCCAAGGAGAAACGGAAATTTCGTCACGGGCAGATCCCCCTTCGAGAGAGCGGGGGGAACTCTGCCACGGCGCGGCGCCGCTTCCCATCGCGCCGCTGATGGGGGCGGGCCCGCCCTCAGGAAAAAGTGACCGCCTGCCTCAGAGACGGCCCAGGTCGTACTCGGTGCAGGAATATCCGAGCTGTGCCATGCCCTCCTCGAGGAAGTCGCCGAGCGTCGGCATGCCCATGAGATAATCGGCGGATTTCCGCTTGTGGCGCTCGCGCGCCAGGTGGCGGGCGCTCTTCCATTCCTGCCTGTCGAAATCGCCCCGGCCGAGCCAGACGACTGCGATGAGATCGATCACCTCGTCGTCGTTGAGGTCGTCGATCGCCTCCTTGAGCTCGGCGGCGGTCGGATCGTCGGCGTAATCGGAAAGGACCTCCCGCTCGCCGGCATCGGCGGGATTCGAGCCCGGATCCGGCTCGACGGGCTCCACCTTGGCGTCGTATTCCCGCGCCTTGGTGATGATGTAGCAGATCATTTCCGCGCTGATATTGAGCTCGACCTGGGTATCGTCGATCGCCTGTGCCATGGGATCCTCGCTGAACGCCATGACTGCCATCCGTCAACCTTGGGCAGCCGCAATCTCGACGACAGGCTAGCGGACCCCGCCTCGACGCACCTTGATGCAGATCAACAGCGGGGCCGCCGCTGCGCGCGGATGCGCGGCTTCAGGATTCCGCCGGCGCCGCCGGATGTTCGGCGAGAAAGCGATCGATCACCGCGCCGAGACCCGGCTCTTCCGCCTCGGCGAACTCGTAGCGGGCCCGCACCAGCGGCTTGTTGACACGGATGAGGCGGGAAAGATCGACCGGCGTCGCGGCCACCACCACCTCCGCGGCGGCGGCGTTGAGGGTCGCCTCCAGCGCCGCCAGCTGCGCGGCGCTGTATCCCACCGCCGGCAGCACGGTGCCGATATGCGGATAGGTCCGATAGACTTCCGCGATGAGCGGCGCCGCCACCGGTCGGGGATCGACGATCGTCGCCGCGCCGCCCGCTCGCGCCGCCTCATAGCCGGCGCCATGGCTGATGCCGCCATGGGTGAGCGAGGGACCGTCCTCGACGACGATCACCCGGCGGCCGCGCACCGCGTTGGGATCGTCGAGCCGGACCGGCGAGGCGGCGCGCAGGATGCGGGCGCCGGGATTGACGTGACGCAGCTCGCGGATCGCCAGCTGGACGGCGGGCGCGCTCGCGGCATCGACCTTGTTGACCACCGCGACATCGGCCATGCGCGCCACCGTCTCGCCGGGATGGTGGGTGGCGATCTGGGTCGGCCGCAGCGCGTCGGCCAGAACGATATGGAGATCGGGCCGGATGAACGGGAAATCGTTGTTGCCGCCGTCCCACACGATGATGTCCGCCTCCGCCTCCGCCAGCGCGAGGATCGCCGCGTAATCGACACCGGCGAAGACGAGATTGCCGAGGGCGAGGTGCGGCTCGTATTCCTCGCGCTCTTCCAGGCTGCAGCGCGCCGCGTCGAGGTCGGCGCCGGAGGCGAAGCGCTGCACGCGCTCGGCGACGAGATCGCCGTAGGGCATGGGATGGCGCAGCACCGCGACGCGCCGGCCCGCCTCGCGCAGCCGTCGCGACAGCCAGCGCGAGATCTGCGACTTGCCGCAGCCGGTGCGCACGGCGGTGATCGCGATCACCGGCCGTGACGCCCGCAGCATGGTGCGATCGGGACCGAGCAGCGTGAAATCCGCACCGACCGCCAGCGCGCGGGAGGCGAGATGCATTACCTGCGCGTGCAGCACGTCGCTGTAGGCGAAGACCACCTCGTTGACGCCGTGCTCGGCGCAGATCGCCTCGAGGCGCGCCTCGTCCTCGATCGGAATGCCGAGAGGATAGCGCGGCCCCGCTAGCTCGGCGGGGTAGCGCCGGTTGGCAATGCCGGGAATCTGCGCCGCCGTGAAGGCGACGACGGTCACCGCGGGATCATCGCGGAAGACGACGTTGAAGTTATGAAAGTCGCGGCCAGCGGCGCCCAGGATGACGACGCGCCGCGTCTGCTCCGGCCCGGCGGGTATCGGGCTAGAGGCGGTCGATCCGGGGACAGGCGCGGTCATCGAATTCCACCGATGGGCATCTTGCCAGCCCGGCGAGCAAGCCGAGCGCGGGGCGCCGGTTATAGCGGCGAGGGTCGAGGCAGATCCAGCGCCATTTCTTGGCTGCCGATTTTCGCGTCAGCCGTGCCAAGGCGACAGGATCGCACCCGGACTGGCCGAAGCCTCCGGCCCACCTGCCGCAAGTTTGTGCAGCAGGCGGAGCCGGCCATGGCGGCAGCGCAAGGGCGTCCGTTCCGTCCATGACATGCATGCACACTTCTCCGGCATCAAAGCAGATTTCAGGGGTGTCGCGCACCACCCGAGGGCGCATCGACGTCCACTTCGTTCCCGTCACCGAAGTCGTCGGACCGGGCGCTGCATGATGCAGATCAAGACCCAAGCGACGGTCCATCCCCCGTCTGCCAAGCGGCTGCCCGGCCGACACCTGCAAAATGTCAGTCCAACCCCGCCGCCGCGTTGATGTGCGTCAAGATTCCCGCGGAGATGGCGGTCATATTGTCGCGGTATCGAACCGCCTCGGGCACCTGATTCCGCGCCCGGGAGAATTGATCGGCACGCCGGCTCCTGCAAATTTCGCGATCCGTCGCTCTCGCCGGGCTGCGGCGCCACAGCGTGCAACCATCTATGCACCTCCGGTTTTGATTCCAGTCGACGTCGATTCACCGATTGATGAATCAACGGAGTGATAATCGCTGCTCCTCTTGAGCAGGTTTCTCCCCGAAAATTCCCGTGCTATGCATGCGCGCAGCAACGATGTGGATGGAGACACTCCTGCCGACGCGCCCAGAGAAGTCGATCGACGCTCGCGTGCATGCCCTCGCAAGCTCGCTGTTCAAAGGCACGCAGCAGTTCTACGGCGCCCGCTTCGGCCTCGGCGTGCCGGAGATGCGCATTCTCAGCAATCTCGACCGCGAGGGCCCGCTGGCGCCCAACGAGCTGGTGATCATGGCGGCGATGGACAAGGCGCTGGTGAGCCGCCTGATCGCCGCCATGGTCCGCCGCGGCTTCATCCAGGCGACCGCTGGCGCCAGCCTCAAGCGACGCCGCTGGATGCTGTCCCGAACCGGCGAGCGCCTGGTGCGGCGGCTGCGCCCGATCTGGCGCCGGCGCGAGGCAGCGCTCCAGGCCGGGCTCAGCGCGAGCCAGCGCGCCCTGCTGGCAAGGCTGCTGGAACGCCTGTTCAAGGCATCGGAGCGGTTGCGGCAGGAGGAGATGCGCGACTTAAGGGCCGAGGAAGCCCGCCGGCGCAAGCGGCCGCGCCCCGCGGCTAAACCGACGCGCCGGCGCGCCGCCCGCCTGCAGCGGACGCGAGAAGCGAAGGCCAAGTGACGCCAGCGCCTTGGCCAGCATGACCGCGCTAACGAGCGCAAGACCCCGATAGCGCTCCCGGAACCTCGAATTGTAGACCTTGGGTGCGAGTGCCGCTGCTGCTGGCGGGTCCGGGTTTCCGCATGTCGCAGACCGGCATCGGCCTCTTCGCGCTCGCCGGAGTCTCCGGCGCGATCGCGGCGCCGATCGCCGGCAGCCTCGCCGACCGCGGCTGGACGCGGCCCGCCACCTCCCTCGCCATGCTGGCTGCCGCCGGCGCTTTCCTGCTGAATCAGCTCGCGGCACCGGGAACCACTCTCGGCATCGCGGTGCTGATTGCCGCCGCGATCATTCTCGATTTCGGCGTGCAGGCGAATGTGGTGCTGGGATTCCGCGCCATCTTCTCGCTGGGGCCGAGCTCCGCGGCCGGCTCAACGGTCTCTACATGGCGACTTTCTTCGCCGCCGGCGCAGGCGGCTCGGCGATCGGCGGCTGGGCCTATGCCGAGGGCGGCTGGAGGCTTGCCGCCTGGATCGGTTTCGCCTTGCCGGCGGCGGCGCTCGCCTATTTCGCCACCGAATAGCGGCGCGCTCAGCCCTCGCCGGCGAGGAACCGCGCGAATTCCTCCTTGTAGTCCGGGTGCCAGCGCGACAGCGCCGGCCGGTTGCGGATGATGTCCTCGATGGCCCAGAGCATGCGGCGGTTGTCGATCTCCCGCGTCACCTCATTGTCGGGACAGATGATGTAGAAGTCGCCGGCTGCCATGCCGGCGAGCAGCAGGTCGATCACCTGCTCCGGCATCCAGGCGCCCGGCGGCTTGGTTGTCGCATTGCCGCGCGTCATGCCGGTGAAGGTCGAGCCCGGCACCAGCAGATGCGCGCTCACCCGGCAGCCCTCGACGTTGCGGAGCGAATGGGCGAGGCCCTCGGTCAGCACCTTCACCCCCGCCTTGGAGACGTTGTAGGCGGTGTCGCCGGGCGGACAGGTGATGCCCTGCTTCGAGCCGGTGTTGACGATGGCGGCGGGCGTGCCCTGATCGATCATCGCCTGGGTGAAGCTCTGCACGCCGTTGATGACGCCCCAGAGATTGACGTCGAGCACGCGCCGCCAGCGCTCGTGGTGCTCCCAGGGCCCGCCGCCGGGCGCGGTGCCAGCATTGTTCATCAGCACCGCGACCTCGCCGAAGGCCGTATAGGCCGCGTCCTTCAGCCGTTCGACGGCGGCGCGATCGCTGACGTCGGTCGGGATCGCCCGCACATCGGTCACGCCCCGCCGGGCGACCGTCGCCACCGCGGCCGCCGCCTTCTCCAGCGCGGCGCCGCCGAGATCGGCGAGGCATACACGCATGCCCAACTCGGCGAAGCGAAGCGCGGCAGCAAGACCGATGCCGCTCGCGGCGCCGGTGATCACGGCGGCGCGACCCTCGGTCAGGGCGGCATGCTGACTCATGCAGTCTCCTTGTCGATGTCCGCCGCGCAGCGCTCCCCGATGATTTTTCCGCTGACGGCGCGAGGCCGGTAGTAGGATAGCTTCACTCGCCGACCGCGTCATCGCCGCGAGACGCTGCGTGGCCGGCTCAGGAGAGTGACATGCGATTTATCACCCGCCGTGATTTTGCCACGCTTGCCGCCGCCGTCGCGCTCGCGCCCCGTGCTTTCGCACAGACGAGCGACGGCGCGCTCATCGCCCGCGCCATCCCCAGCAGCGGCGAGCGGCTGCCGGCGGTCGGACTCGGCACCGCCTCGGTCTTCGACAGCGACGGCGACAAGACCAGGGCGAGCGCGGCACAGGTCATTCGCACGCTGGTCGAGGCCGGCGGCCGACTCATCGATACCGCCTCCTCCTATGGCGATGCCGAGATCGTGATCGGTAACGCCCTCGCGACCGCGGGCACACGCGACAAGATCTTCATCGCCACCAAGCTCGAGGAGCCGGACAAGGCCGAGCTGCAGCGCTCGCTCGCGCGGCTCAAGACGGCGAAGCTCGACCTGCTGCAGCTCCACAACGTGAGCGATCCCAAGCAGTCGCTCGCGGCCTTCAGGGAATGGAAGGCGCAGGGCATCTGCCGCTACATCGGCATCACCTCGACCTTCCACCGGGATTTCCCCGCCGTCGAGCAGGTGCTCCGGCGCGAGAAGCCGGATTTCGTGCAGATCGACTATTCCGTCGACGACCGCGAGGCGGAAAAGCGCATCCTGCCCCTTGCCGCCGAGGTGAAGGCGGGCGTGCTGACCGCGCTTCCCTTCGGCCGGGGCCGGCTCTTCCGCGCGGTCCATGGCAAGGCGATCCCGGACTGGGCGCAGGGTTTCGCCCAGAGCTGGGCGCAGCTCTTCCTCAAATTCCTGCTCGCCGACGAGCGCGTCACCGCCGTCATCCCCGGCACCTCGGATCCCGCCCACATGGCGGACAATCTCGGCGCGATGCGCGGCCCGCTGCCCGATCCCGACCAGCGCAGGCGGATCGTCTCCTTTATCGAGAGTCTCTAGGCCGCCGCCCGCTCCTCGGCGGCTTCCAGCACCTGCTGGCGGTGGCCGAGCCAGAGGCCGTTGACGAGCCAGACCGCGGCGACGCCGATCGCCACCAGGGTGGCGCCGTAGCCGGGGCCGCTCAGCAGCGCCACCGACCAGGCGCCGACCTGGTCGCCGAGGCGATAGACGAAGGTGTCGATGAAGCTCTTGGTCTTGTAGCGGTCCTCGCGCGGCACCACGGTGAAGAGCACTTCGCGGGTCGGGCGCGCGATCGCGTAGTCGCCGGCGCGCCGCAGCACCTGGAACACCGCGATGGTGCCGAGGCTCGGCGCCAGCGCCAGCACGCCGAATCCCACCATGGTGAAGGCCGGCAGCAGCGCCAGCACCACCGCGATCCCCAGCAGAATCACGATCCGGCCGGTGAAGAAGAGCTGCACCGCGAGGGTCAGGATGTTGACGGCGAGATCGACGCTGGCGAAGAAGGCGGTCTGCGCGCCGCGATCGTGGAAGCTGTGGCTGACGATCGCCGCCTGCTGGAAATAGAGGAAGGTCGAGGTGATCGCGAACAGCAGCAGGAAGCCGCTGACGTTCAGCATGTAGAGCGAGCGGAAGGCGTGGGTGATGCCGGCGATGACGCTGCCGCCCACCGGCCGCTCGTCGTCGCGGCTGCTCTCGGGTCTGTGATGCAGGCTCGGCGACAGCCGCGCCAGGCGTCCGACCGCGAAGACGGCGACTTCCAGCAGGATGGCGGCGCCGATCAGCAGCAGGGTCGGCGGGACGAGGCGCGCGAGGCTGGCGGTGATCGAGGAGCCCACGATGGCGCCGATCGAGGCGCCGGCAGCGATGAAGCCGAAGAGCCGCTTGCCCTGCTCCGGCGTGAAGAGATCGACGTTGAGCTGCCAGAACACGGAGACGACGAAGAGGTTATAGACCGAAGCCCAGATGAAGAAGATGCGCCCGATCCAGACCGTCTGGGACGGGGTCGCGAGATAGAGCGCCACGGCGAAGAGCAGGATGTTGAGGGCGAAGAAGCGGTAGGTCAGCGGAATGAAGCGGCTGCGCGGCAGCTTCTTCACGAGATAGGCGAATGGCAGATTGAGCACCAGCATGCCAACCAGCGTGCCGGTGAACAGCCACTGCAGATTGCGCACGCCGCCGGCGACGCCCATCTCGTCGCGGATCGGCCGCATGATGTAGTAGGAGGAGAGTACCGCGAAGATGTAGAGCCAGCACCAGAAGACCGCCGGCACCTCTTCCGGCTCCAGCGCCACCACCCGGTGCAGCAGCTTGTAGAGCGGGCCGAGCGGGTGCGGCGCCGTCGCGGCTCTCTCGGACTCAGCCAAGGGCGATCGTCCCGGCGGTCACTTCAGCGTCGAGGCGATCTGGCGCACCTCGGCGGCGGTGTGCTCGCCGGCGAGCGGCGTGCCCGGCACCAGGTACTTGCCCATGGCAAGCCCGCCCACCAGCACCGGCTCGAAGCCGATCTCCTTGATGAGCTCGCTCGCCAGCGCGATCGCGTTCTTGTCGTCGCCGGCGATCGGCACCGCCAGCGGATCGCCCGACCGATGCGCGTTCGCGGTGAGCCGGCCGGAACCGATCGCGTTGAAGGCGCGCACGATGTGGGCGCCGGGGAGAATCCTGGCGGTGGCAAGTCCGGCGCCGCCCTCCTCGTTGATCTTCGTCACGAACTCGGCTCCGTCCCGTCCCGGAATCGGGTTGGAGACGTCGAAGATGAGCCGCTTGGCGGCAAGTGCCTTGCCGTAGTCCTTGCCGATCTGCTCCATCGCCTTATAGGGAACCGCGATCAGGACGACGTCGGCGAACGCCACCGCCTCCTCCACGGTGCCGGCCTTCGCGTGGGGGCCTGCGCTCGCCACGAGGTCGTTGAGGTCCTCGGGGTGGCGCGAGGAGAACATCACGGGATGGCCCGCCTTGGCGAAGAGCGCGCCGAGCGCGCCGCCCTCGCGGCCGGCGCCGATGGTGCCGATCTTCAGCGTGGCGACGCCGGCGGACTGGGCAAAAGCGGCGAAGGGCGCGGCGCCGATCGCCCCCGCCGCCAACGTGACGGTCGCGAGGGTCAGGAATTCCCGCCGGCTGATCTCCGCGTGTCCATCCTTCGCCATCGTGGTTCTCCCTATGCGAGAGGCGTTGCCGACGAATCTATGCCCGCCGCCACGAGCGCGCATTTCACGATCCCGACAGCACCACCGACGTCAGGCGGGCGTGAAGGTGAGCGCCACGCCGTTGATGCAGTAGCGCTGATGGGTGGGCGGCGGACCATCCGGGAAGACGTGGCCGAGATGGCTGCCGCAATTGCCGCAATGCACCTCGGTCCGCACCATGCCGTGGGAGCGGTCGACCGTGGTCTCGACCGATCCCGCCACCGGCTCGTCGAAGCTCGGCCAGCCGGTGCCACTCTCGAATTTCCGCTTGCCCTCGAAGAGCGGCTGGCCGCAGGCGGCACAGGAGAACCGGCCGGGCCGCTTCTCGTGCAGCAGCGCGCAGGTGCCCGGCCGCTCGGTGCCGTGGCCGCGCATCACCGCGTACTGCTCCGGTGTCAGGATGCGGCGCCACTCCGCCTCGGTATGGGTGACCGGATAGGTCTTTTCCATCTTGTCCATTCTCAGTTCCTCGTTGCCTCGCGTCGAGACACTATCGCGACCGCCCCACGGGCGCCATGGCGCGGCGCAAGGCCTTCAAATTAGCGTGATAAAGTCGCCGTTTTCCCCGCAATCCCAGCACCATCCTGGCCTGCGGGCACAAGAGGTCGGCAGCCGGAAGAGCCATGCTCTGGCGTCGACGCCTATAATAGGGGGACCGCTGAGGCGATCTCAGGCGCGGCGGCCCTGCTTTGGAATTCGGAGATGCTGGCGATGCCCTACACGATCGAGATCAATGGCGTGAAGCGGACGGTGGATGTCGATGGCGACATGCCGCTGCTCTGGGTGCTGCGCGACGAGCTCGACATGAAGGGCAGCAAGTTCGGCTGCGGCGTCGGGCTCTGCGGCGCCTGCACGGTGCATCTGGATGGCGCGCCGGTGCGCTCCTGCTCGACGCCGATCTCCACCGTCGGCACGTCGGCGGTCTCTACCATCGAGGGTATGGCGGCGCATCCCGTCGGCAAGAAGCTGCAGGCCGCGTGGATGGAGCTCGACGTGCCGCAATGCGGCTACTGCCAGGCCGGCCAGATCATGTCGGCGACCGCCCTCCTCGCCAAGACTCCGCACCCGACCGATCGCGAGATCGACGCGGCGATGACCGGCAATGTCTGCCGCTGCTGCAGCTACACGCGGATCCGCGCCGCCATCAAGAAGGCGGCCTCCCTCCACACCGCCGACGCGGAGGTGAAGTGATCATGCCCCTCGACACCGCGCCGCACGCCGCCCCGTTCTCCACTTCCCGCCGCGCCTTCCTCAGGGCGAGCGCCGCCGTCGGCGGTGGCCTGCTGCTGCAGGCGACGCTGGCGCCGCTCGCCCGCGTGGCGATGGCGGCCTCGGGCGAGGGACTCTCGGTCAAGGCCTTCATCCGCATCGCGCCCGACAACCTCGTCACCATCATGTCGAAGAACCCGGAGATCGGTCAGGGCATCAAGACGATGCTGCCGATGGTGATCGCCGAAGAGCTCGACGTCGACTGGAAGCAGGTGCGCATCGAGCAGGCGCAGCTCGACGAGAGCAAGTACGGCCGCCAGTTCGCCGGCGGCAGCCAGGCGACGCCGCTCAACTACGATCCACTGCGCCGGGTCGGCGCCGCCGGCCGGCTGATGCTGGTGACGGCGGCAGCGCAGGAGTGGAACGTGCCGCTCGGCGAATGCCGCACCGAGGCGGGCATCGTCCATCACGACAAGAGCGGCCGCTCGTTGAGCTACGGCGCGCTCGCCGAGAAGGCGGCCGCCGTGCCGGTGCCCGATCTCGCGACGGTGTCGCTCAAGGATCCGAAGACCTTCAAGATCATCGGCCAGCGGATGCCCGGCGTCGACAATCCCAAGATCGTCACCGGCCAGCCGCTCTTCGGCATCGACGTCACCGTGCCGGGCATGCTCTACGCCGTCTTCCAGAAATGCCCGGTCTTCGGCGGCAAGGTGAAGAGCGCCAATCTCGACGCGATCAAGGCGATGCCGGGCGTCACCCACGCCTTCGTCATCCGCGCCAGCGAAGCCAACCCCAGCGGCGATCCCCAGGGCCTCGCCGATGGCGTCGCCATCGTAGGCAAGAGCTGGTGGCTCGCCAGTCAGGCCCGCGACAAGCTCGAGGCTACCTGGGACGAGGGCCCGGTCGCGGCGCAGAGCAGCGAGGGCTTCGCCGCGGGCGCCACCAGGCTCGCCCAGGGCGCGCCGGCCACCTACCTCCGCCGCGATGGCGATGTGACGTCCGCGCTCAAGAGCGCCGCTCATGTGGTGGAGGCGGCCTACTCCTATCCCTTCCTTTCCCACATCGATCTCGAGCCGCAGAACTGCACGGCGCATTACCAGGACGGCAAGGTCACGTTCTGGGCACCGACGCAGCTGCCGGGACCGGGCGCCGCGCTGGTGGCGAAGACGCTCGGCATCGCCACCGGTGACATCACGGTCAACATGACGCGGGTCGGCGGCGGCTTCGGCAGGCGGCTCCGCAACGACTTCATGGCGGAGGCGGCCTGGATCTCGAAGCAGGTGGGCGCGCCGGTGAAGCTGCTGTGGAACCGCCAGGACGACATGCAGCACGATTTCTACCGCCCGGCGGGCTTCCATTTCTTCAAGGGCGGCCTCGACAAGAGCGGCAAGCTCGTCGCCTTCAGCGATCACTTCGTCACCTTCAGGCGCGGCAGCGGCCTTGCCGATTCCGCGACGATGGATGCGAACGAGTTCCCGGCCCAGCTGGTGCCGCATCTCGCCTACGGCCAGTCCACCTTGGAGCTGGGTGTGCCGACCGGGCCGCTGCGCGCGCCGCGCTCCAACGCGCTGGGATTCGTCTTCCAGTCGTTCATCGACGAGCTCGCCTACAAATCCGGCAAGGACCCGCTCGCCTTCCGCCTCGCGGTGCTGGGCGAGCGGCGCGTGCTGGTGAACTCCAGCGGCACGCCCAACCCGCTCCGCGACTTCGACACCGGCCGCATGCACGATGTGCTGGTGCGCGTCGCCGAGGTCTCCGGCTGGGCGCATCGCCGCCAGCTGCCGAAACGCACCGGCAAGGGCATCGCCTTCTACTTCAGCCATTTGGGATACTTCGCCGAGGTGGTGCAGGCGACAGTGTCGCCCGCGGGCGAGGTGAAGCTCGATCACGTCTGGATCGCGGCCGACGTCGGCAGCCAGATCATCAACCCGAGCGGCGCCGAGAACCAGGTGCAAGGCGCGGCGCTGGACGGACTCGGCGCCGCCCTCGGCCAGGCGATCACCATCGACCGCGGCCGGGTGGTGCAGGCGAATTTCGACACCGTGAAGCCGCTCCGCATGGAGCAGGTGCCGCCGGTGGAGGTGCATTTCCTCACCACCGCGCATCCGCCCACCGGCCTCGGCGAGCCGGCGCTGCCGCCGGTGATCCCGGCGCTCTGCAACGCCATCTTCGCCGCCACCGGCAAGCGCATCCGCAGCCTGCCGATCGACAGCGCGATGCTGAAGGCGTAAACGCTACCGCTTCGTGCCGGCCTTCTTGGCGGGCTTGGCGCGCGGCGCTTTCCGCTTCGCGCCGCCCGCCTCGAGGAGGATCTCGCCAAGATCCTCCAGCACCTGCGCGGTTGCCATCAACGGATCCTCGACCAGCGGATTGGCGACCAGCGCCGCCTGCATCTCGCGAACCGCGGTCCTGAGCGCCTTCTGCGCCTTCTTGATGCGTTCGGCAGCCATTCACTCCTCCAGGCGGTGTCCCGACGACTGGACCCATCCTAGCAGGAAAGCGCTGCCGATCCTCATGATCGATCGAGGCGCCGGACGCCGTCGGCGCCGGCGACGAAGACGCAATCGGCGCGGCCGATGAAAAGGCCGCTCTCCACCACCCCCACCACGCTGCCGATCCGCCGCTCCAGCGCCGCCGGATCGGCGATGGCGCCGAAATCGCAGTCGAGAATCAGGTTGCCGCCGTCGGTGCGGAACGGCTCGCCGCCGGGCGCGCGCCGCATTTGCGCCCGGGCGCCGAGCGCCTCCAGCGTCGCCCGGGTCGCCTCCAGGCCGAAAGCGACGACCTCGACCGGCACCGGCGTCCCAACGCCGAGCCGCTCCACCAGCTTCGTCTCATCGACGATGATGGCGAGCTGGCGGCTCGCCGCGGCGACGATCTTTTCGCGCAGCAGCGCGCCGCCGAGGCCCTTGATGAGATCGAGGCTGCCGCGCGCCACCTCGTCGGCGCCGTCGATGGTGAGATCGATGCGAGGATGCTCGGTGAAGCCGGTGAGCGGAATGCCGGCGGCGGCGGCCATGGCCGCGGTCCGTTCCGAGGTGGGAATGCCGAGGAAGCGCAGGCCCTGGCGGTGGCGCGCGGCAAGCGCCGTGAGCGCGAAGGCGGCGGTCGAGCCGGTGCCGAGCCCGATCACCATGCCGTCCAGCACCAGCGATACCGCCGCCTCGGCCGCCGCCCGCTTCAGCGCATCGCGCGCGGGATCGGCGGCACGCATCAGCCGGCTCCCCTGAGCTTGCGGTAGCGACGGATCAGCGCGTTGGTGGAGCTGTCATGGGCAAGCTTGGGCTCCGCGCGGGTCTCCAGCTCGGGGATGATCTTCTGCGCCAGCGCCTTCCCCAGCTCGACGCCCCATTGGTCGAAGGAATCGATCTCCCAGACGCTGCCCTGGGTGAAGACGCTGTGCTCGTAGAGCGCCACCAGCTTGCCGAGCGCCGCCGGCGTCAGCGCCTCCAGCAGCAGAGTGTTGGACGGCCGGTTGCCGGGGAAGATGCGGTGCGGCACCAGCCACTCGGGCGTCCCCTCCGCCGCCACCTCCTCTGCCGTCTTGCCGAAAGCGAGCGCCTCGCTCTGGGCAAGGACGTTCGCCAGCAGCATGTCGTGATGGCGGCCGAGCGGATTGAGGGTGCGCGCGAAGGCGATGAAGTCGCAGGGAATGAGCCGCGTTCCCTGATGGATCAGCTGATAGAAGGAGTGCTGGCCGTTGGTGCCGGGCTCACCCCAGTAAATGGGCCCGGTGTCGTAGTCGACGGCGGCGCCGTCGCGGGTCACCCGCTTGCCATTGCTCTCCATGGTGAGCTGCTGCAGATAGGCGGGAAAGCGCTTCAGATACTGCTCGTAGGGCAGCACCGCCACGGTCTCGGCGCCGAAGAAATCGGCGTACCAGACACCGAGCAGCCCCATCAGAACCGGCAGGTTGCGCTCGAAGGGCGCGGTGCGGAAATGCTCGTCCATCGCGTGGAAGCCGTCGAGCATGGCGCGGAAATTCTCCGGCCCGATCGCCAGCATCGTCGAGAGGCCGATCGCCGAATCCATGGAATAGCGGCCGCCGACCCAGTCCCAGAAGCCGAACATGTTGGCGGTATCGATGCCGAACTTCGCCACTGCCTCGGCGTTGGTGGAAACGGCGACGAAATGCCGGGCGATTGCCGCCTCGTTGCCGCCGAGCCCCGCCAGCAGCCATTGCCGCGCGCTCGCGGCGTTGGTCATCGTCTCCAGCGTAGTGAAGGTCTTGGAGGAGACGATGAAGAGCGTCTCGGCGGGATCGAGGTCGACCACTGCCTCGGCGAAGTCGGTGCCGTCCACGTTGGAGACGAAGCGGAACACCATCTCGCGCGCCGCGTAATGGCGGAGCGCCTCGTAGGCCATCACCGGCCCCAGATCCGAGCCGCCGATGCCGATGTTGATGACGTTGCGGATGCGCTTGCCCGTCTGCCCCTTCCAGTCGCCGCCGCGCAGACGCTGGGCGAACGCCGCCATGCGGTCGAGCACCGCGTGGACGTCGGGGACGACGTTGCGGCCGTCATGCAGGATCGTCGCGCCCTTGGGCGCGCGCAACGCCACGTGCAGCACCGAGCGCTGCTCCGAGACGTTGATCTTGTCGCCGCGGAACATGGCGTCGATCCGCTCGCGCAGACCGACCTCCTGGGCGAGCCGCAGCAGCAGGCTCACCGTCTCGTCGGTGATCCGGTTCTTGGAATAATCGAGATAGAGGCCGACAGCCTCGAGGGCGAGGCGCTCGCCGCGCGCGGGATCCCCAGCGAAGAGCTGGCGCAGATGCCGGCCCTCCATCTCCCGATGATGCTTTTCCAGCGCCGCCCACGCCGGGCGGGCGCGCAAGGTGGAGGCACTCATGGATCTACCCTCGTGCAATCCGGCGTCAGCCTCGGCCACATCGGCGGCACCATATGGCTGTGGCGGGCGGCGGCAGTGTGACATCGACGGGGATTCCGGCCAAGCGCGCGCGAGGCGTCACCGCCCCAGCGGCGGCAGCGCGCGGTCGAGGAGGTCGCCGATGCGCTCGACCGTCACGTCCGCCGGCGGATGCCGGTCGAGGATTTCCGGATCGTGGGCGTAGTGGCCCTGGCGCGGGAAGACCGTGGTGACGCGGTCACCCCAGCTCCGCTTCACCGCGTCGAGGATGCGGAGCTTGTCGTCGACCAGGACGTAATGCTCCGACGGGTAGCGCTGCTCCACATCCGCGAGCGCCTCCTCCTTGTGGATATAGATGAGGACGCGGCCTTCCACCGCGGCGGCGATGCCGGCGCGCTCCACTTTCCGCGGCTGAAAGACGACGTCGCCGTCGGATAGGACGACGGTCGGACCGTCGCGGCCGAACCGCTGCAGCACCTCGAGGGCGCGAGGATAGAGCCGGTTCGCGAAGGGATAGTCGAGCAGGAAATGCGACATCGACAGCAGCTCCACATCGTGCGGATGCTCGTTGCGATAGCGCTGCAGCGCGCCCAGGTAGTCGCGATAGCCCAGCTCGTCGAAGAGATCGTCGAGGAGCCGCCAGTAGCGCTCGCTGGCGGCGCGACCGAAATTGCTCTCGAGATGCCGCCGCAGGTCCTGCTGGATCGCGTCGTTGTCGACAAGCGTGTTGTCGACGTCGACCAGGAAGACGACCGGGTGCTTTGCCATCAATGCATCTTCGCAGCGGAAGCCGGGCGACGGAAGGGTGTGTCTTGCTGGCGGTGGGCGAAATCCGGCATTGCGTCGAGCGCCATGATCGCTAGGGTGGAAAGATGGATCTTTTGCAGGAGATCTGGGGTGCGATCGGCGGCACGCCCAGCGAGGACCCCACGATCGAGATGGCTGGTGCAGGCAGCCTGCCCTCGGTCTTCGCCGTCAGCGACCTTGCCGCCGCCTCGGTCGGCGCCGCGAGCCTCGCCGTCGCCGAGCTGATCACCACCCGCCACGGTCGCCGCCCCGCCGCGCGGGTCGATCGCCGCCTGGCGTCGCTCTGGTTCGGCACCTCGCTGCGGCCGATCGGCTGGAAAGTACCGCCGACCTGGGACGCGATCGCCGGCGACTATCGGACGGCGGATGGCTGGATCAAGCTCCACACCAACGTGCCGGCCCACCGCGAGGCGGCGCTCGCAGCGCTGGGTGTCGCCGCGACGAAGGAGGCGGTCACCGAGGCGGTAGTACGCTGGCCCGGCGATGAGCTCGAGACCGCGATCGTCCGCAAGGGCGGCTGCGCGGCCGCGTTGCGCAGCAGCGCCGCTTGGTCGGAGCATCCGCAAGGACGCGCCGTTGCCACCGAGCCGCTCTTTCACCTGACGACGACCGACAACGGCCCCGAGCCCGGCTGGCGGATTCCCCGCGAGCGGCCGCTCGGCGGCGTCCGCGTCCTCGATCTCACCCGCATCCTCGCCGGCCCGATCGCGACGCGCTTCCTCGCCGGCCTCGGTGCCGAGGTGCTGCGCATCGATCCGCCCTGGTGGGAGGAGCCCGGCATCGTGCCCGAGGTGACCCTCGGCAAGCGTTGCGCCCGCCTCGATCTCCGCGAGGAAGCCGGGCGCGCCCGATTGCGCGAGCTGCTCGCCGGCGCCGACATCTTCGTGCACGGCTATCGCCCCGACGCGCTGGCGCGGATCGGACTCGACGCGGCGCGCCGCCGCGAGCTCCGGCCGGGCCTCGTCGATGTCTCCCTCGATGCCTATGGCTGGACCGGCCCCTGGGCGAAGCGGCGCGGCTTCGACAGCCTGGTGCAGATGAGCAGCGGCATCGCCGAGGCCGGCATGGTGCGGATGCGGCGCGACCGCCCGACGCCGCTGCCGGTGCAGGCGCTCGATCACGCCACCGGCTACATGCTGGCGACAGCAGCGGTGCGCGGCCTCATCGAGCGATTGCGCAGCGGGCGCGGATCGGAGACGCGCTGCTCGCTGGCGCGGACGGCGGCCCTGCTGGTGCAGCATCCCGCCGATCCCACCGCCGAGCCGATCCGGCCTGAGGATGCGGACGATCTCGCCGCGGCGACCGAGGCGACCGCCTGGGGTCCGGCGCGGCGGCTCAGGCCGCCGGCGACGATCGACGGCGCGCCTCTCGCCTGGGAGCCGCCCGCCGCCAGCCTCGGCAGCGCCGAGCCCGTCTGGCAGGAATAAGCCCCTCTCGATCAGAGCTCCTCCCCGCCTCGGAACGAAGGCGGCTGACGCGCGTCAGAGTCCTGTAGGCAGAATGGCCTCGGGAATCAGGCACGGAGACGCCCATGCATGCAGCGAGAATAATACCGGAGAACACAGGCAACCCGACCGAGACGGCAACCAGAGAGCCGGACCTTGCCACCAGGGCGCGCACCTTCCGGCGACTGGTGACGGGAATGATTCTCTTCGGCGGACATGTGCTGGTCATCCTGGTCATTCTGGATCTCGCCTTCCGCTGGTGAACGCTCAACGGTCGGTTCTCATGCCCGGGAAATGATCGCGCCCAAGGTTTGCAGGGCCGCCCAGCGCGCATCCGCCGCAGATCATCGGCACAATTACGCCACAATCCTCCCCTCAAGAATGCGGTGTCCACGCTCGGAGGGGAGCAGGCCGGACGGCGGTCGCCGAGGGAGAGCGACTGCCGTCGCGTTTGTCGCATCTGCTCGGAGGCCCCCGGCCCATGACCCTGATCAAGCGATTCCTATTGCTTGCGGTGCCGATCGCCGCGGTGCTGGCGGGCGGCACTGTCCTCGCGGTGCGCGCTCTCACCATGCCGGCGGCGGAGCAGCAGAGCAGCACCACCGCCACCGCCGGGCCGCACGTCGGCGGCCCTTTCACTCTGGTGAATTCGGCCGGCCAGCCCGTCACCGACAAGGCCTACGCCGGGAAATGGCTGCTGGTCTATTTCGGCTACACCTATTGCCCGGACGTCTGCCCCACCACGCTCAACAACATCGCGCAGGCGCTGGCCAAGCTCGGGCCTGACGCGCAGAAGATCACGCCGATCTTCATCACCGTCGATCCCAAGCGCGACACGCCGAAGGTCATGGGCCAGTACGTCAAGTCCTTCGATCCGCGCATCATCGGCCTCACCGGCTCGGCAGCGCAGATCGCCGCCGTCGCCAAGGAGTATCACGTCTACTACTCGGCCGAGCCCGACAAAGGCGACGGGGCCTATCTGGTCGACCACAGCTCTTTCGTCTATCTGATGACGCCGCGCGGCATCCTGGCGAAGGTCATGCCGGGCACCACGACGGGCGCCGAGATGGCGACCGCGATCTCGCCCCTCGTCGATTCGGCGTCCTGATCTTAGAATTGGATCATGGCTGAACCTTCCGAACTCCCGCCGGACGAACGCGCGGCCCGGGCGGCGCGCCTGCGCCGCAACAACCTCAGGGTCCTGGGCCTGCTCTGCCTCATCCTGGCGACGATGACCGGGCTGGTCTCCTATTCCGAGACCTTCTATCGCCTGTTCTGCGCCGCCACTGGCTATGGCGGCACCACCCAGCGCGTGGCGAGCGCCGATGCCAAGGTCTCGAAGCGCATGGTGACCGTGCGCTTCACCACCGACGTGGCGTCGGGGCTGCCCTGGCACTTCGTGCCGGCGCAGCGGGAGGTGAAGCTCCATCTCGGCGAGGACACCCTCGTTTTCTTCGACGCGACCAATCTCTCGGACAAGGATTATGTCGGCCATGCCACCTTCAACGTGACGCCGCTGAAGGCCGGCATCTACTTCAAGAAGATCCAGTGCTTCTGCTTCACCGAGGAGCATCTGGGCGCGCATGAGAGCGTCGAGATGCCCGTCGACTTCTTCGTCGATCCCGGACTCGGCAGCGACCGCAACACCCAGGACGTCGACACCATCACCCTCTCCTACACCTTCTTCGCATCGAAGCGCCCGGAAGGCGCCAAGGACCTGGCGCGCTTCGCCGACGCCAAGCCGGATCCGGTCGGCGGCCAGAAGATCTTTGCCACCCGCTGCGCCGAATGCCATGCACTCGAGAAGAACGTGGTGGGCCCGGCGCTCGGCGGCGTGGTCGGCCGCCGGGCGGGGAGCCTTGCCTCCTACCCCTCCTATTCGAAGGCCCTGCAGCAGTCCGGCATCGTCTGGAACGCAGCGGCGCTCGACAAATGGCTGTCGGGGCCGCAGCAGGACGTGCCCGGCGCGCTGATGCCGGTGCGCATAACCGATCCGCGGACGCGCCAGGACATCATCGCCTATCTGGAAGCCGAGAGCGCCTCGCGCGGCAAGGGCGGCAGCGCGACCGCCGCGGCGGCGGGCAACTCGGCGCCGTCCAACTAAGCCGGCTGTCTCGCGGTCGGTCTCCAATCGAAGGAGGCCGGCACCATCCAGAGCCGGTAGCGGCCGGTGGCGAGCTCGACAACGCTCGAATGGCTCTCGCCGAGGAGCTCCGCGAACTCCGAGACCGTGTACTCGAACTCCTCCAGGATCGCCTCGAGATCCGCCATGAACTCGCCGGCTTCCGGCGTGTCGGCGGCGAGATCCCCTTGGCGGTCCGGTGTCGATCGCAGCGTCGGATGGATGCGGATCGCCACGATCTGCATGGCGACCTCGCCGACATGCGCCGTGCCGGTGAGCAGCAGCGCGGGGTCTTCCGAGGGCCCGCGCTCCCGCAGCACCTCGGGCCATTGGCAGGGTGGGCAGTGGACGGACATGGGTGCTTCCTCCCGGCTTTTCTTGCACTACCTTCCGGGCCGTCGCGGTTACCCGGGATAGACCTTCACGCTGCTGGCGACGGAGTCCGCGACATGCTCCTTGGTGATCACGCCGGCGACGTCCTCCGGCCGCGGCACGCGACGGCCGCGCACCACCAGCGCCATCACCGCATGCTTGCGCCAGATGCGCTGGATCACGTCGAAGACGATGTCGTCCTCGCGCACGATGGTGAAGTTCCGGCTGGCGATGTCGCGCAGGGCGACGCCCGACCGGGCGTCCGCCGACACCTGGCGAAGCGCGGTGTTGACGCGCAGGACGCCGAAGATGCGTCCCCCGTCGATGATGACGATGTGCCGCATGCGGCCGTTATTGTCCGGACGGGCCAGGAAATCGTCGAAGCTCATGTCGGCCGGCGCCAGCAGGACGTCGGTGTCCATCACCTCGCGGGCGCGGCGGACCAGGAACATGTTGGCGTGCAGCGCCTTCGGGATGACGTGACCGCGGCGGAACAGCTTCAGGGTATAGATGTTCTCTCGCGACAGCAGGCGGCGCACGCCGAGGCTGAGCGCCACCGCCACGATCATCGGCAATACGATCTCGTAGTCGCGCGTCATCTCGAAGATCATGGTGACCGCGGTCATCGCGGCGCCGGTGCCGCCGCCCACCATCGCGCCCATGCCGACCATTGCGAAGGACGGGATGTTGATCGCCATCGGCAGCGGCAGCGCCGAGAGCGCCGCCGCGAAGGCGCCGCCGATCGTCGCCCCCATGAACAGCGAGGGCGAGAAGATGCCCCCGGAGGAGCCCGAGCCGAGGCTCAATGACGTGGCAAGCACCTTGCAGAGGAACAGCAGAACGAGGAGACCGGCGGCGGAGATCTGGCCGAGCAGGATCCCCTGCACCGTCGCGTAGCCGACGCCCTCGACATAGTAGTGACCGAACTGCTGCTGCAGGGCATAGATCAGGATGCCGACCAGCAGCATCCCGAGGGCGTGGCGCACATATCCGCCAGGGATTTTCTCGAAGAGATCCTCGGCGAGATGGAGGCCGCGGACGAAGCCGGCGGCCGCCACGCCGACGATGGCGCCCAGCAGCGCATAGAGGCAGAGGGCGAGCGCCGAGGTGGCGTCGACGCTGAGCGGCGCGAGCTGCGGCACCGCGAAGGCGGGCTGCTGGCCGAAGAAGAAGCGGCCGATGAACGTGGCAGTTCCCGTGGCGAGCGCCACTGGCAGGAAGGTGCGGACGCTCACCTCGGGCATCATCAGCTCGATCGCGAACATGACGCCGCCGATCGGCGTGTTGAAGGTGGCCGCGATGCCGGCACCGGCGCCGGCGGCGACCAGAATGATCCGCTGTCCCGGCGCCATCCGGATCACCTGCCCGAGCGTCGATCCCAGCGCCGAGCCGATCTGGATGATCGGCCCCTCGCGGCCGACGGCGGCGCCGCTGCCGATCGCGATCGCCGAGGCCAGCGATTTTACCACCGCGACCACCGGCCGGATCACGCCGCTCTTGTAATAGATGGCGTCCATGACCTCGGGCACGCCGTGGCCGCGCGCCTCCGGCGCGAAGTTCGAGACCAGGAAGGTGACGATCACCGCACCCACGACGGGGACCAGGATGACGAACAGCCCCCACGGGCTCGGCGGCGTGAAGAGGTTGGCGTCGTAGCGCACCGCGAATTGGCCGAGGAAGAACAGATTGTGGATGAAGCCGATGAGGTCGCGGAACAGCACCGCGCCGAAGCCAGTGACGACGCCGACGACGAGAGCGAGGATCGAGAGCAGGACCAGGCCGATGCGGCGGGCGCCCTCCTCGGCCTCGGCGACCGGGCCGCTCGGGACCTCGGCGCGCGACGGAAGGCTCGCGCCTTGGACCGGACCCGACCGCATGACCATCGAGCATCTCCATCGCATGGGAGGCCAATCGAGGACGCCGAAGGTTCATCCGATTCCTGCAGGCGGCCCGGTCGAAAGCGACGCCGAGACCGCCTGCGTCAGGCCATATTGGCGCCGTTTGCCGCAAGGGTCCATCGCTTCGCCGTGATTGTCACGGCGATGAGCCGATGAGCGGCCGCTTCGGCCGCATCGCCGCCCGCTAGCCGGTGCGTGACGCGCAGAGCTCGACCAGCGTGCGGTGGATCGCGTCCTCGACCTCGATCGCGTCCTCGGCAAGGCGCCGGCGGCGCTCGGCGCGCGAGCGGTCGAAGGGCATGCGCACCGGCGCGTCCGATGCCAGCGGCCGGGCGGCGCGCACGGCCTTGGCGTAGTCGGCGACGCCGGCCTCATACTCTTCCGCCGACGTCAGCAGGTCGGGTCGCACCGCCACTATGACGAAGCCGAATTGGGCGAGATCCGGCGGGATGAAGGGGCTGCCGGCAAGCGCGCCCAGCATCTGCACGACGATGCCGAGGCCCGAGCCCTTGGCGCCGCCCCAGGGCGCGAAGGCACCGGCGAGCGCCGCGGCCGGATCGCGGGTGGGCCGGCCGGCGGCGTCGAAGGCGACGCCCTCCGGCAGCTCCCGGCCGAGCCGGCGCGCCAGCGTCACCTCCGCATGGATGATCGCCGAGGTGCCGATGTCCCAGATCACCGGTTCCTCGGCGCTCGGAAAGCCGAAGCAGATGGGATTGGTGCCGAAACGGCCCTCGCTCGCCCCCTGCGGCGCGACCCAAGGCGAGGCGTTGGAGGCGATCATGGTGACGAGCCCCGCCGCCGCCGCCATCTCGGCGTAGTAGGAGAGCATCCCGGTGTACCAGGTGTTGTTCGCGCCGACGATCGCGATCCCTGCGGATGTCGCCTTCGCGATGGCGATCGTGGTGGCGCGATGGGCAACGACGTAGCCGAGCCGGTCGCCGCCATCGAGCCGCGCCGAGACCGCGCTCTCCTTCTCGATCCGGATCGGCTGCGGCCGGTAGCCGGAGCGGCGGAGCCGCTCGACGATGCTGAGCGCCCGCGCGAGGCCGCCATAGCGCAGGCCGCGCAGCTCGCAATCGATGAGATGATCGGCGATGAGGCTCGCCTCGGCCGGATCGTGGCCGAGATGCTGCATGACGCGCTCGGCGAGCGCGCGGGCCTCGGCGACCGTGAGACGCATGTTCTCCTCCCGGGCCTGCCCTTGCTTGATGCGGGCAGCGCCTTCGATCATTGTGCAGGCGGCGGGCAGGCCAGTCTACCGCGCTCGACAAGGAACTCCGGCGACGTCTGACACGTTCGTCATCACGCGCAATCGCTGCCCCGCGCGATCGCAACAGGACATCTGCCCCCATGACCGACACCGCAGACGACCGCGTCCAGATCCTCGGCTCCCGTCGGGGCTTCGACGGCTTCTTCCGCATCGACGTGCACCGCCTGCGCTATCGCAAGTTCGACGGAAGCTGGAGCGCGGTGGTGGTGCGCGAGATCTTCGAGCGCGGCGCCGCCGTCGCCGTGCTTCCCTACGATCCCCTCCGCGACGAGGTGGTCATGATCCGCCAGTTCCTGCCGGGGTTCCTGTTCAGCGGCCGCGACGCCTTCCCGCTCCACATCGTCGCCGGCATGATGGAGGACGGCGAGACGCCGGAGGAGGTCGCCCGCCGCGAGGCCATGGAGGAAGCCGGACTCTCGCTCGCAGATTGTCCGCTCGAGAAGACCGTCTCATACCTGCCGAGCCCGGGCGGCAGCTCGGAAGTGATCCATCTCTTCATCGCCTGCGTCGACGCGTCGAAGGCAGGCGGCCACCACGGAGTGGCGGAAGAGCATGAGGACATCCAGGTGGAGGTCCTGTCGATGGCGAACGCCCTCGACCTCCTCGACCGCGGCGCCCTCGAGGACGGGCCGGCCGTCGTCGCCCTGCTCTGGCTCGCGCGCCACCGCGAGCGCCTGAAGCGCGCCTGGCTGGCGGCGTAAGACGGCGCCCTAAAGCACGCCCGTGGCCGCCGAGCGCAGTCGCTGCATCAGGCCTGCATCGCCGTAGCGGGCGAGGCTGAGCGATCCGGCAAAGTCCGGCAGCGGCTCGCGCAAGGCCCAGGCCGCGCAAAGAGCGCCGGTCGCGCAGGCGCCCATCGTGCCGTAGCCGGAAAGCGCGCCGGCAATATAAGCGTCTCTCGTCGCCATCGGCCCGATCAGCGGCCAGTTCTCGGGGGTCATGGTGTAGTAGCCGCCGTAGAGGGACATCCGGGCGGGGAGCCGCCCGTAGTAGACGCGCAGGCCCGGGTTCAATCGGCTGGCGCCGCGCAGCACGATCTCCGGAAAATTCGGATCGGTCGGAGGGTCGGGCACCGGTGTCGAGGGCCGCGTGTTGTAGGCCCAGCCGAGCTTCACCCAGCGGCCGCGGTCGCCGCCTTCCGGGCGGCAGTGAATGGCGCCCGGCATCGGCTCCGTCAGCCATTTGGTGGCAGGATCGGCGGCGAGGAGCGCTTTCTCGTCGTCGCTCCAGTCGATGAGCTGGCCGTCGAGATCGATCGAGAACGGCATCTGTCGCCTGACGACGCCCTGCACATCCTCGAAGGCGATCTTCTGTTGAAAGATCGTCGACACCGGCAACGTCTCGCCGAGAAAGCCGGCGACCTCGGCGACATGGGGACCGGCGGCGTTGACCAGGATGTCGGCACGCACCGATGTCAGACCCTCGTCGCTCCGTACCGAAAGATCGAATGGCGGCCTCCGCTGCACCTCGACCACCCGGCCGCGGAGGAGCCTGCCGCCCGCGGCGCGGATATGCTCGAGCATGTAGCTGCCGAGCTGCTGGCCGCTGATGTCGCCGGCGCGGCGGATGTGCAGGATGCTGGCGACCGCGCGATCGAAGCTCGGGAAATGTCGCTCGATCAGGTTCCGGTCCTGGATGACGTCGACCCCATCGGGCGCCGCGCGCCAGTCCGCCGACGAGGCTGGCCGATAGGCCGACGCCGCACCCTTTCTATGAACGCGGATCTTGGCCGCGCCTTCGGGGCCATAGCCTTCCTGGAGCTGACGCAGCAGCGGCTCCGGATCCGCCTGCCGCGTCGCCAGCGCGTAGCCGCGCCGCGTCATGTGGATCCGATTGCCGCTCTCCCCGGCGATCGCTTCCATCAGGTCGATGCTGTGGTCGGTGAAGGTCGTCATCACCGGATGCGGCCACCAGTTGCGGTAGTTCTCGCCCGATGCCGCGGAGGTCAGGCTCATGGGCGCGAGGGGATCGACGAGCGCGACTCTGGGCTGTCGCGCGGAGCGCGTCAGGTAATAGGCGCAGGCGATGCCGACGATGCCGGCCCCGATAACGGCGATGTCGAAACGCGACTCCTCGCTCATCCCGCAAAAATCGGGCTGCGGGGATAGCGCGTCAACCGCCGCGCGCCGTCGGCGGTGACGAGCACCGATTCGCTGAAGGCGAGATCGCGGGCGGACGTGTACATGTGAAAGACCATGCCCGCCTCCAGCCGCCAGTCCGCGCCAGGATGGAAGCAGTAGGAGAAGTCGCTGGGCCGCGGCGTCCGCGCATAGAGGCCGAGGGAATAGCCGGTGACGTTCCCGTAGTCGGCGCGCAGGCCCTCGCCGAGCACGCCCCGTCGCAGCACCGCGTCCACGTCCCTCGCCTGCAGGTCCGGGCGCATCGCCGCGATCTGGCGGTCCTGGAGCGCGATCAGCCGGGCCGCGATCCGCTCGCGCGCGGGATCGCGGCCGAGCAGGATCGGCCGCATCAGCCGCGCGCTGTACCCCTTGACCCGCGGCGTCAGCTCGACATGGAGGACGTCGCCCTTTCCGAGCACCTCGTCGAGGCCCTGGCCATGCAGGAATTGGTCGTCGCCGACGCCGCGCAGGATCGGGCCCGGCCCGCCATCATCGGCGCCGAGCCGGAGCATCTCCGCCGCCGCGACCGCCGCCGCCTCGCGTACCCGCATTCCCTCGGCCACCGTCTTGCCGACCGTCTGCATGGCGCCGTCGGCAATCCTCGCCGCCTGCGTCAGGAGATCGATCTCGGCCGCGGACTTCACCGCGCGAAGCGTGTCGCTGACCGGGCCGAGATCGACGAAGCGCGCGGCTGGCAGCAGAGCCTGCAGTCGATCCCGCGTCGCGGCGGTGAAGCCGTAGGAGGAGAAGTCGACGCCGATCCGGCCCGAGGCGAAACCGCGCGCATCGAGCGTCGCCGCCACGGCGGCATGCGGATCCGCGTCGTCGGCATAGCCGATCACCGCCTCGAACCAGGTGCCGGCGCGGCACGGGCCGGCATCGAGGGCGCGGAGCACGAAGCAGGGCTCGCCCGCGCGCGGCACCAGCGCCGCCCGGTACATGGTCTCCGACACCGTGTAGCCGGTGAGCCAGGCCAGCAGCTCGCCATGGTCGACCAGCATCACGGCACAGTCGTGCCGCGCCAGCGCCGCTCGCGCCTTCGCGAGCCGCGCCGCGTATTCCGCCGGGATCGTCACGCCGGCTCGCAGATCTCGAGGATCGTGAGGAGATAGATCCGCACCATGTCGAGATAGTCTTCGATCTCGACGCGCTCGTCGGGCATCGTGTTGTAGCGCCCGCCGGGTCCGCAGACGATGCCCTCCATGCCGGCTTTCTCGTAGAGATGGCCGGCATCGGTGCCGTAGAAGCCCGGCGGCGTGATGGCGCCGGTGGGCTGCTCCTTGCCGCGCACCGTGCGGTAGGCGCGGTTCACCGCCTGCACGATGCGGCTCTCGCGCGAGACCTCGAAGGCGGGCATCACCGGGCGGCCGTCCTGCTCGGAGACGAGCCGCGTCTCGAGGCCGGGGAAGCGGTCGCGCAGCGCCGTCAACACCCCCTCCATGTCCGCGAGGGCGCCCGCCCGCGTCTGGCCCGGCGCGTAGCGGCCGGAGCCCTTGAGGCGCACGAAATCCGCCACCTGCGGCGGGCGCCATTCCTGGAGCTCCTGGCCGAGCGCGCCGTGCACCACGCCCACGTGAACGCGGTTGATGCCGGCATGTGCGGGCGAGCGCGCGCCGGAGAACGTCATGGCGTTGAGGCGCGGGATCAGGTCGCAGGCGGCGGCGATGGCGTCCACCGCCTCCTCCCGCTTCGACATGTGCCGGGTCTTGCCGACGAGCTCGATGGTGAAGACGAAGGCGGCCGCATGCATGGTGAGGGCGGCGAGATCGGTCGGCTCCGAGTTGATGAAATAGTCCGCCCGCAGCCCTTGCTGCAGGAAGGCGGTGGTGCCGACGCCGCCCTGCAGCTCGCCCACCACGTAGGTGAGGATGACGTCGCCTCTGAGCCGGACGCCGGCCTGGATCAGCGTGCGGAGCGCGCAGAAATAGGCGGCATCGCCCGCCTTCATGTTGGAGACGCCGATGCCGTAGATGAACTTATCGTCGACCTTGCCACCCCAGGGATCGACGGTCCACCCCTCGGTGACCGGATTGGTGTCGAGATGACCGTTGAAGAGCAGGCTCTTGCCGCCGCCCTTGCCGCGCCAGCGGCCGATCGCATTGACGCGGCTGCCCTCGACCGGCGTCAGCTCCGCCTCGAGGCCGAGCGCCTGCATCTCGCCCTTCATGAAGGCGGCGAGCGCGCGCTCGCCCTCGGTCTGGCTGTAGCTCTTGTGCTGTACCATCCGGCTCAGGAAGTCGAGGCACGCCTTCTCGTCGATGCGGGCCAGCAGTTGCTCCGGTTTCATTTTCTCTCCTTGTCCAACAGTCAACCGACAACGATGTCTAACCGACGGGAACCGGCGAGGCGGCAAGCAGCTCACGGGTATAGGGATGCGCGCGCTCGCTCGTCACCGCCTCGATGGGCAGCAGATCCACCAGCTCACCCTGCCGCATGACCGCGAGGCGATGGGCGATCTGCCGAACCAGGTTCAAGTCATGGGTGATGAAGAGGTAGGCGGTGCCATGGGCGGCGCGGAGCGCCAGCAGCAGCTCGATCACCGAGGCCTGCACCGAGACGTCGAGAGAGGCGGTGATCTCGTCGCAGATCACCAGCGCGGGATTCGCCGCGAAGGCGCGCGCGATCGCCACCCGCTGCTTCTCGCCGCCGGAGAGCTGATGCGGATAGCGGCGCGCATAATCCGCCGGCAGACGAACCTGCTCCAGAAGACGCGGGATCTCCGCCACGTCGCCGCCGAACAGGCGCAGCGGCCGGGCGAGGATGTCGCCCACCCGGTGGCGCGGATTGAGCGAGGAGTCCGGATGCTGGAACACGATCTGCACGCCGCGCCGGTAGCCGCCGTCCATGTCCCGCTGGCGTCTGATCCTTCGCCCGGCGAAGCGGATCTCGCCGCCGAAGCCGGCAAGCCCGGTAAGCCCGCGGGCGATGGTCGACTTGCCGGAGCCCGATTCGCCGACGACGCCCAGGATCTCACCGGCGCGGACCTCAAGGCTGATCTCCCGCGCGGCGGTGACACGGGCGCGGCCCAGGAATCGCGCGCGCGAGTAATAGACGCTGAGCCCCTGCGCGTTCAGCACCGGCGCAGCGCCCGGCCCGTCCCGCGTGAGGCGCCGCTCCGGCCGCGGTACGGCGGCGACGAGCCGGCGCGTGTAGTCGCTTTCGGGCGCGACGAAGATCCGGTCCGCCCTCGCCTGCTCCAGGATGCGGCCGCGCTCGATCACCGCCACCTGGTCGGCGACGCGGGCGACGAGGGCGAGATCGTGGGAGATGTAGAGCGCCGCAACACCGGTTTCCTGGCGCAGCCGGCGGAAGAGGTCGAGGATGCGGGCGCCGGTGATCACGTCGAGCGCCGTGGTCGGCTCGTCGAAGAGGATGAGCTCCGGCCGGCAGGCGAAGGCGGTGGCGATGACGACGCGCTGCTTCTCGCCGCCGGAGACTTCGTGCGGATAGCGGCGCATCAGC
>DATJOK010000099.1:0-8534 GCA_035507155.1 Allostellaceae bacterium
CCGCCCTCATCCTCGTAGGCCGCGTGCTCGATACCGCGACATTCTCCGAGAGCCGCCTCTACGCCCCCGACCACAGCCACGTGTTCCGGCCGCGGAAGAAGTGACGCTGGGGCGCAGCCTGCGTCCTTCGCGGTGGTGAAAATTCTCAGTTATCAGTTCTCAGTTTTCAGAAGCGCAGTGGCAGTCTGAAAACTGATGACTGACAACTGACCACTCAGAACTGAAAACTCCTACCCCGGCTTCGCCTCCCGCATCGGCCCTGGCGGCGCGTGTGCCAGCCGCTGCTCCAGCCAGTCGAGCGCCGCCGCCACCGTGTGCACGCGCTCGCCCGGCTCCGGCCGCGGCCGCTGCACCATGACAACCGGAAGGCCGAGCTCGCGGGCGGCGACGAGCTTCGCCTCGGTGGCGTCGCCGCCGCTCGCCTTGGCGGCGATGACGTCGATGCGGTGATGGCGCACGAGCTCGCGCTCCGCCGCCAGCGCGAAAGGCCCGCGGCCCAGCACCAGCTCCGCCGAGGCGAGCGGCAGCGGCGCCCACGGCGGATCGATGAGGCGAACGACGAAATGCACGCCGCGCACCCCGGCGAAGGCGGCGATGTCGCTGGAGCCGACCGTGAGCAAGCAGCGGCGGCCGAGCTTGCCGACCGCGTCGGCGGCGCCGGCGAGATCCGCCACCTCGGCCCAGCGGTCGAGCGGATGGCGCGGCCAGGGCGGCCGCTCCAGCACCAGGCGGGGGACCGCCGCCGCCTCGGCGGCGAGCCGCGCGTTGCGCGCGATCTGGTCAGCGAAAGGATGGGTGGCGTCGATCAGCAGATCGATCTCGGCGCCGCGGAGATACTGCGCCAGGCCCGGCGCGCCGCCGAAGCCGCCGATGCGGATTTCACCGGGGATCGGGCCGGGCCGCTCGGTCCGGCCGGCGAGCGCGCTCGTCACCGCGAGGCGATCGCCGAAGCGCTCGACCGCCTGGCGCGCCAGCGCCGCCGCCTCGGCGGTGCCACCGAGGATCAGAAGCCGGCGCGGCACTGGCAAATCCCGATCCATCGGCGAATGACAGCCGGAATCCGCGTGACCTGCAACTCTGGCGTGGTGCGGCGCTCTCAGTCCCCCGCGTGCCCGAGCAGTCGTCCCTCGCGATCGAAGATCATCACGTCGATGGCAGTGCCGCCGGCGAGCGTCGCCAGCGCCACCTCGCGCGCGCGCTCGGCGACCGCGCGGACGAGCAGCGGCCGCTCTGCCGCCGGCAGCACCGCCAGCGCCTCGCCGGCGCCGGCGCCGGCACGCGCCCGCGCCGCGGCGGCGGGAGAGAGCTGCAGGTCCTCGAGCAGCCGCGCCAGCGCCTCGCCGTCGAGGCGGCTCCGCGCGGAATGAAGATCGAGGGCGCCTTGCGCCAGTTTCGCGAGCTTGCCGAAACCTCCGGCGAGGGTGAGGCGCTCCACCGGATGACGGCGCAGATATTTGAGGAGCGCGCCGACGAAATCGCCCATGTCGATGAGTGCCACGTCGGGCAGGTGCAGCAGCCGCTGCACCGCCTGCTCGGAGGTGCGGCCGGTGGCGCCGGCGACGTGGGTGACGCCGGCGGCCCGCGCCACGTCGACGCCGCGGTGGATGGCGTGGATCCAGGACGAGCAGGAATAGGGAATCACCACGCCGGTCGTGCCGAGGATCGAAAGCCCGCCCAGGATGCCGAGCCGCGCGTTCATCGTCTTCTCCGCGAGCGCGGCGCCGCCGGGGATCGCGACCGTCACCTCGAGATCGAGCGCGGTGCCGTGGCCGGTCTCCAGCGCCGCCGCCGCCAGCGCCGCGGCGATGATCTGGCGCGGGCCGGGATTGATCGCGGGCTCGCCGACGGCGAGCGCCAGGCCCGGCCGCGTCACCGTGCCGACGCCCTCGCCGGCGCGATAGGTGATGCCGCTGCCCGGTGCGCCGCGACGCAGCTCGCTCACGATCAGCGCGCCATGGGTCACGTCGGGATCGTCGCCCGCGTCCTTGACCACGCCGGCGCGCGCCCAGCCCTCGCCGCGCTCCCGCAAAGCGAGCGGAAACGCCGGGGCCTGCCCGCCCGGCAGGTGCACGGTGACGGGATCGGGAAACCTGCCGGCGAGGAGCGCGGTGGCGGCGGCGCGCGCGGCCGCGGCGGCGCAAGCGCCCGTGGTCCAGCCGCGGCGCAGCGGCGCTGGTTCGGACATGCCTGGATTGTAGGTGCCGCCCGGGGCCGTGACTACCGGGGGCCGGGGGTGCGGGTGTAGTCTCCGCGCGTGATGGATTTCGGGCATCTCGCGGTTCACCCCCCTCCCTTCCCTCCCCCTCAAGGGAGGAGGGACGCACTGCGGAAACATCTCGATTCTCCCTCCCCCCTTGCGGGGGAGGGTTGGGGTGGGGGGGGCCGCCGCCCATGACTCTCCCCGGCGATCTCGCTCTCCCCGCCCTCGCCCCCGGCAGCGTCTGGCTCGTCGGCGCCGGACCCGGCGATCCCGGCCTGCTCTCGCTGCTGGCGCTGCACGCGCTGCAACAGGCGGACGTCGTCGTCTATGACGCCCTCGTCGATCCGCGCATCCTCGAGCTCGCGCGGCCGGAGGCGGAGCTCGACTATGCGGGGAAGCGCGGCGGCAAGCCGTCGCCGCAGCAGCCGGACATCACGCTCAAGCTCATCCGCCTCGCGCGCGCCGGGAAGCGCGTCCTGCGTCTGAAGGGCGGCGACCCCTTCGTCTTCGGCCGCGGTGGCGAGGAGGCGCTGGCGCTCGCCGGCGCCGGAATTCCCTTCCGCATCGTGCCCGGCATCACCGCCGGGATCGGCGGCCTCGCCTATGCCGGGATTCCGACGACCCATCGCGACACCAACTCCGCCGTCGCCTTCGTCACCGGCCATGCGAGCGACGGCGAGGTGCCGGACGGTCTCGACTGGGAAGCGCTCGCGCGCGTTCCCGTGCTCGTGCTCTACATGGGCCTCAAGCATCTCGACGGGATCGCGCGGCGGCTGATGGAGGGCGGCCGCGCCGGCGACGAGGCGGTGGCGATCGTGGTGAAGGCGACGACGCCCGCGCAGCGCGTGCTGGAGACAACGCTCGCGCGCGCCGCCACCGATGCGGCAGCGGCGCAACTGGAGCCGCCGGCGCTGATCGCGATCGGGCCGGTGGTGGAGCTGCGCGCCGGTCTCGACTGGCTCGGCGCGCTCAACGGCCGCGCGCTCGATCCCGATCCGCTCGGCCTGCACGGCACATCCGGCACGGCAAGACAAGGTTCCTAGTCCCATCATGCAACCCGCCGCCAAACGAGGCCTTCTCATCTTCATCGTCGGCGCCCTCTTCATCGCCGGGGCGCTTGCTTTCACCTACTGGCAGCAGCAGCACGGCGGCCTCACCCTCGGCGAGCAGCTGGCGCCGGTGGCGATCGGCGGCGACTTCACCCTCACCGACCAGAACGGCAAGATCCGCCACGCCGGCGATTTCAAGGGCAAGCTGATGCTGGTCTATTTCGGCTACACCTATTGCCCGGACGCCTGCCCGACCGCGCTCCAGGACATCAGCCAGGCGATCGACCAGCTCGGCGAGAAGGGCGACGGCGTCACGCCGATCTTCATCACCGTCGATCCCGACCGCGACACACCCAAGCAGATGAAGCTCTATGCGGAGAATTTCCATCCGCGGCTGGTGGCGCTCACCGGCAGCAAGGAGGAGATCGCCGCCGCCGCCCGCGCTTATCGGGTCTATTACCAGAAGGAGAAGCCCAGCAAGCCGGGCGCCGACGACTACCTGATGGACCACACCGGCTACATCTATCTGATGGGACGCGACGGCCGCTACATCAGCCATTTCGCGCCAGGGGTGACGCCGGCGGAGATGGCGAAGGCGATCGCGGCGCATCTGTGAGCGGCCTCGTTCTCGCAGCGCCCCAGTCCGGCAGCGGCAAGACCGCGCTGACGTTGGCGCTGCTGCGCGCGCTCCGCCGCCGCGGCACCCGCGTGGTCTCCGCCAAGACCGGACCCGACTACATCGATCCCGCCTTCCACGCCGCCGCCACCGGCGCCCCGGCGCTCAATCTCGACAGCTGGGCGATGCGGCCGGCGCTGCTCAGGGGCCTGGCGCAGCAGCTCGAGCGGACGGGCGAGCTGGTGCTCTGCGAAGGCGCCATGGGGCTCTTCGACGGCGTCGGCGCGAGCGAGGCGGGATCGACGGCGGAGGTCGCCGCGCGGCTCGGCTGGCCGGTGGTGCTGGTGGTGGATGCGGCGCGCCAGGCCGCCTCGGCGGCGGCGCTGCTCGAAGGCTTCACCCGCCATCGCGACGACATTGCCGTCGCCGGCGTGATTCTGAACCGCATCGGCAGCGCCCGGCACGGCGCGATCCTGAGCGCGGCGGTGCGTCAGGCGCTGCCCGATCTAGCGCTCCTCGGCAGCGTGCCGCGCGATCACAGGCTCGCGCTGCCGGAGCGGCATCTGGGCCTGGTGCAGGCGGGCGAGCATCCCGATCTCGAGGGTTTCCTCGATCGCGCCGCGGCGCTTGTCGCCGGGAGTTGCGATCTTCCGGCGCTGACGGCGCTCGCACGACCCGCGACCGTCACCGCCGGCGAGACATCGGCGCTGCCGCCGCTGGGACAGCGCATCGCGGTCGCGCGCGATACCGCCTTCGCCTTCGCCTATCCGCATCTGCTGCAGTCCTGGCGAGAGGCCGGCGCCGAGCTCGCCTTCTTCTCGCCGCTCGCCGACGAGGCGCCGCTCGCGACCGCCGACGCGATCTTCCTGCCGGGCGGCTATCCGGAGCTGCATGCGGGAAAGCTTGCCGGCAATCAGCGCTTTATGGACGGCTTGCGCCAGCGCGCCGGCGACGGCATCGCGATCTATGGCGAGTGCGGTGGCTACATGGTGCTGGGCGAGGCCTTGATCGACGGCGACGGCACCCGCCATCCGATGGCAGGGCTGCTGCCGGTGATCACCAGCTTCGCCGAGCGAAGACTGCATCTGGGCTATCGCGAGATGACCCTCGCCACATCCGCGCCGCTCGGCGCCACCGGCGCCCGCTTCCGCGGCCACGAGTTCCATTACGCGAGCACGGTGGCGGCCGGCGCCGCGGCGCCGCTCTTCGCCGTCCGCGACGGCGAGGGTGCGGATCTCGGCCCTATGGGGCTTGCGAAAGGCCGGGTCTGCGGCTCGTTTCTGCACCTGATCGACCGCGGGAATTAGGGCGCAACGGCCGGATAGAGGGGCTTTCCGGCACACCCTATGTTTGGGGCCATGAGCGAAACCGGATAGAGTCCAGAGGCCAGGCCCATGATCGACGTCCCCGCTTCCTCGCTTCGTGAAGACCCCCGCTGGGCGGCGGTTGTCGCCCGCGACCGCAGCGCCGACGGCAGCTTCGTCTTCGCCGTCAAGACCACCGGCGTCTATTGCCGGCCCTCCTGCAGCAGCCGCCGCGCCCGGCGCGAGAACGTGGTGTTCTACCGCGCGCCCGATGCCGCCGAGGCGGCGGGCTATCGCGCCTGCAAGCGCTGCAAGCCGAGGGCGGCGACGGTGGAGGACCCGACGCTGCAGCGGGTGAAGCGCGCCTGCGCCGTCATCGACCGCGCCCTGGAGGAGAGCGAGGACGGCGCGCCGACGCTTTCCGAGCTCGCTTCGGCGGCCGGCACCAGTCCCTATCATCTGCAGCGGCTCTTCAAGCGCCATCTCGGCATCACGCCGCGCGAATACGCCGACGCGCAGCGTCTGAAGCGGGTGAAGCGGCACCTCAAGACCGGCAATGGCGTCGCCGACGCGCTCTACGCGGCGGGCTACGGCTCGCCCTCGCGGCTCTACGAGCGCTCGGACGCCCAGCTCGGCATGACGCCGGCGACCTACAGCCGGAACGGCAAGGGCGCCGTCATCGACTACACCATCGTGCGCTCGCCGCTCGGCCGGCTGCTGGTGGCGGCGACGGAGCGCGGCCTCGCGGCGGTGAGCCTCGGCAGCGACGACGCGACGCTCGCGGCGGCGCTCGAGGCGGAGTATCCGGCGGCGGAGATCCGCCGCGACGACCGGCGCCTGGAGTCCTGGATCGCGGCGATCCTCGACCACATCGCCGGCGAGCGGCCGAGCCTGGCGCTGCCGCTCGACCTGCAGGCGACCGCCTTCCAGCGCAAGGTGTGGCAGGCGCTGCAGAAGATCCCCTACGGCGAGACCGCGACCTATGGCGAGGTGGCGCAGGCGATCGGCGAGCCCAGGGCAGCGCGCGCGGTGGCCCAGGCCTGCGCCACGAACCGCGTCGCTCTCGTCATCCCCTGCCACCGGGTGGTGCGCGGCGACGGCGTCTCCGGCGGCTACCGCTGGGGCGTCGAGCGCAAGCAGAAGCTGCTGGCGACCGAGAAGGCGAAGCGGGCGGGGTAGCCAAGCGGACGGCCGGCATTGCCCCCGCCGGCGCGGTGCTGCGGTCGATTGCCTGGAAGTTCGGCTATTACTGGCGGCACTGCCCCGGGCTCCGGCATATAATCCCTCTGTGAAATCAACCGGGGACGGTCGGTGCCGCCAGGCGTGAGACAGCGATCGGGAAGAGCCGCCGCGGCCGTTCTGGCGCTGCTGCTGGCGCTGGCGCCGCTCGCCGGCCATGCCGCCACGGCGGCGCCGGCCCCCGCTGCTGCGCCGCCGCCCAAGGTGCAGGAGATGCTGAACCTCCTCGCCGATCCCGGCGTCCAGCAATGGATCGAGCAGCACGGCAAGCCCGCCGCCACGCCGCCCGCGGAACTGGCATCGGAGGCGACGGACAGCCTCTCCGCCTATGGCGCCGAGCGCATGGCCACGGTCCACGAGCACGTGATGGCGGTGGTGACGGCGCTGCCGACCGTGCCCAGCGAGGTGATGAAGGCCGGCCGCACGCTCACCCAGTCCTTCATGGAGCACGGGCTGATCCGGATCTTCCTGCTGATCGCCGGCTTCGTGATCCTGGGCCTCGGCGCCGAGCTGCTCTATCGCCGCGTCACCGCCGGCATCCGCGCCTGGATCGTGACGATGTCGCTCGACACGGTGCGCCAGCGCGTCAGCGCCATCGGGATCCGCTCGCTCTACGGCGCCGGCATGCTGCTCGCCTTCGCCATCGGCAGCATCGGCGCCTTCCTCGCCTTCGACTGGCCGCCGCTGCTGCGCGAGTTCGTGCTCGCCTATCTCACCGCCTTCCTGGCGCTGCGCTGGGCCCTGGTCCTGACCCGCTTCCTGCTGGCGCCGCACGGCGAGCGCTTCCGCATCCTGCCGATGACCACGACGGCGGCGATCTTCTGGCACCGCCGCCTCGCGCTCGGCGTCGGATGGTTCGCCTTCGGGCGGGTGAGCCTGAGCCTGCTGCACGGGCTCGGCATGGGCCTCGCCGCGCGCGAGGTCATCGCCTACGGCCTCGGCATCGGCCTGGTGGCGATCGCGCTCGAGGCGGTGTGGCGGCGCCCGGTCGCCGCGGCGCCCGATGCGGGCCGGCGGCGCCATCACGCCGGCGAATGGCTGCTCTCCGCCTATGCGGTGCTGCTGTGGCTGCTCTGGGTGATGGGCGCCATGCCCGCCTTCTGGCTCGCGGTGGTGGCGGTGGGGCTGCCGGCGTCGATCCGCGCCGCACGGCGCGCCACCGACCACGTCCTGCGGCCGCCCGGCGCCGCGGAGGCGACGGAGAGCGTGCCCGACATCGTCGCCGCGGCGGTGGCGCGCGCGCTCCGCGGCCTGCTGATCGCCGCCGCCGCGGTGCTGCTGATCTGGGCCTGGGATCTCAATCTCACCGCGCTCGCCCGCGGCGACACGATGATGAGCCTGGCCCGCGGCGTGCTTCACGCGGTGGTGATCCTGCTGCTGGCGGACTTCGCCTGGCACGTGGCGCGCACCGTGATCGACCGCAGGCTCGCCGCCACCGGAGGGGCAGGTCTCGCCGACACCGAGGAGCAGCGGCGGAGCGCGCGGCTCCGCACCCTGCTGCCGATCCTGCGCAACATGATCCTCATCGTGCTCCTGGTGATGGCGGTGCTGATGGCGCTCTCGGCGCTGGGCATCGAGGTGGGTCCGCTGATCGCCGGCGCCGGCGTGGTGGGCGTCGCCGTGGGCTTCGGCGCCCAGACCCTGGTGCGCGACATCATCAGCGGCATCTTCTACGTGCTGGACGATGCCTTCCGTGTCGGCGAGTACATCCAGACCGGCAGCTACAAGGGCACGGTCGAGAGCTTCAGCCTGCGCTCGGTGAAGCTCCGGCATCATCGCGGACCGCTCTACACGGTGCCGTTCGGCGTCTTGGGCGCGGTGCAGAACATGAGCCGCGACTGGGTGATCGACAAGCTCTCCGTCGGTGTCACCTACGACACCGACCTCGACAAGGTGAAGAAGCTGGTGAAGCTGGTCGGGAAGGAGCTCCTGGCCGACCCCGAGCTCGCGCCCAACATCATCGAGACGCTGAAGCTGCAAGGCGTCGAGGAGTTCGGCGACTTCGCGATCCAGATGCGCATGAAGATGAAGACCAAGCCCGGCGAGCAGTTCATCGTCCGCCGCCGCGCCTACGCCCTCATCAAGAAGCACTTCGACGCCAACGGCATCAAGTTCGCCTACCCCAC
>DATJOK010000100.1:0-7499 GCA_035507155.1 Allostellaceae bacterium
GTCATGGACGGCAGCGCCGAGCCTTTCCTCTTCCTCATCGAGCGCGCCGGCATCCTGGCGCAGGAAGCCTCGCGCCGTGCCATCAAGGTGCTGAAGCCGGTCGAGGTGATCGACGGCGACCGCAAGGCCTCGCTCACGCCCGACACTGGCTTCGGCGTCACTTTCGAGATCGATTTCCCGAGCACGCTGGTGCGCCGGCAGGACATCAGCCTCACCGTCGACGCGGAGACCTTCCGCAGCGACGTGGCGCGCGCGCGCACCTTCGGCTTCTTCGAGGACGTGGAGCGGCTGCGCGCCGCCGGCCTTGCCCGCGGCGGCTCCCTCGAGAACGCCGTGGTGGTGAGCGGCGACCGGATCCTCAATCGCGGTGGCCTGCGCTATGCGGACGAGTTCGTCCGCCACAAGGTGCTGGACGCGGTGGGCGATCTCTACCTCGCCGGCGGGCCGATCATCGGCCATTTCCACGGCGTCTGCTCCGGCCATGCGCTGAACCGTCGGCTCCTGGACGCGCTGTTCTCCGATCCCCGCGCCTGGTGCCACACCACCCTTGCCGCCGGCGAACTCGTCCAGGCGGAGGAGTGGGCTCCCCGCGCCCGCGTCGCCCGCGCCTGAGGCACGCCGGACGGCCGGGGGCCGGCGATTGCGATCCCGGCATCGCATGCTATAACGACCCCGGCCGCGCCCGGCCGCAGGCTGTCGCGCCAAGCCCTGGAGGGGTCGTATTGCGCATGAGCAGGGGACTGCCGCTTAAGCTTCTGGCGTTCGCCGGACTGCTGGCGCTGGCTGCCTGCGGCGGCGGCAACAAGGACGCCTACGTCGATCGGCCGGTGGAGACCCTCTACAACAACGCCATGGACGACCTCCAGGCGGAGCGGTACGAGAAGGCGGCCAAGGGCTTCGACGAGGTCGAGCGGCAGCATCCCTATTCGCTCTGGGCCACCAAGGCGCAGCTGATGTCGGCCTATGCGCAGTACCAGGCCGGCAACTACGACGAATCGATCCTGTCCCTCGACCGCTTCATCCAGCTGCATCCCGGCCATCCCGACATCGCCTACGCCTATTATATGAAGGCGCTCGACTACTACGTTCAGATCGTCGACGTCGGCCGCGACCAGCGCATCACCCAGGACGCGCTGAAGTCGCTGCAGGAAGTGATCCGCCGCTTTCCCGAGAGTCGCTACGCCCGCGACGCGCGGCTGAAGATCGACCTCACCCGCGACCATCTCGCCGGCAAGGAGATGGAGATCGGCCGCTTCTACGAGGGCCAGAAGGAATATCTGGCGGCGATCAACCGCTTCCGCACGGTGGTCGACAACTATCAGACCACGACGCACGTGCCCGAGGCGCTGGAGCGCTTGACCGAGTGCTATCTTGCCCTCGGCCTCACCGACGAGGCGAAGCGCACCGCCGCCGTGCTCGGCTACAATTACCCCGGCAGCGAGTGGTATCGCGACAGCTACGCGCTGGTCACCAACTCCAAGGACCTGCCGCCGGACCTGATCGAGCAGGAGAGCTGGCTGACCCGGGTCGTCGGCTCGGTTTTCTGACCTTCTGAGCGAGCGGCCGGCCCGGGCCCGGACTGGCCCGCGCCGCGTGCCGTCGCTATCATCGCGGGCCATGCGCCGCGCCCCTTTGACCTCCGCCCGATGCTCGCCAGCCTGACCATCCGCGACGTCGTGCTGATCGATCGCCTGGAGCTGGGCTTCCGGCCCGGCCTCTGCGTGCTGACCGGCGAGACCGGCGCCGGCAAGTCGATCCTGCTCGATGCACTGGGGCTGGCGCTCGGCATGCGCGCCGAGAGCGCCCTCGTGCGCCAGGGCGCCGAGCAGGCGGTGGTGACGGCGGAGTTCGTGCTGCCGAAGACCCATCCGGCGCGCGCGTTGCTGGCGGAGCAGGGGCTCGACGCGGGCGAGGACGCGCTGGTGCTGCGCCGGGTGCTCGCCGGCGACGGCCGCAGCCGCGCGTTCGTCAACGATCAGCCGGTGAGCGTCGGGCTGTTGCGCCAGCTCGGCGAGCTCCTGGTGGAGATCGAGGGGCAGTTCGCCCAGCGCGGCCTCCTCGACGCCCAGACCCATCGCGAGGCGCTCGACACCTCTGCGGAGCTCGGCGAGGAGCTCAGCCGGCTCGGCACGGCGTGGCGCGACTGGCGCGCGGCGCGGGACGCGCGGGCGGAAGCGGAAGAACGCCTCGCCCGGGCGCGTGCCGACGAGGCCTATCTCCGCCACGCGCTCGACGAGCTCGATGCGCTGAAGCCGGAGACCGGCGAGGAGCAGCGTCTCGCCGACAGCCGCAGCTTCCTGCAGCAGCGCGAGCGTCTCGGCGAGGCGCTGGAAGCGGCACTCCTCGAGCTCGCCGGCGACCGCGGCGCCGAGCGCGCGGTCAACGCCGCGCTCCGTCCGCTGGAGCGGCTCCGCGACCGGATCGGCGAGCGGCTCGATCCGGCGCTCGGCGCGCTGGAGCGCGCCGCCGTCGAGCTTCGCGAGGCGATCGCCCAGGTCGAGGCCGCGCTCCGTGATCTCGGTCCCGCCGGCCAGAGCCTGGAGCAGCTGGAGGAGCGGCTCTTCGCGCTCCGCGCGCTCGCCCGCAAGCACAACGTTGCCGTCGACGCGCTGCCCGCGCTTCGCGCCGAGATCGCCGGCAAGGTGGGCGCCCTCGATGACAGCGGCGGCGAGATCAGGAAGCTGCAGCGCCGCGAGGCGGAGACCCGCCACGACTATGTGACAATCGCCGGCAGGATCGGCGAGCGCCGGCGCGCGGCGGCGAGCGCGCTCGACACGGCGGTGGCGAAGGAGCTGAAGCCGCTGAAGCTGGAGAAGGCGGTCTTCCGGACCGTGGTGACGACGCTCCCCGAGGCGGACTGGAACGAGGCTGGCGCCGAGCGCGTTCATTTCGAAGTGCAGACCAATCCCGGCGCGCCGCCGGGGCCGCTCGCCAGGATCGCGTCCGGCGGCGAGCTCGCGCGCTTCCTACTGGCGCTCAAGGTGGTGCTGGCGCGCGGACTTTCGGCGCGCACCCTGGTCTTCGACGAGGTCGACAGCGGCATCGGCGGCGCGGTGGCGGCGGCGGTGGGCGAGCGGCTCCATCGCCTGGGCACCCGGCTGCAGGTCCTGGTGGTGACCCATTCGCCCCAGGTCGCCGCCAAAGGCACCCATCACTGGCGGGTCGCCAAGCGACAGGCGGCGAGCAGGACGCTCACCACGGTGGCCGAGCTTTCTGCCGCCGAGCGTCAGGAGGAGATCGCGCGCATGCTCTCCGGCAGCACCATCACCGCCGAGGCGCGGGCCGCCGCGGCAAGCCTGATGGGCGGAGCGCGGCCTTGAGCGCGCGCGCCAAGGATGCTGGCGACAAGGCGGTGGCCGATCTCAGCGAGGCGGAAGCCGCCTCGGAGCTGAAGCGGCTTGCTGCGGAGATCGCGCACCACGATCAGCTCTATCACCAGAAGGACATGCCCGAGATCTCCGACGCCGCCTATGACGCGCTGCGCCGGCGCAACCAGGCGATCGAGGAGCGTTTCCCGAAGCTCACGCGGAAGGACAGCCCGAGCCGCCGCGTCGGCGCGGCGCCCGCCGGCGGCTTCGCCAAGGTGCGCCACGCGCTCCCCATGCTCTCCCTCGACAACGCCTTCGACGAGGAGGACGCGCGCGCCTTCTTCCAGAGCGTCCGCAACTACTTCAAGCGGCCGGAGGACCTGGCCCGCGTCGCCGAGGACAAGATCGCGGTCATGGTCGAGCCCAAGATCGACGGGCTCTCCTCGACGCTCCGCTACGAGGACGGTCGCCTGGTGCTGGGCGCGACCCGCGGTGACGGCACCACCGGCGAGAACATCACCGAGAACATCAAGACGATCTCGACCGTGCCGAAAAAGCTCGAGGGCAGGGGCTGGCCCGAGGTGCTGGAGGTGCGCGGCGAGGTCTACATGGAGCACAAGGGATTCTTCGCTCTCAACAAGGAGCGCGAGAAGGAGGGCGAGCCGATCTTCGCCAATCCGCGCAATGCCGCCGCCGGCTCATTGCGCCAGCTCGACGTCGGCATCACGGCGTCGCGCCCGCTCAAGTTCTTCGGCTATGCGCTGGGCGAGATCAGCAAGCCCTTCGCCAGGACCCATCAAGAGATCCTGAAGCATCTCAAGGACTGGGGCTTCGCGGTCAATCCGAAGTCCAGACTCTGCCGCGGCGTCGACGCGGTCTTGGCCTATCACCGCGAGCTTGCCAACGAGCGCGCGGATCTCCCCTACGACATCGACGGCGTCGTCTACAAGGTGAACGACATCGACCTGCAGGAGCGGCTCGGCATGGCGACGCGGGCGCCGCGCTGGGCGATCGCACACAAGTTCCCGGCCGAGCAGGCGCGCACCAAGCTCCTCGACATCATCATCCAGGTCGGTCGCCAGGGCTCGCTGACGCCGGTCGCGGTGCTGGAGCCGATCACCGTGGGCGGCGTCGTGGTGCAGCGGGCGACGCTCCACAACGAGGACGAGATCGCCCGCAAGGACGTCCGGATCGGCGACACCGTCATCGTGCAGCGCGCCGGCGACGTCATCCCGCAGATCGTCGCCGCGGTGCCGGAGAAGCGCCCGCGCGGCGCCAAGCCCTTCGTCTTTCCCGAGAAGTGCCCGGTCTGCAACAGCCTCGCCGTGCGCGAGCCCGGCGAGGCGGTCCGCCGCTGCACCGGCGGCCTCATCTGTGCGGCGCAGGCGGTGGAGCGGCTCCGGCATTTCGTGTCGCGCGACGCCTTCGACATCGAGGGCATGGGTGAGAAGCACATCGCCGAGCTCTGGGACGAGAAGCTCGTCAAGGCGCCCGCCGACATCTTCCGTCTCCGGCGTCACGTCGAGGCGCTCATCGAGCGCGAGGGCTGGGGCGAGGTCAGCGTCCGCAAGCTGATGGACGCGATCGAGGCGCGCCGGCGCATCTCTCTCGACCGCTTCATCTATGCGCTCGGCATTCCCCAGGTCGGCCAGACCACGGCGAAGCTGCTGGCGCGGCACTACCTGTCGCTCGAGCGCTGGCGCCACGACATGATCGCCGCCAAGGATCCCGACAGCGAAGCCTGGAAGACGCTCAACGACATCCACGGCATCGGCGAGGACATGGCGACCGACATCATGGGCTTCTTCGCCGAGCCCCATAACCGCAAGCTGGTCGACGATCTCCTGAAGGAGGTCGAGGTCGGCGATTTCGAGGCGCCGCGCGTCGGCAACTCCAGGATCGCCGGCAAGACCGTGGTGTTCACCGGCACGCTCACCGAGATGACCCGCTCGGAGGCGAAGTCGCGCGCCGAAGCGCTCGGCGCCAACGTCGCCGGCAGCGTCTCCAAGAAGACGGATTACGTTGTCGTCGGCGCCGACGCCGGCTCCAAGGCGGAGAAGGCCAAGGATCTCGGCGTCACCATGCTCACCGAGCAGGAGTGGCTGCGGCTCATCGGCGGGTGAGGGGCGGCTCCGCGATCATTGCGGCCGGAAGTCGAAGGTATCCCGGAGCCCGACCCGGCCGCGCGGCGTGATCTCGATGGCGCGGGTGCCGCGCATGCGCTTGATCCAGCCGCGCTCGAAGCAGCCGTCGGAGAGCGCCTTGCCGACGAGGCCACCGAGATGCGGGCGCCGCTCGCTCCAGTCGAGGCAGGGACGGCAGAAGGGGCGGCGCGAGTGGCCGCGCGAGGCTTCCTCGAGCGCCTCGGCGACGCCGAAGTCGCGCAGGAACTTCATTCCGGCGTCGGTCACCGCGCCGCCATCCTCGGCAAGCTCGATCTGGCCGCGCACCAGCATGGCGTCGGTGATGGCGACGCCGAGCGTCCCGGCCAAGTGATCGTAGCAGGAGCGGGCGAGCCGCATCGCCTGGTCGCGCGGTCCCACCACCAGGCGCTTGGTGGGCACGCCGGCGATGCCGGCGGCAACTTCCATCATGCCTTCCAGCATCCGCGCCACCTCCGGCGAGGCGAGGCGGTGATAGCGGTGCCGGCCCTGCTTGGCGACGCTGAGCAGCCCGGCGGTGGAGAGCCGCGCCAGATGGCCGCTGGCGGTCTGCGGCGCGACGCCCGCCACCTGGGCGAGCTCGGTCGCGGTGAGCGCGCGGCCATCCATGAGCGCGGTGAGCATCCCCGCCCGCGCGGGATCGCCGACGAGCGCCGCCACTTCCGCAAGCGATGCAGTGCTGACCATCGGATGTCTCCTCGATAATGGCCGAGACTAGCACGTCGTCGCCGACGATGGTTCGGCCCCGGCCGTAACATCGGCGGCGCCTCCCCGGTCATCGTCCGCGCCATGCCCGATGACCGCGCGACCCAATCCCTCGCCCCCTCGCTGTCGACACCGAAACGCTTCTTCGGCTGGAGCGTCGTCGCCGCCGCCTTCGTGGTGGCGGTGTTCGGCTGGGGGATGGGGTTCTACGGCTGCTCGATCTATCTCTACGCGGTGCAGACCGCGCGCGGCTGGTCGGTGGGGCTGGTCTCGGCGGCAGTGACCACGCATTACCTGCTGGGGGCGCTGGTCGTCGCCAACCTGCCGGCGCTCCACCGCCGTTTCGGCCTCGCCGCGACCACCAAGCTCGGCGGCATCGCGCTGGCGCTGGGAGTCCTCGGCTGGGCGCTGGCGCAGGCGCCCTGGCAACTCTTCGCCGCGACGATCCTCAGCGGCGCCGGCTGGGCGATGACCGGCGGTGCCGCGATCAACGCCATGGTCTCGCCCTGGTTCCGGCGCCGGCGGCCGGCGGCGCTCTCGATGGCCTATAACGGCGCCAGCGTCGGCGGGGTGGTGTTCTCGCCGCTCTGGGTGGCGGCGATCGCGGCGCTCGGCTTTCCGCTGGCGGCCGCGCTGGTGGGGCTCGTTGCGATCGTAGTCCTCTGGCTGCTGGCGGATCGTTATTTCGCGCGCACGCCGGAAAGCATGGGGCTGCTGCCCGACGGCGAGGCGGCGGGACCGGCGAGCTCGGCCGCGGCGCCGCAGGGCGGGTCGCTGCTGCCGGGCAGGCGCTTGTGGCGCGACCGCGGCTTTCTCACTCTGGCCGGCGGCATGGCGATCGGGCTCTTTGCCCAGATCGGCCTCATCGCTCATCTCTTCTCGCTGCTGGTGCCGGCGCTCGGCGCCGAGCTCGCCGGCATCGCCGCCGCCTTCGCGACCGTCTGCGCGATCGCCGGACGCACCCTCGTCGGCGGGTTGATGCCGGCCGGCGCTGATCGCCGCAAGGTCGCGGCGCTCAATTATCTGGTCCAGGCCTGCGGCTGCGCCGTCTTCGTCTTCGCCGCCGGCACCTACGTGCCGCTGCTGCTGCTCGGCGTCATGCTGGTCGGTCTCGGCATCGGCAACGCGACCTCGCTGCCGCCGCTCATCGCCCAGGCGGAATTCACCGGCGCCGATGTGGGCCACGCGGTGGCGCTCATCACCGCCATCAGCCAGGCCACATATGCCTTCGCGCCTGCCGCCTTCGGCGCGCTTCGGCTCCATGCGACGATGACAGGCTCGCACGCGACGCCGCTCTTCTTCATCGTCGCGGCAGCGGTGCAGC
>DATJOK010000101.1:0-13918 GCA_035507155.1 Allostellaceae bacterium
CCGCTCGCCGGTCAATGGCTGGGTCACCAATCTGACGGCGCAAGTCGGCGACTACGCGAATGCCGGCCAAAGCAGGATCTCTTTGGTCGATGCCGATTCATTTTGGGTTGACGGCTATTTCCAGGAAACAAATCTCGGCCCAATCCATATCGGCGACCCGGCCGAGATCGAGCTGATGGGCTACCGCGATGCCTTGCATGGTCATGTCGAAAGCATCGCGCGAGCAATCAACGTCGCAAACGCCCAACCCAACGGGCAGGGGGTTGCAATGGTCAACCCGATCTTCACTTGGGTGCGTCTGGCCCAGCGCATTCCGGTGCGCATCAATATCGATCCAGTGCCGCCGGGCGTGGTTCTGGTGACCGGGATGACCGCCACCGTACAAATCGATCCCGGCCCGCGCTCGTCCGCCAAATGAACACGGTGGCAAACAACCACGTCAGACAGGTCTCGCGCTTCCTTCGTGGCTCTGCGGATGCGATGGCGACACCACGCCTTTCCGGCGGCGCTCTCGAATACTCGTCCATATGAGTGGAGTGATAGAAGATGCTGGCGCTAAAGCGGCGAGTTTCGAACTTTCGACGCCACGTTTGTAGAATCCAGCGCTGGCTCTGGCCGAGGATCGAGCAAGTAGTGGACCACTGCCTCGTTGGTCTTGCTCTGGCCGGCCTCCTTATGGCGAGTGCCGCTGTCGTCATCATAGTGTTCCCGGTGTAGGATTGAGGCGTTGCCGCAGGCTCCGAAGACGTTGGCAACTCGCCTTGCAATAGCGCTTGTCGAATGGCGCCGGGTCTCCGTCTGGCTGTCTCATCCGCGGCCGTGACCGGGGCAGTGAACTGATCCGGATGCCAGAGCGATCTCCCTTTAGCCGTCTGGGTTTTGGTCCAATTTTGGTCCAATCGCGCGATAATTTGCCCTCAATCGCCTCTGAGTCAGTTCGTCAAGAATCAAAATAAATCGTGTTATTTCTGACTCTTGACGCAAAGTCGCTCGGGAGCGCAATTGGCGGGTTTCGCCCTTTCACGGCGGTAACGCGGGTTCGAATCCCGCTGGGGACGCCACCGAAGCCGCCCCGCACCGTGTTGCGCAGAATTGCACTCCGTTGCGCAGCATTGCGCCGTGTTACCGCGAATTAACGTGCGGCGAACCCGGGGTTGGGCAACTCTTTGCGGAGCCGCACCAAGACGGCGTCAACGGGTCGGACGGCGACCCCAAGATCGATGGACATCTTCCCCGCTGGGTTTCAGCGGGGTTTTCTTTTGCCGCGGCGTGCCGCACGCCCGCCAATGACAGAAGGCCCCGCGGTCGCGCCGCGAGGCCTTCGTCCTGGGTCATCCCCCGAACTGTTGGATCCAGGGAGAGTGGACGCCGGGCAGGATCGCACGCCGATCGTTAACTTCCTGTAATGTTGGCATCGGGGATTCTACCTATGCCCGAGGCCGCCAAGGGGGCTCGGGCAGGGCGCTCGCCTACTCGGCGGCGACCGCCTCCCCAAGGAGCGTGACGTCGCCGCCGGCGTTGTCGGTGACCGCGAAGACCTCGTAGAACTCGATCTCCGGCCGCATGCCGTAGCGCTCGACGATGCCGTCGAGCCAGGGGCCGCTGTAGAAGGCCTTGGCGTCGGCCAGGCTTTCCCACTGGTAGACGCCGCCGGCCCAGCCGCTGTCGCCGCAGATGAAGTGCTTGCTGATGAGCCCCTTCACCTCGCGGAAGCCGGGTGCGATGCGGTGGAAGTGCTCGCGGCAGGCCGCGCGGTCGATCTGCGCCGGCAGCTTGTAGCGGACGGTGGCGGTGATCATGGGCTGCCCCCTGATGGTCCTCCGGCGATAGTGGGAAGAAGTCCGCGATCCTGCAAGGCGCGCGGGGGAGCCGGCGGTTCCCGCGGTTGCGGCGCCGCCGCCGCAGGCTCCGGAAAGGTCACACCGGTGGCCTTCGCGGGGCGCCGCCGGCCGGCACCAGAACTCCCCGTTTCCGGCGAATTTTGGCCGCATTCGATGCCGACCCTAGGAAGCAGGCGCAACTGCCATGGAGGCATCCGGTGTTCGATCGCAGTGCGGGTGTTCCGACGATCTCTCCGACGGTCGTGCTCCTCTGTCTCACGATCTATGCGGCCGCGATCTTTGCTCTGCTGTCGTATCGCTAGCGTTTTACCGTCAGGGCGGGAAGGCGCCTAGGCGCCGCCGGCGAGCAGGTCGCGCTCGGCGGCGAAGAGCGCCTTCATCCAGTCGATCACCGCGCGGACGCAGGGGGCGCGGCGGAGGTCGCGGTGCACGATGATCCAGTATTCCGCGGCGATCTCGGGGATCGGCGGCGTCAGCCGCTCCAGCAAGGGATGGCCGTCGCCCACATAGCAGGGCAGCACGCCGCGGCCGGTGCCGGCGCGGATCGCCTCCAGATGCATCAGCATCGACGAGGCGCGGAGCGCCACCGGTTTTGCCGTCTCCGCCACCCGGCGCTCCACCCAGCGCGCGGGCGCGTAGTGCGCCTGCTCCTCGGTGTAGGTGATCCAGGCCGGCGCCTCGGCGCCGCGCCGCCGATAGACCGCGCAGGCGAAGGTGCCGGCCTTGGAAACGTAGAAGTCGCCGCTGTCCGGCGGCTGGTGGCGGAGCGCCATGTCGGCCTCGCGCCGCGCCAGATTCGCCGTCTGCCGTGATTCGACGAGCTCGAGAGTGATGCCGACGGGCAGTGCCGGAGCGCCCGGCCCCGAGAGGCAGCGCGCCAGGAAGCCGGCGGCGCATTCTCCTGTCGAAACCCGCACCGTGCCGCTGAGCGCCGGCGTGGCCGCCGCGCGCCGCCGCTCCAGGCTCAGCACGGCGTCCTCCACCTTCTCGGCGGCGGCGATGAGCCGCTCGCCGATGGCGTTGAGACGCAGCCCCTCGGGCAGGCGGTCGAACAGGCGCGCGCCGCCGAAGCTCGCCTCGAAGGCGGCGAGCCGGCGCGCGATGGTTGGCTGGCTCAGCTTGAGCGCGCGGCCAGCCGCGCGCATCGAACCTTCCCGGGCGATCGCCAGGAACACCCGGACGTCGCTCCAGTCCATCGAGCCTCGCCTCGACTGCGGCACAGGAGCCGCAGGCTTCCGGCGCGTCCTGCGCCGCGCGGTCGCCGATCGCTCCGGAGCGGCCATGACCAGACTCCTCTGCAGCCGGGTTCAAGCGATCGGAATCCTATCACCGAGCCGCTGCCACGAAAACGTTGCGGCAGTCTCCAAAAACGGGGATCGCTGCCAGCAACACGTGGCGCTACGGTTCTTCCCGCGACGACGCATCGGGGCCGACAGCGACCGGCATGGAGAGGAAATGGACGGCAGGATGCCCGCCATCATCGATCTCGACGCGGAGGCCGCGAAGCTCGTCCTGTTCCGCGGCCGCACGTCGCAGACGACTTCGGCGGACCGCAAGGGCAGCCTGGCGCGACTGGCCGCGTATCGCGACGGGATTCTCCTGCTGAGCAAATCCGCGGGGACGGGACATTGGGAGGTCCATCCCGAGGACGAGCTGGTTCACATTCTCGAGGGAGCGGCGACCCTGGAGATCGTCGAGGAGCAGGGGCCGCAGTCCTACGCGCTCGGCGCCGGCATGATGGCGGTGGTCCCGCAAGGCGCCTGGCACCGCTTTCGCTCCGCCGATGGCAGGACCGGCATGAGCCTGGTGGTTCCCGGCGACAATATCGACCTCGATGTCGCCGATCCGCGGCCACACCTTCCTGGCTCGGATCAAGGAGCGGCTCCGACGCAACGCCGAGCACCGATCATCGTCGACCTCGCCTCGGAGCTCGCGACGCTGACGATGTTCCGGCGCTCGCCGCACTCGACGGCGGCGGATCGGAGCGGCAGCGTCGCCGAGCTCGCCCCCTATCGCGACGGTCTCGCGCTCGCCATCAAATCCGCGGGGCGGGATCACTGGGAGCGTCATCTCACCGGCGACGAGTTCATTCACATCCTCGACGGCAGCGTGAGCCTGGAGATCGTGCGTGATGACGGGCCGCCCAAGTCCTTCCTGCTGCGCGCCGGCACGGTCGCCGTCATCCCGCAGGGCGCGTGGCACCGCTTCCTGTCCGAGGAGGGCGCGACGCAGCTCGCCGTGACGCCGTTTCCCGGCGAGAGCATCGAGCTCGACGTGGACGATCCGAGAATGGTCGAGCGGAAGCCGGCATGACCGAAGAATCCACACCGGGCGCAGCGGGCATCGTCGTGCCGCCGGGCGCGGGGCCGGTGTCGAGCTTCACGCCGGGCCGGTCGATCACCATCAAGCTGCCGGGCGCCGCCACCGGCGGCAGCCTGATGTTGTTCGAGGAGACCGTTCCTGCGGGGACGAAGAGCACTTTCCATCTCCACCGCGACAGCGACGAGCTCGCCTATGTCCTCCGCGGCGAGATCACCTTCCTGATCGGCGACGAGATCACGGTGGGCGGGGCCGGCGCCTGCGCTTTCGTGCCGCGCGGCGTGCCGCATGCCTGGAAGAACAGCGGCGCGGAGGCAGGCTTCGTCCTGTTTCTCTACGCGCCGGCCAGGGCGGGCGGGCTGATCGAGGAGCAGCAGCGGACAGGTCGGAAATTCTCGGCGATGAGCGAGGGCGAGTTGGCCGAGATCCTGGAGCGCCACGGCTGGGAGCTCCTCGGGCCGTCGCCGCTCTGAGCGGCGCGGCTCATTGCAAGGTGCCCCAGCGATCGACCGTCGGCTCCGCCAGCGCCCAGCGCCAGCGGCCGCGCAGGTCGGCGCAGACGGTGGCGACGTAGAGGTTGTCGTCACCGTCGACGGTGAACACGATGTCCTTGCAAGGGATCGCGCTGCCGAAGTCGCGCGCCGCCTCGACGGTGCCGCGTTTCCTGGTGAGCGGCAGCCATTGCTCGACGGTCCAGCGCGCCGACTGACCGACCGCCAGCGGCCCCGCCGCCTCGGCGATCGCATCCTGCACGTTCCGATGCACGCGGCGCTCGATGTACTTGATGCCGACATCGAGGCCGACGCCCGCGCCGACACCGGCGGCGACGCCGAGGAGGGTGCTGCCGGTGGCCGAGGTGACGCCCGAGCCGATGCCGGCGGAGGCGGCGCTGCCGAGCGCCGCATCGGTGGCCGAGCCCGCATTGGTGCAGCCGCAGAGCGCCATCGAGAGTGCGAGCAGCGTGACCGCGGCGGCGCGCATGGTCTTCCTCGTCGAAGCGCCGGCGTCTCGACCCGGCAGTCCTGGCCCCTGCAGAAGCGGAACGCTCGCGGTCGGGGATGGTTGCGCGATGGCGCCCGGCCGCGGAACCGGTCAGATGGTGCGGGCGGCGGCGCGCGGCGCCACACGGCAGAAGGCCTTGAGCGCGTAGTAGACCGAGCGGAAGGCGAGGACGCGCGCTCGCGTCGCGAGGCTGCTGCCGAAGATCTCGCCGGCCAGCACCGAGAGCAGGCCGTCGCGCATGCGGAAGCGGTTGCTGGGATGCATCAGCAGATAGCGCAGCACCGGATCGTTGATGCGGTAGATGATCCAGGAGAGCTGCGCCGTCGCCTGCCGCACCTGTCGCTCGAGCCGGGCGAGCGCGCGATGGCCGCGCTTCTCGTCGGCGAGAAAGGCGTCGACCGCGTCGGCGCCGAGGAGACCGGTGGTCATCGCGATCATCACGCCGCTGGAGAAGATCGGATCGATGAAGGTGAAGGCGTCGCCGATCATCAGGAAGCGGTCGCCGGCGGTGCGCCGGGCCGTGTAGGAATAGTTGCCGGTCGTGGTGAGCGGCTGGGTGAGCACCGCCGCCGCCATCCGCGCGCCGACGCTGGGCGACGCCTTGACCTGCGCCCAGAAGAGCTCGTCGATGCCGCCTTTGCGCGTCTTGAAGAGGCCGGGATTGCCGACGAGGCCGACGCTCATCAGCCCGTCGGGCAGCGGGATCATCCAGAACCAGCCGTCCTCCACCAGGTGGATGGTGATGACGCCCTCGGCGGCGCCGGGGCGGCGCGGCACGCCGGTGAAATGGCCGAAGATCGCCGCCGTGTCGTTGCGCTTGTTCACCGCCTTGAGGCCGAGCTGGCTTGCGAGCAGCGTGTCGCGCCCGGTGGCGTCGACGACGAAGCGCGGCCGCCAGACGATCTCGGCGCCGTCGCCGCCGCGCGCGCGCACCACCGGGCGCTCGCCCGCGGGGAAGGCGACCTCGGTCACGCGCGTGCTCTCGAAAGCGCGCGCGCGACGGCGGCGGCAGTTCTCGAACAGCAGCTGGTCGAGGGTGGCGCGGCGCACCTGGTAGCTGTGGTCGGCGATCAGGTGGCTCGCGGTGGCGAAGAAGAACAGGTTCGACTTGCCATAGCGGTCGGAGACGAACTCGGCACCGGGCTTGTAGAGGCCGATGCGGTGCACTTCCTCGGCGATGCCGAGCCGCTCGAACAGCGGCAGGTTCGCCGGCAGCAGGGATTCGCCGATGTGGAAGCGCGGGTGCTGCGCCTTCTCCAGCACCACCACGTCGCGTCCGCGCTCGGCGAGGGCGGCGGCGATGGTGCTGCCCGCGGGCCCGCCGCCGGCGACGAGCACGTCGCACTCGCCGCCGAGAGTGGCGCTCCCGCGCTCGGTGAGACCAGCCTGATCGTCCGGCATCCCCCGCCCCCTGCGCCCCGCGCGGCACCGGTGCCGCCCGCCGATCCTACCAAAACCGCCGCGGCGCCAGAACCCCGATGCGGCAGCCCAACCTACGGCTGCCGGCAGGGAACCGCGGGCGGCCAATTCCGTTCATTACGGCATGAAGTTCCTGGGCTCGTCCCTGAATCTCATGGGGCTGGACGACGAAGGAGCGGTGCGGTCGACGCACGTTCCGGCCTCGCCCCGGGAGATGCCGGAAGGACTCTTCGCCTACGTCTGGAAGGTGAGCGGCCCACGCCAGATCTGGCTCGCGGCGCTCGCGGTTGCGGTCTTCCTGATCGATCTCGTACCGATCGAGCTGCAGCGGCGTCTGGTGAACGCGGCGACGGAGAAGAGCGGCTGGCACCTGATCCTGCTGCTGGGCGGCGCCTATGTGGTGGTGTCGCTGGTGCAGGGGTCGCTGAAGCTCGGCTTCAACGTGCTCCGGAGCTCGGTGAGCGAGGGTGCGACCTGGATGCTGCGCCTCCTCACGCGGCCGCGCGCGGTGGCGACGCCGCCCGGCCAGCCGGAGGTGGTGCATGAGGGGGTGCACGTGGCGCTCCTCGCGGAGGCGGATCCGGTCGGCGGCTTCGTCGGCATGAGTCTCTCCGAGCCGCTGCTGCACGGCGGCGTGCTCGTCAGCGTCTTCGGCTACATGGCGGTGCTGCAGCCCTGGATGGCGCTGGTCTGCTTCGCCGTCTTCGTGCCGCAGTTCGTCTTCCTGCCGGTGATGCAGGGGACGATCAACCGCCGCACCAGGTCGCGCATCAAGCTCATGCGCCAGGTGAGCGTCGAGATCGTCGACAACGCCGGCGACCACGCCGACGCGCGCACCGACGCGGTCTTCCGCCGCAACGCCGACCGCATCTATGTCGTCAACATGTCGATCTTCCGCATCAAGTTCACCATGAACTTCCTGATGAACCTGCTCAATCACATCGCCATCGCCGGCATCCTGGTGGTGGGCGGCTCGATGGTGATCGCCGGCCGCACCGAGGTCGGCACCATCGTCGCCTTCATCTCGGGCCTTGCCCGCATCAACGATCCCTGGGGCGATCTCGTGAACTATTTCCGTGAGCTGCAGGCGACCCGGGTCAAGTACAAGCTGATCGCCGACGCCGTCCGCGGCGCGGCGAAACCCTAACCGGGCCCGCCCTTGAGCCGGTCCGTCATCGAGCGCCCGGGCGGCAGTTGCCGGCGCCGGAATATTTTCTAGTTCTCCATACGGGTTTCCCCACGCAACTTCCCCTCGAGGTGATTTCCAATGACCGCAATGAGATCCGAGATGCCCGCGCGCTTGCCGCGGCGGGCGATTCTGGCTGCCGTGCTGGCGGCCGGCGCCGCGTCGGCCTTTCCGCTCGCCGCCCTGGCGGCCACGCGACCGGAGATCGACCGGGACGTCAGTGCCGCCCTGAAGCGCCTGCGGGCGCAGGGACCGAAGACCCGCGCGCTCCTGAAGAAGTCCGTGGGCGTCCTGATCTTCCCCAACATCACCGCAGGAGCCCTGGTGGTCGGCGGCCAATATGGCGAAGGCGCGTTGAGGGTGGCCGGCAAGACGACGGGCTACTACAGCATTGCCGCCGCGTCCTTCGGGCTCCAGGTCGGCGGCGAGACCTTCAGCTATGCGCTGCTCTTCATGAACAAGTCCGCGCTCGACTATCTCCGGAAAAGCGACGGCTGGTCGATCGGATCCGGACCCAGCGTGGTGGTGATGGACAAGGGTGCCGCCACCGATCTCGACACGACGAACGTGACGCAGGACGTGGTGGCGATCCCCTATGGCCTGCACGGGCTGATGGCGAGCGCCAGCATCCAGGGATCGAAGATCACGCCCATCACGCCGAGCGCCTGAGCCGCGGGCTCTCTATCTGCCGTCTGCGCCGAGGCTGCGGAGAAGCGGCCGGAGGCTCGGTGCCTCCGCGATCGCCCAGAGCTCGGCGATCCGTTCGTCGGCGAGCGCGGTGGCGCCGGCGATCTCGGAGTTCTCGCGGAACTTCGCCTCGAGGTCAGGGTCGCCGAGCGGATGCTCGGCGCTGCCGCGGGCGTGGTCGACGCGCGCCGTCTCGCGCCGGCCGTCCGTCGTCTCGACAGTGACAGCGGCGGCGCCTGCCGGCATCGTCGCGTCGAGCTCGGCGCGCACCTTGGCGCGGAGCGCGCAGAGCAGGGGATCGGCGACGGCGGCGGCGGTAAACTCGGCGACGCCGGCGCTGCCGCGGGCGAGCGCCACCGCGGCGCTGTGATGGATGCTGATGCGGGCGTCGCGCTCGTTCTCGACGATGCGGTCGCCGCGGTCGAGCAGCAGCTGGCTGCCGCGCACGGTCACCGCGGCGATGGCGTCCGGCGTCAACCGCAGCCGCTCGCGCAGATCGAGGCAGGCATCGATGACGGCGTGGAAGACGATGCCGCAGGGGTAGGGCTTGTAGCTGTTGAGGCGGAGCTCCCAGCGCTCGCCGAGGCCGCCGGTGATCGCGTCGAGAGCGAGACGGTCGCCGGTGGCGCTGGCCCAGCCGAGGCGGCCCTCGATGCTGGCGGGCGCCGCGGTATAGCCGCGCTCCGCCATCAGCGCCGCCAGCAGCCCGTTCCGCGCCGCGTTGCCGACGGCGACGTTCTTGGCGCCGTGCGCCAGATTCTCGACCAGGCCCGAGGACTGGCTGGCGGCGATGCCGAGCGCCGCCCAGATCCGCTCCGCCGGCAGGCCGAGCAGCTTGCCGCAGGCAGCGGCGGCGCCGAAGACGCCACAGGTGGTGGTGATGTGCCAGCCGCGGGCGTAGTGGCTGGGCGACACCGCGTTGCCGAGCCGGCATTCCACCTCGACGCCGAGGATGAAGGCATGCAGCACCGCGGCGCCCGGCAGCGCCCGCGCCTCCGCCAGCGCCAGGAGCGGCGGCGCCACGCACGCGGTCGGATGGATGACGGTGGGGAGGTGGGTATCGTCGTAGTCGAGGAGATTGCCGGCGACCGCGTTGACGAAGGCGGCGGTCATCGCGTCCGGCCGCTCGCGCCGCCCGAGCACGGTGCTCCCACCGCCGGCGAAGGGCGCCAGCACCGCGACGAGATCCTCGATCGCGGGATCCCGCGCGCTGCCAATGGCAGTGCCGATGAAATTGAGGAGGGAGCGCTTCGCCTCGTGGCGAAGCGCCGGGTCGATCTCCTCCCAGCGGCTCCGGGCGACGAAGCGCGCGAGCGTCTCGCCGACGAACTGCGGCGCCGTCGCCATGGCGAGGGCGGCTCAGCCCTTGGGCTTCACCTTGCCTTCCTTCACCAGCACCTCGTGCGCCGCCTTGAAGGCATCGAGGCCGGCAGGGATGCCGCAATAGGCGGTGGCGTGCAGCAGCACCGACTTGATCTCCTCGACGCTAACGCCGTTGTTGATGGCGCCCTTCACGTGCAGCTTGATCTCCGGCGCGCGGTTGAGCGCGGTCAGCATGGCGAGGTTGATCAGGCTCCGCGTCTTGCGGTCGAGGGTCGGATCGCCCCAGGCCCAGCCCCAGGCCCAGCTGGTGGTGGCGCGCTGGAACGCCATCATGAAGTCGTCGGCCTTGGCGAGCGAGGCATCGACATACTCGGCGCCGAGCACGGCGCGGCGGATCGGCAGGCCTTTGTCGAAGAGTGCTTTGTCGTCGGACACGGGGCGTTTTCCTTCTGCTCAGGGGATCGCGGAGATCGGATTGTCGGATGGGATCGCGGCGAATCCTATTGCAGGGATTCAGGCCCCGCAACACGGCAATCCCGCGCCCGCCCGCGCATCATTGGAAAGCAGGCTGCTGGGCCGTTCGCGCGGCATCATCGCCGCGTCCAGGTCAGCATCGGAGCCAGGTCAGCATCGGAGAAACATATCGATGCTCATGATCGCCCGGTCGGCCGACGGAACGAAACGGGGACAGGGGCGGCGCGGGCTTTCATCGAGCTGTCATGAGCGCGGGCCCATGCTGCGCTGCGAGAGGCGGCTGCAGGATCGGCAGCCGCAGTCGGGCACGGGAGAGGTGCCATCATGATCAAGACTATCCTTCGTCGCGGCCGGGACGGCGTCCTGCTCGCCACCATCATCGCCGGCCTCGCGTCGCCCGCCTGGGCGGCGATGCTGATCACCAGCGAGGAGGCGGCGCTCGCCCCAGTCAAGGTCGTCGACGGCAGCAGTCGCGCGGTGGCGCGCGGCCCGGTGATCGAGCAGGTGTCGCCGGCGCCCGGTGCCGTCGTCACCTCGCCCTTCCATCTCGTCGTGCGCTTCCACCCGCGGAACGACGTGCCGGTCGCCCTCGACACCGCGACGCTGGTCTATGGGAGAGCGCCGCTCAAGGACATCACCGAGCGCGTCGACGACTACATGACCGCGGCGGGGATCGACGTGCCGAGCGTCGAGGCGCCGCCCGGCGAGCACTGGCTGCGCGTCCGCGTTCGCGACGAGCGCCTGAACTGGACGACGAGCTGGATCAAGATCACCGTCGTCCAGCAGGCGGCGGACGCCGCCAGGAACTGAGTCGCTCAAGGCTCCGACGCTGAGGGAGCGGCGGCGGCCAGCACCGAGCGCATCTTGGCGCCGAGCTGCGCCACCGTGAAGGGCTTGCTGAGGAAATTGACGCCGGGATCGAGGACGCCGCCGTGCACCACGGCGTTCCGCGTATATCCCGTCATGAACAGCACCTTGAGCGCAGACCGCAGCTTCACCGCCTCGTCGGCGAGCTGCTTGCCGTTCATCTCCGGCATCACGATGTCGGTGAGCAGCAGGCTCGCCGCCGGCTCGCCGGCGAGGCGGCGGAGCGCGTCGGCGGCGGAGCCGCAATCCACCACCGTGTAGCCGAGATCGCGCAGCGCATCGGCCGTGGTCTCGCGCATCAGCGGATCGTCCTCGACCACCAGCACCACCTCGCTCGCCGCACCCTTCGGCACGATCTCGGGCGTCGGCACCGTCGGCTGCGCCGCGCCCTCGGCGGCGCTGATGAGGCGCGGCAGATAGATCTTCACCGTCGTGCCGGCGCCGATCTCCGAGTAGATCTTGATGTGGCCGCGCGACTGCTTGATGAAGCCGTAGACCTGGCTGAGGCCGAGCCCGGTGCCACGGCCGGCGGGCTTGGTCGTGAAGAAGGGATCAAAGACGCGCGCCGCCACGTCGGGCGGCATGCCGGCGCCGGTATCGGTGACCGCGATCATCACGTATTGCCCGGGCGCCACCTCGCCGTTCTGCCGGCAGTAGTCCTCGTCGAGGAAGGCGTTGCCGGTCTCGATGGTGAGCTTGCCGCCATCGGGCATGGCGTCCCGCGCGTTGATGGCGACGTTGAGGATCGCGCCCTCGAGCTGATGGGCGTCGGCGTTGGTTCTCCAGAGGCCGGCCGCCGACACCGCCTCGATGCGGATGTGCTCGCCGAGGGTGGAGCGCAGCAGGTCCGACATCGACGCGATCATCTGGTTGGCGTCGATCGGCCGCGGCGCCAGCGGCTGCTGGCGGGCGAAGGCGAGCAGGCGATGGGTCAGCGTCACCGCGCGCTCCGCCGCCTTGGTGGCGGCATCGATGAAGCGCTCGATGCCGTGGTCGCCGCGCTTGAGCCGCGTCTCCATGAGGTCGAGGGCGCTGACGATCACTCCCAGCATGTTGTTGAAGTCGTGCGCGATGCCGCCGGTGAGCTGCCCCACCGCCTCCATCTTCTGCGCCTGGCGGAGCTGGCTCTCCACTTCCTCGCGCCGGCCGATCTGGTCCACGAGGTCGTTGTTGACGGCAGCGAGCCGGTCACGGGCACCCGCGAGCTCGGAGAATGTCGCCCGCGCCAGATATGCCACGAGGGCGCCGATGCCGCAGATCAGCAGGAAGGCGGCGCCGACGCCACCCTGGACCAGGGCGTTGAAGGTGGCGGCCTTTGCCTTGCGCTCGGTGAGGAGCCGGTTCTCCTCGGCGTCCATCGCCGCGAGGGTGCGCGCGATCCGATCCATCGCCTGCTGACTCTCATCGGTGTTGACGATGGCGAGCGCCGCCTCCGAGCGGCCGAGCTTGCGGGCGTCGATGGTGGCGCGGAGCTCGGCAAGCTTCTGCGGGATCGCCTGCCGGAGCGCCGCCACCGACGGCTCCTGACGCGGATTGTCGCTGACGAGCTTCTGCAGGGCGTCGAGCGCCGCCGGCAGCGGGTCCGCGGAGGCGTCGAAGGGAGCGAGATACTCCTCCTGGCCGGTGAGGAGATAGCCGCGCTGGGCGCTCTCCGCCCGCTGCACCAGGGCGAGGATGCGGGCGAGCTGCTCGCGCGCGGTGAGGGTATGCACAACCCATTCCTCCTCGGTCGCGGCGCGGCTCCCCAGCCAGAAGGTGGCGACGACGATGAGCGCTGCCAGGACGGTGCTGCCGGCGAGGCTCCAGTAGAGCGGGGCGAGGGATCGGGAGCGGGAAACCGGCGGGGACACGGGAGTTTGCCGAGAGGTTGTGACAAGGGGTCATACTACGGCCGCCTGTTGGGGAACAGGGGCCGCGCCGCGGCCGCCGCTAGAGGAAGACGGCGCCCACCACCATCGAGCTCAGGAGCGCGAAGATGCCGCCGATGAAGGCGAGATCGGCGAACTGCGTCTGCCAGGGCCTCGCCGCGTCGGCGCGGATGGCGGAATAGGAGACCAGGATGCTGGCGAAGAAGCTCGCCGCCGCCAGCCACGCGAGCTCGTCGGAGTAGGATTTCGGATTCTGCCCGGTGAGCTTCAACCCGCCGATGATGACGAAGCAGATGCCGAGGAGGGTGGTGGCGGCGTTGAGGATGTGGGGATGGCGGTGCATGGGCGACCTCGCCGGTGAAGTGCCAAGGGGAGCGAACGATCTCGGGCCCGGGGCCGGGATCCGCCGGCGCCCGGGTGCCGTCCCCTTGTAGCGAATTCGGCGGCCGAGGGGCCAGATGGCTCACGCGCGGCGCGCCGCAGGCTCGCTCTCGCGGCCCTCGGTCAGGCGGTCGTCCCGATCCACTTCAGGAGCTCCGCAGCCGAGCCGACGACGGCGCAGGAACCGGTGGCGATGCCATCGCCGAGCTCGGTCAGATAGGCGTGATCTGCCACCGCGGAGCCGCCCGGCCAGTAGAGCATGCTCGGCCGCTCGCGCATCAGCGTGTAGAGCGCCTCCCACAGTTCCGGCGCGGCGGCCGGCCGCTCGATCGCCAAATTGAAGATCTGCTCCGTCTCTTCCTCATGCACAAAGACGTGGGAATAGCCCCCGTCGGGAAACCGCAGGTCCCAGTCCGATGGCGCGCGCGCCTCGATATAGGGACCGAAGAGCTGCTCCAGCCGCAGCAGCGGGAAGCGCAGAGGCTCGCCATGGCGAAGGCTGAGATAGTAGATGTCGAAGCTCATGGGCCCATCGCCGATGGCTCGGCATC
>DATJOK010000102.1:0-8579 GCA_035507155.1 Allostellaceae bacterium
GTCGGGAAGGCGATCACGTCGCGGATCGAGGGGCTGTTGGTGAGGATCATCACCAGGCGGTCGATCCCGATGCCGAGGCCGCCGGCGGGCGGCATGCCGTATTCGAGCGCCGTCACGAAATCGGAGTCGAGGCGCTGCGCCTCCTCGTCGCCGAGCTCGCGCTCGCGCATCTGCGCCTCGAAGCGGGCCTGCTGGTCGAGGGGATCGTTGATCTCCGAGAAGGCGTTGGCGACTTCCCAGCCGTTGATGTAGGTCTCGAAGCGCTCGGTCAAACGCGGATTGTCGCGGTCGGCCTTGGCGAGCGGCGAGATCTCGCGCGGGAAACGCGTCACGTGGGTCGGCTGGATCAGGCTGTCCTCGACCTTGTGGGCGAAGACCGCCTCCAGCGCGCGGCCCCAGCCGGAGGTCGGATGCACCTCGGCGCCGAGCGCCTCCGCCTGCTGGCGCGCCGCGGCGTCGTCCGTGATCGCCATGAAGTCGACGCCGGTCTTCTCCTGCACCAGCTCCGCCATCGACTTCCGCGGCCAGGGCGGCGTCAGGTCGATGGTCCGCTCGCCATAGGGAATGACGAGACCGCCCGCCACCTCCTTGGCCGCCGCGGTGATCAGCGTCTCGGTGATCTCGATCATCGCGGTGTAGTCGACATAGGCCTGGTAGAGCTCGAGGGTGGTGAACTCCGGATTGTGCCGCGGCGAGATGCCCTCGTTGCGGAAGCAGCGGTTGATCTCGAACACGATGTCGGCGACGCCGCCCACCAGCAGCCGCTTCAGATGCAGCTCCGGAGCGATGCGGAGATAGAGATCGATGTCGAGGGCGTTGTGGTGGGTGATGAAGGGCTTGGCCGAGGCGCCGCCGGGGATCGTGTGCAGCATCGGCGTCTCCACCTCGAGGGCGCCGCGCTCGGTCAGGACGCGCCGGAACACCTGCACCACGCGGCTGCGCTTGCGCAAAGTCTCGCGGCTCTGCTCGGTGACGATGAGATCGACGTAGCGCTGGCGGTAGCGCGTCTCGATGTCGGCGAGGCCGTGATACTTCTCGGGGAGCGGCAGCAGCGCCTTCGCCAGCAGCGTCACCTGCTCGGCATTCACCGTGAGCTCGCCGCGCGGCGTCCGCCGCACCAGCCCCTCGACGCCGATGATGTCGCCGATATCGAGGAGCTTCACCAGAGCGAGGCCCTGCTCGCTCAGGTGATCCTTGTGGGAGAAGACCTGGATCTTGCCGGAGTTGTCGTGGAGATCGATGAACATGCCGCTGTTGCGCACCGAGCGGATGCGGCCGGCGATGCGCACGCGATCCTCGGTGAGTGTGCCGGATGCGAGGCTCTCGTAGCGCTGGGCGAGCGCCGCCGCCGTCGCGGTGACCTCGAAGGAGTAGGGATAGGGCTCGACGCCGAGCTTCCTGAGCGCCTCGAGCTTCTCGAGGCGCACCGCGCGCAATCCGCCTTCGTCTTCCTTGTCCGCCACGCCAAATATTCTCCCGCCGTATTCAAGAGCGCGCCTGTTGTAGCGGTTTGTGACGAAAGCGCAACCGGCGGCGGAGCGCACAGAGGAGGGTTCGCGACGGAGACACGGAGAACGTGAAAGGGAGACGCCAGATTACCTCCCGCTCCGCGCCCGCCGTGCCTCCGTGGTGAATTTTGTTGTTATATCAGTGAGATATACTTCCGAGTTGCCTATTCCGCCGCGACCGCGCCCGCCGCAGCCTCGGCTTGCGGCTCGCGCACCAGCAAGGCGACGCCGAGCGCGCCGACGACCGCGATCGCGCCGGTCAGGACGAAGGCGCTGGTGAAGCTGCCGGAGATCTCGACGAGGTAGCCGGTCACCGCCGGCGCCACGATGCCGGCGAGGTTGGCGATCAGATGGACGAAGCCGCTGACGCCACCGACGCGGGATTCCGCCACCGTGTCGAGGATGATCGCCCAGTAGGTGCTGGCGGTCAGGTACATGAAGAAGACCGTCACCGCCATCAGCGCCACCACCGCGGTGATGCCGCTGACGACGCCGGCAAGCGCCACGCAGGCGGCGGCGATGATCAGGCTCACCACCAGCACCAGCTTGCGCGCCAGGAGCGCATTGCCGGTGATGCGGTAGAGCGCGTCGCAGACGAAGCCGCCGGCGGCGAGGCCGATGAAGCCCACCAGCCACGGGATCGCGTTTACCACCCCCATTTTCTGGATCGAGAGATGGTGCGCCATGGTGAGGTAGCTCGGGAACCAGGACAGGAAGAAATAGAGGATGTAGGCGTAGCCGAAGAAGGCGAAGGCGGTGGCGAGGATCGCCGGCCGTCGCAGATAGGCGCCGAGCGGCAGCGTCTCGAGCTCGCTCGACCGCCGCGCCTGCTCGCGCGCGTGGGCGCGGAGCGCCTCCTTGTCGAGCCAGGAATGCTGCTCCGGCCGGTCGGTGGCGAGCCACATCCAGGCGACCACCCAGACGAGGCCGATCGCCGCGATGACGATGAAGGAGAGGCGCCAGCCCGCCGCCACGGCGATGAGGCCGACCACCGGTCCCGCCAGCGCCGCGCCCAGCGGCTGACCCGCATTCGCCATGCCGACCGCGCTCGCCTGCTCCGGCCGCGGGAACCAGTTGCTGACGAATTTGTTGGCGGTCGAGCTGAACGGCCCCTCGCCCATGCCGAAGATGACGCGTACCACCAGCAGCGAGAAGATGCCGGTGGCGGCGGCGGTCAGGCCGCAGAACACCGACCAGACCGTCATCGCGATGCCGAAGACGTTCCTGGGCCCGAGCCGGTCGGAGGCGAAGCCGCCGACGAAGCAGAAGAGCGCATAGCCGACGAAGAAGCTGCTGAAGACGATGCCGAGCTGCGCCGGATCGAGCTGCATGTCCCTGGCGATGAGGGGCGCCGCGACCGAGAGCGCGGCGCGGTCGAGGTAGCTGATGCCGCCGCCGATGAAGAGCAGGGCGATGATGAGCCAGCGCAAGCGTGCGAACATGATCTTCTCCTCCCTGGCGCCGGCGCTTGTGGCCGGTCGCCTGTTGAAGTCACTCGTTCGAATCCGCCGGCGCCGATCGCACGATCGGCGCGGGGTGGCGTGCCGCTAGGCGGCGGCCGTCCGTCCGGTGTCGCGCATCAGGATCTGCTGATGCGCGCCGGTAACCTTGGCGTGGAAGGCGACCGCCGCCTCGGACAGGTCCGCCAGCGGCCGCTGCTCGGGCTCGAAATTGTGAAAAGCGTCGACACCGCGCACCAGCGTCGCGCTGTCGTGGGTGCCGACGATCTGCCGCACATGGGTCGGCAGGTAGCGGACGGCGAAGCCAATGCGCCGCTTGTCGGAGGGATTGGGATCGGAGCCATGGATGAGGCGCACGTGATGGAGCGACATCTCGCCCGCCCGGAGCTCCAGCATCTCGGCCCTGCTCTCCTCGACCTCGACGGCGATCTCCTGGCCGCGCGAAAGCAGGTTGCCCTCGGCGAAAGTGTCGCGATGGGCGAGCTGGTCGAGCTTGTGGCTGCCGGGAATGACGCGCATGGCGCCGTTCTCGGCGGTGCTGTCGGAGAAGGCGATCCAGGCGGTGACGATGTCGGCGGGATCGAGGCCCCAGTAGGTGGAATCCTGATGCCAGGAGACGTAGCTCGGATCATGCGCCTCCTTGGTGAAGAAGGAGGAGCCCCAGACCAGCAGGTTCGGACCGAGGAGATCCTCGACCGCGTCCAGGATGCCGGGATGGCGGATCAGCCCGTCGAGCCAGGTGAAGAGGAGGTGGGTCTTGTGCCGCATCGGCCCCTTGAGCCTGCCGTGCTGGCGCTCATGGGACTCGAGCTTGCCGCGGAGCGCTGCCGCCTCGGCGCTGGAGATCGCCGGGATGGGGGCGTAAAAGCCTTGTTCGTCGAATTGCCGGAGCGCTGCGGCGCCGAGCTTCTTCATCGCGTCTCCTTCCCATCGGCATCAGCTTCGCTTGATGCACAATTTCTCTGGTGTCGTCTCGATTTCAAATGTGAAACTAGATGAGAGTGGAAGTCAATAGCGACAATCCCGCCGAGACCGCCCGACCCGGCGCGCCCGCTCTCGAGAAGGGCCTCGACCTGCTGGAGGCGCTGGCGGCGGAGCCCAACGGCGTCTCGCAGAAAGGCCTCGCGGCGCGCATCGGCCGCTCGGTCGGCGAGATCTTCCGCATGCTGGGCGTGCTGGAGCGGCGCGGCTACGTCACCCGCAATCCGAAGACCGGCGAGTACAGCCTGTCGCTGCGGCTGTTCCAGCTGGCGACCCAGCACCCGCCGAGCCGCCGGCTGCAGCAGGCCGCGCTCCCGGTGATGGAGGAGCTATCGGCCCGCACCGGGCTTGCCTGCCATCTCAGCATGGTGAGCGGCGAGCATTTCCTCATCGTCGCCAACGCGGAGTCAGATCGGCCGATGGGCTGGTCGGTGAAGCTGGGCGCGGTCTTCCCCTTCACCGTGCATTTCGTCTCGGCGCGCGTCATCGCCGCCTGCCAGCACGCGCGGCGCCGCGCCGAGCTCACGGCGGTGATGGCGCGGCAGAGCGGCCTCTCCGAGGAGGAAGTGCGCTCGCGCCTCGAGGCGACCGCGGCGGCCGGGTACGACATGGCGCCCAGCACCATCGTCACCGGCCTCACCGACATGAGCTGCCCGATCCTCGATCACCAGGGTCAGGCGGTGGCGGCGCTCACCCTTCCCTTCCTGCCGCAGCGCGACCAGAACCGCGATCCCGACGTGGCGCTGGGACTGCTGCGCGATGCCGCAGCGCGCATCTCCGCCGAGGTCGGCGCCGCGACGGCCTGAGCTAATCCGCGAGCGCGGCGGCCGGGCGGCCGCCGATGCTGCGGAGGTCGAGCACGCGGTCGTGGAAGCCGCGCAGCGTGCTGCGGTGGCCGACGCTGACCACCACCGGCTTCCACGGCGCGTCGCGCAGCATCTGATAGAACTGCGCTTCGGTCGCCTCGTCGAGGGCCGAGGTCGCCTCGTCGAGGAAGATCACCGCCGGCTCTGCCAGGAAGACGCGGGCGAAGGCGAGGCGCTGCTGCTCGCCGCCGGAGAGCCGCTGCGCCCAGTTGTCGGTGGTGTCGAGCTCGTTCTCGAAGGCGCCGAGCCCGACCTGCTTCAGCACCGCCTTGAGACGCGCGTCGGGTATGTCGGCGCCGGCCTCGGGATAGGCCAGCGCCTGGCGCAGCGTGCCCAGCGGCACATAGGCCTTCTGCGGCACGAAGAACACGCGGCCCTGGCCAAGGCGCACCTTGCCGCGGCCGAACGGCCAGAGGCCGGCGATGGCGCGCAGCACCGTGCTCTTGCCGATCCCGGTCGGACCGGAGACAAGGACGGGATGACCGGGCTCGGCGCGCAGCTCGACGCCTGAAATCAGCGGCTTGCCGTCGGGCAGCTCGAGGCTGATGTCGGTGGCTGCGATGCCGCTGCCGGCGTAGTCGATCGCGAGCTCGCGGGGCACGTCGCCTTCCTTGACGATCTCCGCCACGTGCTCGTCGAAGCTGGAAAGCCGCCGGATCACCGAGGACCAGTTGGCGATGTCGTTGTAGGAGTTGATGATGAAGGAGAGCGCGTCCACGACCTGGTTGAAGACGTTGCCGGTCTGCTGCAGACCGCCGAGCTTGATCTGCCCGGCGAAGAAGCGCGGCGCCTGGACGATGTAGGGGAACAGCACCGAGGCCTGGCCGAAGGAGAAGGTGAATCCGTTCACTTTCAGGCTTCGCCACATGATGGCCCAGAAGTTCGCGACGACGTCGGTGAACCGGCCGCGGAAGATCTCGAACTCGCGGGGCTCGCCGCGATAGAAGGCGACGCTCTCGGTGTTCTCGCGCAGCCGCACCAGGCTGTAGCGGAAATTCGCCTCGTAGCGCTGCTGGTTGAAGTTGAGGCTGATCAGCGGGCGGCCGATCTTCATCGTCACCATGGTGCCGATGAGCACATAGACCAGCACCAGCCACACCATATAGGCGGGGATGGTCAGCGAGCCGAGCGATCCCAGCGGGATCGTCACCGGACCGGACAGCGTCCAGAGGATGAAGATGAAGGAGAAGAACGAGACGACGCTGCTCAGCAGGCCCAGAGAGAGGGCCAGGGCGCTGTCGATGAAATCCCGCACGTCCTCGGCGATGCGCTGATCGGGGTTGTCGGTGTTGGGACCGGTGAGCTGCAGCCGATAGTAGGCGCGGTGGTCGAGCCAGCGATGGAGGTAGAGCTCGGTGAGCCAGCGCCGCCAGCGGATGCGCAGCATCTGGCTCAGGAAGCTGAGCGAGGTGCCGACCGCGACCCAGATCGTCGCCAGAACGGCGAAGATGGCGAGCTGCACGTAGAACCCGTGCTCGTCCAGGTTCTGCAGCGTGTCGTAGAAGGCGTTGTACCAGTAGCTGAACCGCACGTTCAGGGCGACCCGGCCGAGGCTGAGCCCGACCACCAGGACCAGAAGCGCCAGCGCCGACCACTTCTCGTCGGAGAACCAATAGGGCTTGGCGATGCGCCAGGCCTGCACGAGCGCGCCGCCAATACCGCTCTTCTTCGCCATTCGATGCTCCTGCCTCTTGTCCAGCGCCGCCGGCGCGGCCCGGATGATATCCGAACGCGGCCTTACAGGCCGATCACAGATGCCTTAAAAGCGCTTCATGGCCGAAGACCTTCCCCTGCCCATCCAGCTGGCGCGCGGCGTCTGCCGGGCGCTGGCGCAACGCGGCTTTTCCACCCTGACGGAATTCTCCCTCGCCAACGGCCGCCGCGCCGACGTGATGGGGCTGGGCCGCGCCGGCGAGCTCGTCATCGTGGAGATCAAATCCTCGGTGCAGGACTTCCGCAGCGACGGCAAGTGGCCGGAATACCGCGATTTCTGCGACCGCTTCTACTTTGCGGTGCCGGCAGGGTTTCCGCGCGATCTCATCCCAGGGGAATGTGGCCTGATCGTGGCGGACCCCTTCGGGGCGGCGATCCTGCGGGAAAGCCCGGGAATTGCCCTGCCGCCCGCCCGCCGCAAGGCGGTGACCCTGCGCTTTGCGCTGGTGGGCTCCGACCGGCTCCGCCGCCTGCTCGATCCCGCCGCCGAGGAGCCGCAGTCGCTGTTCTGAGCGCGAGCTAGCGGGCAAGCCGCGCGATGGTGGAGGTGGTGCTGTAGCCGGGGACGATCTCCGCCAGCACGACTTGGCCGCCATAGGCCTGGACGATGTCGGCGCCCACCACCTCGTCGAGGCGATAGTCGGCGCCCTTCACCAGCACCTCGGGCTTGATCGCCTTGATGAGCTCCACGGGCGTGTCCTGCTCGAAGACGAGCACCATGTCGACGCTGGCAAGGGAGGAGAGGACGGCGCCGCGCGCCGCCTCGTTCTGCACCGGGCGGCTGGGACCCTTGAGGCGAGCGACCGAGGCGTCGCTGTTGAGGCCGACCACCAGCCGGTCGCAGCAGCTCCTGGCCTGGGCCAGCAGCGAGACATGGCCCGGATGCAGGAGGTCGAAGCAGCCATTGGTGAAGCCCACCTTGAACCCCTTGCGGCGCCAGCGCGCGATGTGGTCGAGCGCCACCGGCAGCGGCAGCAGCTTCTGCCCGGCGACCGCATCCCGCGCCACGATCGCCTCCTCGAGCTCGCTCGGATGCACGACGGCGGTGCCGACCTTGCCGACCACGATGCCGGCGGCGATGTTGGCGAGCCGCGCCGCGTCGAGCGGCGTGGCGCCGGCGCCGAGTGCCGCGCCCAGCACCGCCACCACCGTGTCGCCGGCGCCGGAGACGTCGAATACCTCGCGCGCCTCGGCGGCGAGCTTGTGGACGGCGCCGGAGGATTCCACCAGCAGCATGCCTTCCTGGCTCAGCGACACCAGCACGCCGCCCAGCTCGAACTCGTCGATGAGGGCACGCGCCGCCGCCGTCACCTCCGCCTCGCTGCCGACCGGCAGCGCGGTGGCGGCGCCGAGCTCGGCGCGGTTGGGCTTCAGCAGGCTTGCGCCGCGATAGACCGAATAGTCGAGCCCCTTCGGATCGACCACGACCACGTGACCGGCGCCGCGCGCCGCGGCGATCGCCGCCGCCGCGACGCCGTCCTCCAGCACCCCTTTGGCATAGTCGGAGAGGATGGTGACGTCGCAGCTCGCCGCGGCATGCTCGATGAGGCCCAGGAGATCCTCGCGCACCGACGGCGAGAGCGCGGCCACCTGCTCGCGGTCGGCGCGCAGCAGCTGCTGGGTCCCGGCGATGTAGCGGGTCTTGATGGTGGTGGCGCGGCCGCGCTCGACGAGGAGATGCACCTCGCTCTCGGGCGATTCGGCGGCGAGCCGGCTCACCTCGCGGCCGGCGGAATCATTGCCGACCACCGAGACGAAGCAGGGCTTGAGGCCGAGGCCCTGCAGGTTGCGCAGCACATTGCCGGCGCCGCCGAGCGTGCGGGTCTCCCGCTCCACCCGGAGCACCGGAATCGGTGCCTCCGGCGACAGCCGCTCGGCGGTGCCATAGACATAATGGTCGAGCATGACGTCGCCGACGCAGAGCAGCCGCGTCGACGCCAGTTTCTCGACCAGCGAGATCAGATCCACATCCGCCATGGCGCCCCTCATAGGGGGCGCCACCTGGTCTGGCAAGGGAAACCCGGCTCTCCGAGTTACCTTCTCCCCGGCGG
>DATJOK010000103.1:0-6750 GCA_035507155.1 Allostellaceae bacterium
GCCCAGTGCGCCACCAGCCCGGAGCGCGCGCAGGACTGGCCGCGCTATTCGCAGGCGCTGAAGGAGGCTGGCGTGTTCGTCGATGGCGTCGGCCTGCAGCCGACCGTCACCGCCACGCGCCTCAGCTTCGAGGGCGGCAAGCGGCGGGTGCAGGACGGCCCCTATGCCGACACCAAGGAGCAATTGGGCGGCTTCATCATCATCGACGTGCCCGATCTCGATACCGCGCTCGCCTGGGCCGAGCGCATTCCCCATGCCGCGGAGCGGGTCTTCGAGGTGCGTCCGAACGTGGTGCTGCCGAAATAGGCGGACGATGCCGGCGGCGGTGTCTGCATCGCCGCTGCCATCCCGTCATCGACATGCCGGAGCCGCTGGTGCTCCCAACCATCGAGAGGATGCCATGCAATACGCACTGCTGTTCTACCAGACCCCCGAGGAGTTCGCCGCCCGCAGCGATCCCAAGAAGCGCGAGGCGTTCTGGAGCCGCTTCATACCCTACATGAACGCGCTCAAGGAGGCGGGCGTGGTCGTCGCCGGCGCCGGCCTGCAGCCACCGGGCACCGCCGCCGCGGTCAGGCTCAAGGATGGCAACCGCCTGGTGCAGGACGGTCCCTTCGCCGACACCAAGGAGCAGCTCGGCGGCTTCTTCATCATCGATGTCCCCAACATCGAGGCGGCGCTCGACTGGGCGTCGCGCTATCCGGCCGGGCCCGGCGGCGGCACCGAGGTGCGCCCCGTCATCCCGCCGATCGGCTGATCGCCATGGACGCGCGCCGCGCGGTCGAGCGGGCGGCGCGCGATTCCTACGGCCGCCTGCTGGCGTTCCTCGCCGCCCGCTCCCGCGACGTGGCGGCGGCAGAGGATGCGCTCGCCGATGCCTTCGCGGCGGCGCTGCAGAAATGGCCGGAGAGCGGCGTGCCGGAGAAGCCGGAGGCGTGGCTCCTCACCGCGGCGCGGCACCGGCTGGTCGACCGCGCCCGGCATCGGAGCGTCGAGATCGAGGCGGTGCCGACCCTTCTCGCCGTGGCGGAGGCGGCGGAGGATCTCGCGGAGGGAGAGGCGATGTTCCCCGACGAGCGGCTCAAGCTGCTGTTCATCTGCGCTCATCCGGCGATCGATGCGGCGGCCCATACGCCGCTGATGCTGCAGACCGTGCTCGGCCTCGACGCGGCGCGCATCGCCTCGGCCTTCCTGGTGCGGCCGAGCGCCATGGGCCAGCGGCTCTTCCGGGCCAAGGCCAAGATCCGCGACGCCGGCATCGCCTTCGAGGTGCCGGAGGCAAAAGAGCTGCCGCCACGCCTCGACGCGGTGCTGGAGGCGGTCTACGCCGCCTACGGCAGCGGCTGGGACGACGTCGCCGGTGCCGATCCGCGCCGCAAGGGCCTGGCGGTGGAAGCGATCGATCTGGGCCGGCTGCTGCTGCGCCTGCTGCCGGAGGAGCCCGAGGTGCTGGGGCTGCTGGCGTTGATGCTTCACTGCGAGGCGCGCCGCGGCGCGCGGCGCGCGGGCGGCGCCTATGTGCCGCTTTCGGACCAGGACACGAGCCTCTGGTCGACGCCAATGGTCGTCGAGGCGGACGCGCTGCTGATCAGGGCGGAGCGGATCAATCGCCTCGGCCGCTTCCAGCTCGAGGCGGCGATCCAGGCGATGCACGCGCGGCGCGCCGTCACCGGCTGCACGGACTGGGAAGCGATCGCGCTCTACTACGAAGGTCTCGTCCGCCTGGCGCCCACCATCGGCGCCCTCGTCGGTCGCGCCGCGGCGATCGCCGAGGCGCGCGGCGCCGAGACCGGCTGGGCCTATCTCGAGGCGATTCCGGCCGATGTCGTTAGCAGCTATCAGCCTTACTGGGCGCTCGCCGCTCACCTGCTGCGTCGCCTGCGGCGGCCGCGCGAGGCGGCCGAGGCCTATGACCGTGCCATCGGCCTCTGCGAGGATCCGGCGATGCGGGATTTCCTCGCGCAAAGGGCTGCCGAGCCCGGCCCTTGAAGGCCGGGGACGGCGTCCCCATATCGAACGCAAAAAGCGTTCACGGCGATTTTCTGGTCTCTTTTGTGCCGATGAATTCGGTAGATTTTTTATTCTGTCGGCGCGGCCGTGTACGCGCGCGGGGCGAGGAAAGCGAATTTGCGAAACGAAGCCAATTTCGATCCATGTCGATGAAACGCAGGGAAGATTCACCACGAAGAGAGGAGAGCATGGGACACGTCCCTCTCCGCCCTCGGGGCGGAGAGGTCGGGCGAGGTGGGGGATTCTCGGTGAGAGGTGCGAGTTCGCGGTCGACACCCACCTCATCGTAAATCCTTCTCCCCCCGCAAGCGGGCGGAGAAGGACTTGGTGGGCGTTCTGCGAAACGAAGCCAATTCGGGTCGCGCTATCGGAAGATGCGGTCGATCAGGCCCAGATGGAAATCGAAGGGCAGGATCACCTCGCCCTGCTCGCGCTCGTAGCTCTTGGGGAAGGGCGGCACCGGCGAGGCGTCGTGCACCGCCTTCAGGATGGCGTTGTCGAGCTCGGGATAGCCGGTGCTCTGCTCGATCTTCGCCGACAGCACGGTGCCGTCGCGGCGGAGCACCACCGCCATGGTGGCGTCGCCCTCGCGCTTCTGCTTGCGCGCCACTTCCGGATAGGTGAGGTACTGCCTGATGTGCCGGCGCACGCGGTCGAGGTAGTCGTCGCCCGGACCCTTGCCGGATCCCACCACCCCTTCGCCGGCGCCCGCCACGCCCTGGCCGACCCCGCCGGTGCCGCCGCTGCCGCCTCCGCTGCCAGGGGTGCCGGGGGTGGGAGCGATGACGGCTGCGCTCGCCGTCTCAGCGGACGGAGCTGGCGTCGACTCCGGTGCCGGCTGCTGTGCTGGCGGAGGAGGCGCGGCGGCGAGCTTCGTCGACGGTTTCGGTGGCCGAGGCTTGTGCGGCGGTGGCGGCGGCATCGCCTCCGGCGGCGTGCTCTGGGCCGCCATGCTTGGCTGCACCTCGGCGCCCGTCGTGCTGGCTTGGGTCTGCGCGGCTGGCGGCGGCGATGCCGTGACAATGATCGCGGGCTGCGGCTGGGCGGGCGCGGGAGGGGCAGCCGCGGTATCGGCAGCGGCAGTGTCGGGAGGCGTGGACTCGGTGGCCGTGGTCGTCTCGGCTGGTGCGCTCTCCGGCGTGGTCGAGGCGCTGTCCACGGTCGAGTCGGCGGTTTGCTGCGGAGTGGTGGCGGCGCCGTCCCGGGCCGGCCCCTCGACCAGAGCACCGCCGCCGCTGCCGCCGGCGGCTCCCGCGGCGCCGACGCCGGGCACCAGCTCGACCGTGATCGGCGGCGATTCCTCGGGGGCGCTCCGGGGCCAGAGGCCGAAGAGGAGGGCGAGGATCAGGAGGTGGAACAGGCCGGAGCCGAGGATCGACCGGCGCAGCCGACGGCGCTCGGCGGCGAGCCGTTCGGGTACCGTCACCAGATCGCTGTCGTCTATGATAGGGCTGGGCACAGGCCCTTTTGCCATCGCCTCTTGTCTCCTGTCACCGTTCAGAAAAGACTAGGGACGCCAGGCAGGGATACCAGGGAAGAGCCGGAGGACAAGCTTAAATGAAAGTGGTGATTACGGGTGGCACGGGCTTCATCGGCCGCAAGCTGGCGGCGCGCCTGCTGGCGCGCGGCGCGATCGCGGGACCGGGCGGCAAGGATACCGCGATCGACGAGCTGGTGCTGTTCGACGTGGCGGCGCCAAACCCGCCGCTGCCGACCGCCGACAATCGCCTCAAAGTTGTGACCGGCGACATCGCCGACCCCGCCACCGTGCGCACGCTCATCGACAAGCGCACCGGCACCGTCTTCCATCTCGCCGCTGTGGTGAGCGGCCAGGCGGAGGCGGATACCGACATCGGCCTCCGCGTCAACCTGGACGGAACGCGCGCGGTGCTGGAGGCGTGCCGCGCGCTCGGCACCTGTCCGCGGCTGGTGTTCGCGAGCTCGCTCGCAGTCTATGGCGGCAAGCTGCCGCCGGCGGTGAGCGACGACACCGCGCTGACGCCGCAGACCTCCTACGGCAATCAGAAAGCGATCGGCGAGCTGCTGGTCAACGACTACAGCCGCAAGGGCTACATCGACGGCCGCTCGCCACGGCTCCCCACCATCGTGATCCGGCCGGGGAAGCCGAACCGCGCCGCCTCCACCTGGGCCTCCTCGATCTTCCGCGAGCCGCTCTCCGGCGTCGACGTGGTCTGCCCGGTGACCCGTGACGTGGTGATGCCGGTGCTGTCGCCGCGCCGGCTCGTCGCCGCGCTCGAGAAGCTGCACGACATTCCCGGCGAGGCCCTGGGCTACAGCCGCGCGATCCAGCTGCCGGGCATTGCCGTCACCGTCGCCGAGATGGTGGCGGCACTGCGCCGCGCCGGCGGCGAGGCGGCGGTGCAGCGCATCCGCTGGGAGCCCGATCCGGTGATCCAGAAGATCGTCGCCGGCTGGCCGCTCGCGATCTCGGCGAAGCGTGCCGAGAGCCTCGGCCTGGAAGCCGACCGCGACATGGATGAGATCGTGCAGGCTTTCATCGAGGACGATCTGCCGGCGCAGCGTGCGATGGCCGGCACGGCTTGATCGACGGACGGTCGAAGGGAGGAAGGCGGCGATGACGGAGGCCGCGAGCATGCCCGCAGCGCATCGGCCCTCGCCACTCCTCGCCGTGCTCGGCGGCGGTCTCGGCGCGGCGGCGGCGATCCTGCTGCTGCTGGCGCCGCTCGGCTATCGCGTCGGCCTGTGGTCGCTGTCGCTGGCGCTGGGTGTGCTGCCACGCCTCTCCGTCTACGTGGGTTTCGCAGCGGTAGTGACAGGCGCGCTCGGATTCCTCACCAGCCTGATGGGCCGGCGCCGTGCCTGGGCGCTGCTGGCACTCGCGGGGATACTGCTGGGCGCCGCATCGGCCTATGTGCCCCTGCGCTTCCGGGCGATCGACCGCTCAGTGCCGCCGATCAACGACATCACCACCGACACCGAACACCCGCCGCAGTTCGGGGCGGTGCTGCCGCTGCGCGCCGCCGCCCACGCGGAGCCGGTGGCCTACAGCGCAGAGACGGCGGCGCTGCAGAGGTCGGGCTATCCCGATATCGCGCCGCTCATCCTCAAGCTGCCGCCGGACCAGGCCCTGGTGCTGGCGGTGGACCAGGCGACGAGGATGGGCTGGACGATCGTGAACATCGATGCTGCCCATGGCCGCCTGGAGGCGACCGACCGCACCTTCTGGTTCGGCTTCACCGACGACATCGTGGTCCGGGTAACTGCCGACGAAGGCGCCGGCGGCTCGCGCCTCGACATCCGCTCCAAGAGCCGCGTCGGCCGCGGCGATTTGGGGACCAATGCGAGGCGCGTGCGCAGATACCTGGCGGCGGTCAAAGGCGCGGATAAGCTGAATTGAACGCCGCAATCCTTTCGCGTGAGGAGCTGACATGTCGAGCAAGCCCTGGCCTGTTGCGATCGAGGCCGCGACCCTCCCGTTGCGGCCGGTGCCGACCAATGCGCCGAAGCCGTTCCTGGAAAGGATCAGGGGCCGCGAGAAGCAGGTGCTGGGCGATCCCTTCGGGATCAGCAATTTCGGCGTCAACCTGACGCGGCTCAAGCCGGGCGCCGTCTCGGCGCTTCGTCACGCGCACGCCAAGCAGGACGAGTTCATCTACGTGCTGGAAGGAACGCCGACGCTGGTGACCGATGCCGGCGAGACGCCGCTCAAGGCCGGCGTGTGCGCGGGCTTCAAGGCGGGCACCGGCGACGCGCATCATCTCGTCAACCGCAGCACGGCGGACGTGCTCTTCATCGAGGTCGGAGATCGCAGCGCCGGCGATGCAGTCACCTATCCCGACGACGACGTGCAGGCGGTCTATGTCGATGGGAAGTTCCGCTACGCCCGCAAGGACGGCACGCCCTACTGAGGGAATGATCGATGGTCGATAAGACGGCGCTTGCCCCCTATCTGCAGCATGTCCTCTGGGACGCGAGCGTGCCCGGCCTGCCGGGCCACTACCGCGGCAAGGTGCGCGACAACTACGATCTGCTGGACGGGCGGCGCATCCTCGTCGCCAGCGACCGCATCAGTGCCTTCGACCGCATCCTGGCGGCGATCCCGCTCAAGGGGCAGGTGCTGACCCAGCTCGCCCGCTACTGGTTCGAGGCGACGCGCGACGTGGCGCCCAACCACGTGCTGGAGTATCCCGATCCCAACGTCGTCGTGTGCCGGCGGCTGCGGATCATGCCGGTCGAGATCGTCGTCCGCGATTATCTTGCCGGCACCACCGGCACCTCGATCTGGCCGATGTACAAGCGGGGGATGCGCGAGATGTACGGCATCCGGTTCCCCGACGGCATGCGCGAGAATCAGAAGCTCGAGCGCACCATCATCACGCCGACTTCCAAGGCCTTCGACGCCGGCCACGACGAGCCGCTCACGGAATCCGAGATCATCGGCAAGCAGCTGCTGACCGAGGCACAGTGGCGCCAGGTGACGGAGACGGCGCTCCGCCTGTTCGCCCGCGGCCGCGAGATGGCGGCGACGCGCGGCCTCATCCTGGTCGACACCAAGTACGAGTTCGGCCTCGACCAGGATGGCCGCATCATCCTCGCCGACGAGATCCACACGCCCGACAGCAGCCGCTACTGGTTCCTCGCCAACTATCAGCAGCGCTTCGAGGCCGGCGAGAAGCAGCAGAGCTTCGACAAGGATTTCGTCCGCAGCTGGGTGGTTGCCCGCTGCGATCCCTACAAGGACCCGATCCCCGAGATCCC
>DATJOK010000104.1:0-34994 GCA_035507155.1 Allostellaceae bacterium
TCCGTCGACCATTGCCGGAGAGCGTCGCGGACCGGCCGCGGAACGAGCGCGTTGTAGGCCACCGCGATCAGCAGATCCTCCGCCGCCGGCGGCTTGGCGTAGCAGTCTCTCAGGAAGCCGATCTCCGCCTCCAGCCGCGCCTTGAGGTCGCCGGTGCCGGCCGTCGACCGGGCGAAGGATCCCGGCCCGACGACGCTCGGATCCTCGATCGGACGGGTGGAGAGGAAATTGATGCCGCCGAGCCGCCGGTCGCCGTAATGGATCAGGTATTGGCGCGTGACCCGGCCGCCCATTGACCAGCCGACGACGACCGGCCGCCGGAGCTGCTTGGCGTCGAGCACCGTCTCGACGTCGTCGGCCCAGGCCCGGCCGTCCTGGTAGAAGCGCGCCTCGAGCGGCTTCTCGGAAGCGCCGTGGCCGCGCAGGTCGAAGGCGACGATGCGATGGCGCCGCGCGAGCGCGCTGCCGGTCTGGCGCTCGAAGCAGAGATGGCACTGCGCCTGGCCATGAATGAGAAGGATCTCGGGACCGTCCGGATCGCCCCATTCCCTGACCGAGAGCTCGATCCCGTCGCGGCTCTGGACCCGCATCTCGCTGCCGGCGGTTGCCTTCGTCTGCATCGAGGATGCCATCGGCTCGGACCCTGATCGAATAGGCGCCCTCTGGACCCCGCCCCGGCGGACCGGAGATGAGAGAGCCTGGTCCGAGGAGTCTAGCATCGCGACGCGACGCGAGAAAAATCGAATATGCCCGGGGACGGCGGCGGCACCTCGATGGCGCCGACGAGGGAATGCGAGCGGTCGCCGCGAAGCGTGGCGAGGTTGTGCCGGCGCCGCCGAGATGCTGAGATCAGCAGCGGATTTCCGGCGTCAAGCGTCCTGCGTCGACGGCGGCAACGAGGAGAGGCTGCAATGCGCCTGACGAGAGACAAGATGCGGGGCAAGGCCCAGACCGTGCTGGGGCTCGTCGATCCGGCCGAGCTCGGGCCGACCTTGATGCACGAGCATCTGATCTGGGACATCACGCCGCCGGCGAAGCGCGATCCTGCCGCCAGCGGCGGCCCGCGGCCCGAGCAGTACTGGGACCTGCTGAACAGCCGCGTCAGCGATCCCCGCAACACCACCCAGCGCGATCGCGGCGTCGCCGCCCGCGCCGCCGCCGAGCTGGTGGCGGCCGGCGGCAAGACGATCGTGGAGCTGACGATCGGCGGGCTACGGCCGGATCCGGAGGGGCTGGCGCAGGTCGCGCGCGAGAGCGACGCGCGCATCGTCATGGGTTGCGGGCACTACGTGCACGACTACCAGGACCCGGCGAACGCCGAGCGCACCGTCGACAGCTTCGCGCAGGAGATGATCGACCAGGTGCAGCAGGGCGCCTGGGGCAGCGGCGTCCGCGCCGGCATCATCGGCGAGATCGGCTGCCAGTGGCCTTGGACCGAGCAGGAGAAGCGCGTGCTCGCCGGCGCCGTCGTCGCCCAGCAGGAGACCGGCGCGCCGCTCACCGTTCATCCCGCGCGGCATCCGGATCATCCCTGGATGGTGGTGGAGTTCCTGCGCGCCCACGGCGCCGACATGAGCCGCACCATCATCGATCACATCGATCGCACGATCTTCGACGACGACCGGCTGTTCCGCCTCGCCGATGCCGGGGTGATCCTGGAATGGGACCTCTTCGGCCAGGAGAACACCTATTACGCCCATTCGGACATCGACATGCCCAACGACGGCTTGCGGTTGCGCACCATCCGCCGGATGATCGAGCGCGGCCATCTCGAGCAGATCGTGATCAGCCACGACATCTGCCACACGATCCAGTTCAGCGAGTTCGGCGGCCACGGCTACGCCCACATCCAGCGGACGGTGCTGCCGCACATGCGCAAGCGCGGCTATTCCGAGGCCGAGATCGAGGCGATCATGGTCGGCAACCCGCGCCGCCTGCTGACCTTCGTCTGAGCGAAGCCGCCGCGGCGCCCGCCCGCGCCGGCGGGGTCCGCCGGGCGCGGCGGCAGCTCCGGACTCCACGGGCGCAGCGGGTCGGCTCAGCTGCGCGGCTCGTCGCGGCGGCCGGCCTCGAAGAGGAACCAGACGCGCCGCTCGGTCTCGTCGATCCAGTTCTCCAGCAGGCTGGCGCTGGCGACGTCGCCGTGCTCGTCGCAGACCGAATGCGCCTCGCGCATGCTGGCGACAAGCCGCGCGTTGTCCTCGCGAAGCTCCGCCAGCATGTCGGCCGCCGTCACGTAGTCGGCGTCATTGTCCGGGATCCGCTGCAACCGGTGGATCTCGCCGATCGAGCGGATGGTGCCGCCGCCGATCTTGCGCACCCGCTCGGCGATGTCGTCGGTCATGGCGAAGATCTGCGCGCCCTGCTCGTCGAGCAGCAGATGATAATCCCGGAAATGCGGACCCGACATGTGCCAGTGGAAATTCTTGGTCTTGAGATAGAGCGCGAAGACATCCGCCAGCAGGGCATTGAGCGCGCCGGTGATATCCTTCACGCCCGCAGCCGGCAGCCCGGAGGGGGTCTGCAGGGCGGCGGTGCGCCGCGACTTCGCTTCGATCGTGCTCATCTCTTCATCCTTCGATGGGTGTGGGCGCCGATGCCAGGACCGGATAATCGGGCGTCATCGCAAGCGCCGCCGGCACCGACCCCCTATGTATCCGACAGAATTTGCGCCGGCTCTTCTCGGGAATTGCGCCGTTTTATCCGCGGCTGCCGCTGGATCGGGTACGGAAATGCCGGAGAGATCATGTGTCTTCCCCTTGCTGTCGCACGGCCGAACGCGCCAATAACTATTGCTGAGCTTGGCGCCAGGTTATCTCGGCGACGCGACCTCGGCCGACTGCGCTTTCCGGAATTTGCCACGGGTTCGTTTCGTAGCGCTTCGATCGCCGACCGCCCGCGCGACAAGCTGGCCGGCAGGCAGCGCAAATCCGCTCAAAACGGGGCAATAATCGCGATTGTCCGCGATCAATTGGGCATAAATCAGTCGCATGCGCGCGCATCGACCTCGTTGGATCCGGGCGACAAAGTCCATGACCGAGGCGGCGACCGCCAAACGACCTCGCTTGCCGGCCGCATCTCCCCGGCGGGGAAACGCCGTTGACATCCCTCGATCGGATGTCGATAACCATTATTATGTACAATGAGAGGTTACACAACCCAGGATCGGCGACTCCGGCGCCGGCTGCCGTCCATCGGACCAGCAGCCCCGTCAGCAATGCCGCGGGCCGATTGCTGGCGGACCGCGCCGCCGCCGGCTGCGCATGCGGCGGCTTGGAGTTCTCTCCCGCGGACATCGTCCGGCGCCGGAGCACCGGTTGGTGTGGCGTGGCGGCCGAGGTGGTGCAGGTCTCCCGGCATGAACGATTCGAGTATCGCATGCGATCACCGCTCCATCTGCTGATCGCCGCCGAGCGCATTGCGCAGCATGAGGGCGAGGCGGTCATCGAGGGACTGCCGCCCTCCCGCCTCCGCACCGCCGGCCGTAAACTGACCTTTGTGCCGGCCGGACGGCAGTTTCGCGGCTGGTCCGATCCCCGGATCCTCTCGCGCTCGCTTTATTTCTATTTCGATCCCGACGGGCCGCTGCTGGCTCCGGAGCTACGCCTGCGCGAGATCGGGTTCGAGCCGCGCTTGCATTTCGAGGATGCCGCGATCTGGGAGACCGCCGCCAAGCTCGGCGCTCTCATCGACGACCCCGGACCGAGCGACCGGCTCTATGCCGAGGCGCTGATCGCCGTTCTCGTCCACGAGATCGTCCGCGCCAACCGAGGGCTCGCGCCGGCGGCGCCGGCAACGACGCGCGGCGGGCTCGCCGAATGGCAGAAGAGACTCGTTGTTCAGTATATCGAGACCAATCTTGCCGAGCCGATCCCACTGGCAACCTTGGCGGAGATGGCGCAGCTGAGCCGGTTCCATTTCGCGCGCGCCTTCAAGGAGTCCTTCACCGTGCCACCGCACCGCTACCACATCGGCCGGCGGGTCGCGCGCGCCAAGGAGCTGCTGACGAATTCGATGCTCTCGGTGACCGACGTCGCCTTGCGGGTCGGCTTCTGCGAGAGCGGCGCGTTCTGCGCGGCCTTTCGCAGGCTGACCGGCCACACGCCGAGCGCCTATCGCGCCCGCCTCGCTTGAGCGGCGACGATGGAGCTCAAGCTGCGGCTGTTCGCGCCACACCACCCTCCGGCAAGGCTATCGCAGCCGTCCCGCGGCTGAAGAAAGGAACGAAGCAATGCGCTGGCTCGCAAACACGCTGGCTCGATCTGGTCTCCTTGCCGGTGACATCGATTACCATCTCGTGCGCGGATCGATGGTGATCATATTTCTGTTCTTCGGATACCAGAAGTGGTTCGGGTACGAGGCTCAGGTGCTGGTTCCCTACATCAGCAACGGCCCGCTCATCTTTTGGCTGTACCCGGTTTTCGGGACTCAGGGAGCCAGCTGGTTTCTGGGCGTCTCGGAGTGGCTGTTCTGCGTCCTGCTGTTCCTGGGATTCTGGAATAAGAGACTGGGGGTCTGCGGAGCCATCGGCTCCTGCATCACCTTCATCGCTACCGTCACCATCATACCGTTCATGCCGGACGGCTGGGCCACGTCCGCCGGCGGGTTTCCGGCCATGGACGGAAACGTCCTGTTCCTGATGAAGGACGTCGTTCTCCTGGCGGCATCGATCTATCTGCTGAAGCAGGATCTCGTCAGGGTGTCGCTTGACGCCAAGCACGGCGGCAAAAGCGACTTCCTGATCCAGCGCCTTCTGAAGCTGGCCGCCGATCTCGGCCTGCTCAGAGACGATCTGGATTACAATCTGCTTCGCGCCTCGATGGTGATCATCTTCGCATTCTTCGGGTATACGAAATGGCATCCGTATGCCGCCCAGGAATTGATCCCCTTCATCAGCAACGGGCCGCTCATTTCCTGGATGTATCCCGCTTTCGGGATCCGCGGCGCCACCCGGTTCCTGGGCGGTTCCGAATGGACGATCCTGGCGCTCCTCTATGCAGGCTTCTGGGATAAGAGACTGGGAGCGCTCGGGGCCGCCGGATCGACTGCCGCCTTCGTCTGCACGGCGACGATCATTCCCTTCATGCCGGACGGCTGGGCTGCCTCCGCCGGCGGATTTCCAGCGATGGCCGGCAATGTCCCTTTCCTGATGAAGGACCTGGTTCTGCTGGCGGTGTCGATCTACCTGCTGAAGCAGGATTTGCTGAGGGTGTCTCAGCTTTCGATCGGCGACGGTGGTCGCGATTGGGCGGGCGGGAGAGTGCGCGCGCATTCCGACGGACCCAGGGCATTGAGCGGAGACTGACCAAGGTCTCGCATCGGTGCAGAGCCCGGCCGCCGATGGAACTCGTCGCCGCCAAGCAAGGAGCTCGCTTCGATGAACAACCCGACAGCCCCCGCGGTCCTCGTCTTCGACGTGAACGAGACCCTGATCGACATCGGCTCGATGGCGCCGATCTTCGAGCGCCTCTTCGGCGACGGGCGGGTCCTGCGGACGTGGTTCGACCAGCTCGTCATGTATTCCATGACGCTGACCCTCTCCGGCCAGTACCGCGACTTCTGGACGCTGGGCGCGGGCGTGCTGCAGATGGTGGGCGACATCCATGGCGTTCGGATCAAGCCGGAGCATGTCCAGGCGCTGGTCCAGGGCATGAAGACGATGCCCGCCCACGCCGACGCCGCGGAAGGGCTGCAGAGGCTGCGGGCCGCCGGCTTCCGCATGGTGACCCTGACCAACTCGCCGCCAACGCCCGGCGGCCGCAGCCCGCTGGAGAACGCCGGGCTCGACCGTTTCTTCGAGCGGCAGTTCAACGTGGAAGCCGTCCGCGCCTACAAGCCCTCTCAGGCCGTCTATCACATGGTGGCGAAGGAGCTCGATGTTCCGACCGCCGCCTGCTGCATGGTCGCCGCCCACATCTGGGACACCATCGGCGGCCAGAGCGCCGGCATGACCGGGGCTCTGGTGACGCGCCCCGGGAATGCGGTGCTGCCCGTCCCCGGCGTTCCGCAACCGAACGCCGTCGCCGCGGATTTGCCGTCCCTGGCGACGCAGCTGATCGAGATGTGGAAAGCCTGAGCCGGGTCTCGCGGCGGCAGCGGCGGAGCGCCGGCTAGCGCCGCCCCTGGTGTCGTGCGATGAGCTGGTCGGCGACATCGTCGAGGTCGCGGCCGACGATCTGCGGCTGCGGGCCGACGCCCAGGAGATCGTTGCCGGCGCGCTTGATCAGTGCCGCCTCCCAGCCGGCGGCCACGGCGCCGAGCGTGTCCCAGGTATGGCACGCGATGAGGCAGAACTCCGAGGGTCGGGCTCCGAGCTCGCGCTCGACATAGGCATAGGCCTGGCGCGAGGGCTTGTGGTGCTTGACGCCGTCGGCGCTGAAGCGTCGCTCGAAGAGATCGACGATGCCGCCGTGCGTCAGCTGGCGGGTCTGCACCTCCAGCAGATTGTCCGTGAGGGTGAAGAGACGGAAGCCGGCTGCGCGCAGCTTGCGGAGCGCCGCCGGCACCTCGGGGTGGGGCGGCATGGTGGAGAATTTCTCCCTGAGCTCCGCCTTGTCCGTGTCAGTGATCGCGATGCCCTCGGTATCCGCCAGCATCTTCATGACCGCGGCGCCGATATCGGTGAAGGGAACGTAGCAGCCGGCGACGGTCAGCGCGGCGGAATACATGATGAAGTTGGCGAACCACAGGCGCATGGCCCGCCGGTCGCCGAAGATGCGCTCGAAGGTGGGCTCCATCGTCTGCAGGTCGAGGAGCGTCTCGTTGACGTCGAAAACGATCAGAGGAAGTGCGGCCATGTCATCGGCTCCAATCCGGCGCTGACGGATCTCACTTGGATCGCGGGAGAAAATCGCGCATCGCCGCGGCGATTTCGCCGTGATGTGTCTCCAGCGCGAAATGGCCGGTGTCGAGGAAGCGCACCTCGGCACCCGGAATGTCCCGCTTGAACGCCTCGGCCCCCGGCGGCAGGAAGAACGGATCGTTCCTGCCCCAGATCGCCAACAGCCGCGGCTTGTGCCTGCGGAAGTAAGCCTGGAACTCGGGATAGAGGGCGACGTTGCTCTTGTAGTCGCCGAAGAGATCGAGCTGGATCTCGTGCGCACCGGGACGCGCGAGGTAGAAGTTATCGAGCGAATATCCGTCCGGGGAAACCGCGGCGGTATCGGCGACGCCGTGGGTATATTGCCAGATCGTCGTCTCCGGCTTCAGGAAGTCGCGCAGCGCCGAGCGGTTCGACTCCGACGGGTCCTGCCAATAGGCGCGGATCGGGCTCCAGCCCTCGCTCAGCCCCTCCGTGTAGGCATTGCCGTTCTGCGAGACGATGGCGGTGATCCGCTCGGGATGCCACATCGCGAGGCGAAAGCCGGTCGGCGCGCCGTAGTCGAAGACGTAGAGGGCGAAGCGATCGAGGCCGAGCGCCTCGGTGAAGCGGTCGATGATCTTCGCGATACCGTCGAAGGTGTAGCGGAACTTGCCTCGGTCCGGCATGCCCGATTGCCCGAAGCCGGGCAGGTCCGGCGCGATCAGACGAAACCGGTCCGCGAGAAGGGGAATGAGATCGCGGAACATGTGCCCGGCGCTCGGAAAGCCGTGCAGCAGCAGGATCACCGGCGCGTCCGCCCGGCCCGCCTCGCGCCAGAATATCTCGATGTCGCCCACGTGCTTCCGTCGATACGCGATCTCAGCCATTGCTCCGCTCCTTTCGTCCCGATGATCTGACTATGCCGTCGCTGCCTCGAGAATCACGTCGACGACCAGCTTCGGCGCCGTGACCAGCGGCGTATGGTCGACTTTCTCCGCGCGGATGCGCGCGCCCATGCGCTCGGCCATGAAGCGCTGCGTCGCCGGAGCAATCATCCGGTCCTCCTCCGCGACGAGGAACCATGACGGCTTTCCCCTCCAGGCGGGTCTTGGCGCCTTCTGCTGGATGCAGGCGACGGCGATCGGCCGCTGGGTGGCGGCGAAGAGCGCGGCCCGCGCCGGGGAGGCGTTCTGGGCGAAAGCGGCGTCGAATCCCTCCCGCGGCATCCAGATGAAGCCGTGAGCATCCGGCGCCAGGTGCGGCGCCTTGGGATGCGGCTTCTCGCGATAGAAGACTTCGGCCACCGTCTCGCCTTCGTCGGGCGCCAGCGCCGCGATGAAGGCCAGCGCGCGCACGCGTGCGTTGGTGCTGGCGGCGATCACCGCGCCGGCATAGGCGTGCGCCGCCAGGACCACCGGCCCCTCGATGCGCTCGAGCGCGCGGTCGAGGGCCGCGACATCGTCCGACAGGGAGGTCAGCGGGATCGGCGCCGCCAGCACGTTCAGCCCCTGGGAGAGCAGCGGCCCGACGACGTCGTTCCAGCTCGAGCCGTCCGCCCAGGCGCCATGCACCAGGACGACGCTGGCCTCACCCCTGGATCCACTCATGCTCCGTCCTTTCCATGTGGCCGGCGGATCGGCTCTCGGTGCGTCGGCCCGCGGCCGGTCACCGATTAGTAGTAACCTATATATAGTGCATATATAGGTTACCAGGGGCGAGCCACAAGCGCTTGATCTCGCCCTCGACGATCGGTCAGCGAGGCAGGCTAGCAACGGCTCGATGGACGCACGACCGCAATGTCGTGCGCCCCGGCCTTTGTCGATCGAGGAGGCGCAATGCCGCTCAAAACGGCGCAACAGGGCCGCCGCGTCGCAGGATCTCGTCTGGCTCGGCGCCGCGCGCAACATTATAACCGTGCAATGGTAACTGGCGGGGTTATCTGAACAGAAGCGACGGCCGGCCGCGCCGCCCCCGTTGCGCGAACCCCCGAACTCAGGTCACCTGTTGCAGGATCGCCTGCAGGAGGAAGCCACGTTGATCGTCAGGGAATTCCCGCGCCGGGTGCGCGTCATCGAGCACACGCTGATACCGCTGAGCGACGGCACCGGGCTCGCGGCGCGCATCTGGCTGCCGGAGGACGCCGAGCGGAACCCGGTTCCGGCGATCCTCGAATACCTGCCGTATCGCAAGCGCGACGGGACCTACGAGCGGGACGCCTTGACGCATCCCTATCTCGCGGGCCACGGCTATGCGGGCGTGCGCGTCGATATCCGCGGCAGCGGCGAATCCCAGGGCCTGCTCTTCGACGAGTACGCGAGGCAGGAGCAGGACGATGCCCTGGAGATCATCGCCTGGCTCGCCGCCCAGCCCTGGTGCAGCGGCGCGGTCGGCATGATGGGGATCTCCTGGGGCGGCTTCAACGGCCTCCAGGTCGCGGCGCGCCGCCCGCCGGCGCTCAAGGCCGTCGTGACGCTCTGCTCCACCGACGACCGCTACCGGGACGACGTCCATTACATGGGCGGCGCCCTCCTCACCGCGGGATTCGAGTGGGCGTCGTTCTTCTTCAACGCCATGTGTCATCCGCCCGACCCGGCGCTGGTCGGCGAGGCGTGGCTGCCGATGTGGAAGGCGCGGCTGGAGAATGTGCCGCTGTTCCTCGACGCCTGGACGCGCCATCAGCGCCGCGACGACTACTGGCGGCAGGGCTCGATCTGCGAGGACTATGACGCCGTGGCGTGTCCGGTCTTTGCCGTGGGCGGCTGGACCGACGCCTACAAGAACGCCATCCCGCGGCTGCTGGAGCATCTGAAGGCGCCGCGCAAGGGCCTGATCGGGCCCTGGGCGCACGCCTATCCGCATTTCGCGCTCCCGGGCCCGCAGGTGGGATTCCTGCAGGAGATGCTGCGCTGGTGGGACCACTGGCTGAAGGGCATCGATACCGGCGTGATGGACGAGCCGATGCTGCGCGCCTGGATGACGGAGAGCGTGCCGCCGGCATCCCATCACGAGACCCTGCCGGGCCGCTGGGTGGCGGAACGGTCCTGGCCGTCGACGGAAATCAAGCCGCACCGCCTGCGCCTGACGGATGCGGGGCTGCGGGTGGACGGCACGCTCTCCTCGGCCCGGGCCGTGTGCTCGTCCGAGACCGTCGGCAGCGCTGCAGGCGAATGGTGTCCGTTCGGACGCTCCGCCGATCAGGCCGGCGACCAGCGGGAGGACGACGACCGATCGCTGGTTTTCGAGACGCCGCCGCTCGAGGCGCCGATCGAGATGCTCGGCGCCCCGATCGTCACTCTCGAGCTCAGCTCGGACAAGCGGATCGCCAACCTGGTCGCCCGGCTCTGCGACGTGCAGCCCGACGGCCGATCGCTGCGGGTGAGCTATGGCATCCTCGCCCTGACGCACCGCGACGGGCACGAGTCGCCTTCGCCGCTGGCGGTCGGAGAGCGCTACCGGGTGCGGATCCAGCTCAACGATGCCGGATCCGTCTTCCCGGCCGGCCACCGGATCCGGCTCGCGCTCTCCACCGCCTATTGGCCGATGATCTGGCCGGCGCCGGAGCGGGCGACGCTGACGATTTTCGGCGGCACGCTCGAGGTTCCGGCACGTCCGCCGCAGGCTGCGGACGCGCGGCTCCCGCCACTGCCGGAGCCCGAGACCGCGCCGCCCGAGCCCACGACCAGGCTCGGCCGGGGTGCCGCACGCATCGACCGCATCGGCCTGGAGTTGAGCTCGGAAGGCGGATCCACCTACCACCTCGATGATGACGATCCGCTCACCGCGGTGGCCGAGCTGCGGCATGGCGAGACGATCTCCCGCGACGCTTGGCAGGTGCGGACGGAGACGCGCATAAGGGTCTCCTGCACACGCGACCACTTCCTGCTGGAGGCCAGCCTGCGCGCCTGGAACGGCAAAGACGAGGTGTGCCACCGCGAGTGGTCTCGACCGATCCCTCGCGATCTCATCTGAGCGGAGCCGGAGCCGACCGGCGCGGCATGCGCCGCATATCAGGAAAGCCGGACCGGCGGCCCTCCATAACTTGCCGGGCACCGCCGGAGTGGTTAAATCAGCGGTGAGGTTGAGTGGAGGCAAACCTCACATGGCAGACAAGCGACCACCCGCCATCTTCATCGCCGACGCGCTCGGTCTCGATTTCCTGAATTCGACCGCGACGCCGGTGGACGAGAAGGTCGAGTGGCTCGACAGCGGCGAAGGGCTGCTAAGCTGGCTCGAGCAAGCGCGGCTGGTGCCGAAGGATGTTGCCGCCTCCTTCCGGACCAGCGCGCTGCCCGGCGAGCTCGATGCCGTCGCCGCCCAGGCGCGGGCGCTCCGGGAGTGGTTTCGCGGCTTCATGTCCAAGCACATGGGCAAGCCGCTGGCGAAAGTCGCCATGGCGGAGCTGGCGCCGCTCAACCGCGTGCTCGCGCGCGACGAAGCCTTCGGGCAGATCGTGACGGGTGCGCGCGACCAGGATCGTGGCGGCGCACCGGGTCTCACCATGCAGCCGCGACGGCGCTGGCGCTCGCCCGATTCCCTGCTGTTGCCGATCGCTCAGGTGATCGCGGAGTTCCTCAGCACGGAAGACCTCACCTACGTCAAGGCCTGCGAAGGCCCGACCTGCACGCTGCTCTTCCTGGATCGCACCCGAGGCCATGCCCGGCGCTGGTGCAGCATGGCGGTCTGCGGCAACCGCGCGAAGCAGGCAGCGCACCGCGCGCGGTCCCGACGGTCGAGGACACCTGCGCGTTGAGCGCAGCGTCGAATCAGGCCGGATGCCTCGCGAGGAACTGGAGGATCAGCCGCGCAATTTCGTCGTTCTGCTCGTCGAGGGCGAAATGGCCGGCGTCGAGCAGACGGATCTCGGCATTCGGCAGATCACGCTTGAACGCCTCGCCACCGGCGGCGATGAAAGAGGGATCGTTCCGGCCCCAGACCACCAGGGTTGGCGGCTTGTGCTCCCTGAGCCAGGCTTGCCAGGCCGGATATGACGCCACGTTCGTCCGATAGTCGTAGAGCAGCGCTGCCTGGATCTCGCGCTGGCCAGGCCGCGACAGGTGAGCGAACTCGTCGGTCCAGGTATCCGGATTGTAGCGCTCGGGATGCGAAGTGCCGGCGGTATGACGCTGCTCGGTCGCCGCCAGCGACATGAACGCGGTGACCACCTCGGGATGCGCCGCGGGATCGGCCCAATATTGCGCGATGCCGGTCCATTTTGCGCCGAGCCCCTCCTGATAGGCGTTGGCGTTCTGGATGATGAGGGCCTGCAGCCGCTCCGGGTGAGCCAGCATCACACGAAACCCCACCGGCCCCCCGTAATCATGCAGGTAGAGAACGTACTTATCGATCTTGAGCTGCTCGAGGAGATCGCTGGTCGTCTTCGCCAGGTGATCGAAGGTGTAGGCGTAGGATGTCGGCGACGGCGCGTCGCTCTGACCGAAGCCCGGGAAATCCGGCGCCACCAGGTGGTAGCGCGTGGCGAGCAAGGGAATGAGCGTGTCGAACTCCCGCGACGAGGACGGGAACCCGTGCAGCAGCACGATGGTCGGCGCGTCCTTGGCGCCTGCTTCCCGGTAGAAGACACCGACGCCGTCGACCGTCGCGCGGTGATAGGTCGTGGTGGCGGAGGTCGACTCCTGGGCGGCGGCTTGCGCCGCATGACCGGCGACCAGCGCGGCCGCCGCCGTCAGCAGAGCTTTGGTTTTCAACGCTGCATTCCTTCCGGATAAGGTCAGCCTCGCCCGATCGCGGCGACGGCTCAACTTCCCGCTGCGAGCTTGTCCTGTGTCTTCGTCTCGAAGTCGCTGGCATCGTGGCGTTCGTGCAGCTGGCTCGACGGCTCGCCGCTGATCCGATTGACCATGCGGCCGCGTCGGACGGTGGGCCGCTCGAGAAGCATGTCGGCCCAGCGCTGAACGTGCTTGTAATCCTGGACGCTCAGGAACTCAGGGGCGCCGTAGAGCCAGCCTTTGCAGAGCCCGCCATACCAGGGGAAGATCGCCATGTCGGCGATCGTGTAGCTGCTGCCCGCGATGTACTCGTTCTCGGCGAGGCGCCGGTCCAGCACGTCGAGCTGGCGCTTCACCTCCATGGCAAAGCGATCGATCGCATATTCGATCTTGGTCGGCGCATAGGCATAGAAATGTCCGAAGCCGCCGCCGAGATAGGGAGCGCTTCCCATTTGCCAGAACAGCCAGGAGAGGCACTCGGCGCGCGGGGCCGCTTCCGTCGGCAGAAAAGCGCCGAATTTCTCGGCGAGATAAAGCAGGATCGAGCCGGACTCGAACACCCGGATCGGCGTCGGGCCGCTGCGATCCACCAGCGCCGGGATCTTGGAATTGGGGTTCGCCGCCACGAAGCCGCTGCCGAACTGATCGCCCTCGCCGATCTTGATCAGCCAAGCGTCGTACTCCGCGCCGCGATGCCCGAGAGCGAGCAGTTCCTCCAGCATGATCGTGACCTTCACGCCGTTCGGCGTGCCGAGCGAGTAGAGCTGCAGAGGATGGCGGCCGACCGGCAGCTCCTTCTCGTGGGTGGCGCCGGAGACCGGGCGGTTGATGTTCGCGAAGCGGCCGCCGCTGGGCTTGTTCCAGACCCAGACCTTCGGCGGGACGTATTCAGCGGCAGTGGTCATCGTGGGCGGCTCCTGATGCGACAGGTTCAAAGCATCGACTTTCGGCTGTCCTGAGATGTAGCGCGTAACCCGCTCGCGGCGATACCGCTAAGATGTGCGACGGCCGGATCCGCGCGCGCAGGGCAGATCTGATTGCCGCGCAAGCGGGATGCCGCCGGCAAAGCCAGCCATCCTCCATCGGGAGCACGGAAGATCCCCAGGAGGGATCTACCACCAAGATTTTCCCGGATGGTGGCTGCAGGAGCACCATATATGTGTTGGGAGAAACCGTTGCAGCGCGATGGGAGAGAGACCATGGCAGAGGAAGGCAAGTGCCCGGTTGCTGGTGCGACGCGAGGACCGGCAAATCGCGACTGGTGGCCGAACCAGTTGAATCTGGGAGTGCTGCACCAGCACTCCGCGCTCTCCAATCCGATGGGCGAGGCCTTCGACTACGCCAAGGAATTCAAGAGCCTCGATCTCAACGCGGTGATCAGGGATCTGCACGCCCTGATGACGGACTCGCAGGAGTGGTGGCCGGCCGACTTCGGCCATTACGGACCGCTGCTCATCCGGATGGCGTGGCACGGCGCCGGCACCTATCGCATCGGCGACGGTCGCGGCGGCGCCGGCGCCGGCCAGCAGCGTTTCGCGCCGCTCAACAGCTGGCCGGACAACGCGAACCTGGACAAGGCGCGTCGGCTGCTGTGGCCGATCAAGCAGAAATACGGCCGCAAGATCTCCTGGGCCGACCTCATGATCCTCGCCGGCAATGTCGCGCTGGAGTCGATGGGCTTCAAGACCTTCGGTTTCGGCGGCGGCCGCGAGGACAGCTGGGAGCCCGAGCAGGACATCTACTGGGGTCCCGAAGGCAAGTGGCTGGCGGACGAGCGCTACAGCGGCGACCGCGATCTGCAGAACCCGCTCGCCGCCGTGCAGATGGGCCTCATCTACGTCAATCCGGAAGGACCGAACGGCAAGCCGGATCCGCTGGCGGCGGCGCGCGACATTCGCGAGACCTTCGCGCGCATGGCGATGAACGACGAGGAGACCGTCGCGCTCATCGCCGGCGGCCACGCCTTCGGCAAGACCCACGGCGCCGGCGATCCCACCTTGGTGGGACCCGAGCCGGAAGCCGCCGCCATCGAGGAGCAGGGCCTCGGCTGGAAGAGCCGCTACCGTTCCGGCAAGGGCGACGACACCATCACCGGCGGCCCGGAAGTCATCTGGTCGCAGACGCCGACCCGGTGGAGCAATCACTTCTTCGAGAACCTGTTCGGCCAGGAATGGGAACTCACCAAGAGCCCGGCCGGCGCCTATCAGTGGCAGGCGAAGGGCGCCGCCGCCACGATTCCGGACGCGCATGACCCCTCGAAGCGGCATGCGCCGAGGATGCTGACCACCGACCTCGCTCTGCGGGTGGATCCGGCCTATGAGAAGATCTCGCGGCGGTTCTACGAGCATCCGGATCAGCTCGCGGACGCCTTCGCGCGCGCGTGGTTCAAGCTGACGCACCGCGACATGGGCCCGATCGCGCGCTATCTCGGCCCCCTCGTGCCGAAGGAGCCGCTGTCCTGGCAGGACCCGATCCCGGCGGTGGATCACCCGCTGATCGGCGAGGCGGAGATTGCGACCCTGAAGGCGGCGATCCTCGCCTCCGGCCTTTCCGTTTCCCAGCTGGTCTCGACGGCCTGGGCCTCCGCTGCGACCTTCCGCGGCTCCGACAAGCGCGGCGGCGCGAACGGCGCCCGCATTCGCCTCGCGCCGCAGAAGGATTGGGAGATCAATGAGCCCGCCCAGCTGGCAAAGGTGCTGCAGACGCTGGAGGCGATCCGCCGCGATTTCAATGCCTCGCAGGCCGGCGGGAAGAAGGTCTCGCTGGCCGACCTGATCGTGCTCGGCGGCGGCGCGGCGATCGAGAAGGCCGCGAAGAGCGCTGGATACGACGTGAAGGTCCCCTTCGCGCCCGGGCGCATGGACGCCTCGCAGGAGCAGACGGACGTCGCCTCCTTCGCGCCGCTCGAGCCGACCGCCGACGGGTTCCGCAACTACCTCAGCGGCAAGCAGCGCCTCTCACCCGAGGAGCTGCTGGTGGATCGCGCGCAGCTGCTGCGGCTCACTGCACCGGAGATGACGGTGCTCGTTGGCGGCCTGCGCGTGCTCGGCGCCAATGCCGGGAAGTCACCGCACGGGGTCTTCAGCAAGCGGCCGGAGACGCTGACCAACGACTTCTTCGTCAACCTCCTCGACATGGGCACGCAGTGGCAGCCCGCCGCCGGCACCGAGGGCGTCTACGAGGGGCGCGACCGCAAGACAAATGAGGTCAAGTGGACCGCCACCCGCGTCGACCTGATCTTCGGTTCGCACTCGCAGCTGCGAGCGCTGGCGGAAGTCTATGCCTCTGCGGACGCGAAAGAGAAATTCGCCCGGGACTTCGTGGCGGCCTGGACCAAGGTGATGAACCACGATCGCTTCGACCTCGCCTGATCTTTAGGCGAGCGTGGCCTTCCGCCTCAGACGTTGTCGACCTTCAGGACCTCCGCCGTATCGGCGCGGATGCGGCGGGTGAAGTCGGCATCGTCGATGAGCGACACCCCGTAGGAAGGAATGATCTCCCTGAGCTTGCGGGCCCATCCGCTGGCCGCGAGCTCCTGCGGGAAGCCCTTCTCGAGAACGCTGATCGCGATGAAGGCGGCGGTCGAGGCTCCGGGCGAGGCGCCCAGCAGGGCGATCAGCGAGCGATCCGCCGCGACCACCACCTCGGTGCCGAATTCCAGCAATCCGCCATGCTCGGCGTCGGGCCTGATGATCTGGACGCGCTGGCCGGCGACCTGCAGCTTCCAGTCATCGGGGTCGGCGCCCGGATAGATCTCCTGCAGCGTGCCGAACCGGTGTCCGGAGGACTGCAGGACCTGGCCGATCAGGTATTCGGTGAGGCCGAGATTGTCCCGCGCCGCCGAGAGCAACGGCGTGATGTTGGAAGGCTCCACGGATTCGAAGAGATCCATCAGGGAGCCGTGCTTCAGGAAGCGGGTGGAGAAGCCGGCATAAGGTCCGAACAGCAGAGAATGCTGGCCGCCGATGACACGGGTATCGAGATGCGGCACCGACATCGGCGGCGATCCCACCGCGGCCTTGCTGTAGACCTTGGCATGGTGGCGCTCGTTGATGTCCGGCTCGTCGCAGCGGAGCCAGATCCCGCTCACCGGAAAGCCGCCATACCCCTTGCCCTCGGGAATGCCGGATTTCTCCAGCAGGGGCAGCGCGCCACCGCCGGCGCCGACGAAGACGAATTTGGCGGTCACCGCGCGGGTCTCGCGGCTCTTCTTGTCCTTCACTTCGACACGCCAGCGGCCGCCCTCGGCGCGCGAGATCCCGGTGACGCGGTTGAGATAGTGGGCCGAGAAGCCGCCCGACGCGCCGAGATGGCCGACCAGCTGGCGGGTGAGCGAGCCGTAATCGACGTCCGTGCCGGTGACGATCCGCGTCGCGGCGACGGGCTCGTCGGCGCGCCGCTCCTCCATCACCAGCGGCGCCCAGCTCGCGATCTGCTGCCGGTCCTCGGAGTATTCCATGCCGTGGTAGCAATGATGCGCCGACATCGCCTCGAAGCGCTTGCGGAGGAACGCCACGTTCTTGGCGCCGCGGATGAAGCTCATATGCGGGACCGGGTGGATGAAGGAGCGCGGGTCCTTGATCGCGCCCTTTCGGACCAGGTACGACCAGAACTGCCGCGACAGATCGAATTCGACATTCACCTGCAGCGCCTTGGAGATGTCGACGTGGCCGTCCGCCTGCTCCGGCGTGTAGTTGAGCTCGCAATTGGCGGCATGGCCGGTGCCGGCGTTGTTCCAGGCTTCCGAGCTCTCCTGCGCCGGTCCTTCGAGCGTCTCGAACATCTCCATGCGCAGCGACGGCTCGAGCTCCCGGAGGAAAACGCCGAGCGTCGCGCTCATGACGCCGGCACCGATGAGGACGACATCGGGCTCGGTGAGGAATGCGTCGGGCATGGCGTCTCCCCTTCTTCAGATCGTGATCAGGCTTGGCGGTCCTTGGTGGCGACGCGGAACGGCACCGCGGTTCCCGGCGCCAGAACGACATAGGCGCGGCGCCAGGGCTGGTCATCGGTGAGCCGCCAGCTATGGCCGCTCCCGACCGTGTCTTCGGCCAGCAGGATGTCGCCGGGGCGGATGAGGAAATGCTCCCCCTCGCGGGTCTGGAAATCAAGGGTGCCGCTGAGCGTGACGACCAGCTGCCGGACCGGCGCGGTGTGCCAGGCGAAGGTTCCGCCGGACGCCGTCTCCTGGAAGGCGACGGTCGCCGTCTCCGCCTTGCCGCTCGAGAGATCGCCGCGCTGGCCCGGCTCGAGATCGATGACGCCTTCCTCGAAGCGGGAATTCCCGTCCTCTCCCGTCCATATGCGCACGCATCGGATCATGTCTTCGCTCCCATCCAATCAATAGTGACCGCCGGCCTGCCGGACCTTCCCGCGGAAAACGCTGTAGCTGATGGCGGTGTAGAGCAGCATCAGCGGAAAGACGAAGAGGCCCTCGCCCCAGAACATGAAGGCAAGGCTCGCGTGCGGCGCCGCGGCGGCATCGATGGTGATCGAGAAGGGGATCATGTAGGGCCAGAAGGAGATGGCGAGGGTGCCAAAGGCCGCCGCGAAGATGAGCGCCACCATATAGAAGGGCGCACCGTCCCGGCGCCGCCGGATGCTGGCTGCCAGCACGCCGGTGGCGAGCGCGCCGATCGCGGGAAAGACGAGGAGGTAGGGCCGCTCGAGCCAGCGATCCATGACCTGGAGATGCGCCACGAGCGCATAGAGGAAGACGGCGAGCAGAAAGCAGAAGAGGCCGATCGAGAGCCGGGGAATCTGGCGGTAGGCAAAGTCCCGGACCTCGCCCTCGCATTTCTTGACCAGCCAGCAGGCGCCCAGCAGCGAATAGCCGAGACAAAGGCCAACGCCGCAGAGGATCGCGAACGGGCTGAGCCAGGTGAATTCGCCGCCGCTGAACTGGCCCTCGGTGACCGGGATGCCCTCCACCAGCGCGCCGACCGTCGCCCCTTGCATGAAGGCGGCGACCAGCGAGCCGCCGGAGAAGCTCAGATCCCAGATCCAGCGCAGGCGCTCCGCCTTGGCGCGGAATTCGAACGCGACGCCGCGCAGGATCAGCCCCGCTAGCATGAGGAGCAGCGGCAGATAGAAGGCGGAGAACAGCACCGCATAGACCACCGGGAAGGCGCCCCAGAGGACCACGCCGGCGACGACGAGCCAAGTCTCGTTGCCGTCCCAGAGCGGCGCCACCGTGCCCAGCATGATCAGCTTCCGCTCCTCGTCGCGGGTGCGGCCGAGGAGGATTCCGATGCCGAGATCGAACCCGTCGAGGAGCACGTAGAGGAGCGTGCTGACGGCCAGGATCGCAATCCAGAACAGGATCATGGCTATTCTCCCGCGAGGACTTCGCGGCCGGCGGGGGCCAGGGGCTCGTCGGTGACGGAGAGCGGCCGGTTGGGTGTCGCAGCCACCGGCGGCAGGACCAGGCGCCCGACCGGGCCGGTCCGCAGCAGCCTGTATATATAGAAGGTGCCGAAGGCGAAGATGAAGCTGTAGACGAGGCAGAAGACGACGAGGCTGGTGGCAGCTGCCGCTGCGGTCAATGTCGGCGTCACCGCCTGGGCGGTGCGCAGGAGCCCGTAGATGGTCCAGGGCTGGCGACCGACCTCGGCGGTGAACCAGCCGGTGAGCGTCGCGATGAAGGGCAACGGGAAGCTCAGGAAGATCGCCCACAGCAGCAGTCGGCTCTCCTCGATCCGCTGCCGCCAGCTCAGGTGCGAGCCGAGCCAGGCGAGCAGCAGCATGAGGAGACCGCAGCCCACCATGATACGGAAGGCGAAGAAGGGGATCGCCACCGGCGGCCGGTCGGCGCGCGGAAAGTCGGTGAGGCCGACCTCCTTTGAATCGAAGCTCATGCTGCCGATCAGGCTGCCGAGCACCGGGATCTTGATCTCGTAGAGGTTCCGCTCGCGGTTGGCGTCCGGGAGCGCGATCAGTACCTCGCCGGCCGGCTGCTCGTCGTGCCAGCGCCCCTCGATGGCGGCGAATTTCACCGGCTGATCGTCGTGCACGTAATCGCCGGTGAGATGGCCGAAGAAGATCTGCGCCGGCACCAGCACCGCGGCGAGATAGAGGCCCATCCGCAGCATGATGCGCGCCTCGGCGGTGAATTCGCCGCGCAGCAGGTACCAGGCGCCCGTCGCCGCCACGCAGAAGGCGCCGGTGAGGTAAGCGGCGAGCAGCATGTGCGGGAAGCGCACCCAGACTACCGGGCTGAACAGGATCTTGGCCCAGTCCACCGGCGCGAAAGCGCCGTTCGCCATCACATAGCCGGTCGGCACCTGCATCCAGCTGTTGTTGACCATGATCCAGTAGGCCGAGAGCGTGGTGCCGAGCGCCACCATCGCGGTCGAGAACAGGTAGAACCCGGGCGGCACGCGGGAGCGGCCGAAGAGCAGGATCCCGAAGAAGCTCGCCTCGAGGAAAAAGGCGGTGAAGGTCTCGTAGGACAGCAGCGGGCCCTGGATCGGGCCGGACATGCGCGCGAGCACGCTCCAGTTGGTGCCGAACTGGAACGCCATCACGATGCCGGAGACCACGCCCAGGCCGAAGGCGACGCCGAAAATTTTGAGCCAGAACTCGAAGACCAGCCGATAGGCCGGACGGCCGGTGAAGAGGTGGAGCGCCTCGAGCAGCGTGAGCCAGGCGGCAAGCCCGATGCTGAAGGACGGGAAGATGATGTGGAAAGAGACCGTGAAGGCGAACTGCAGCCGCGAGAGCAGGAGCGCTGCGGCGTCCATCGCCGGTCCTCCTAGCGCCAGAGGTTGGACCGCGCCAGATCGATGATCTCGTCGCCTTTGCCGCTCATCACCGCCTTCACCATGTAGAGGGTGAAGCCCTTGGCCATCTCGAGGGTGACCGCCGGCGGCATGGCAAGCTCGGTGCGGTTGACGACGGCGTCCACCAGCACCGGACCGTCATGGGCGAGAGCGGTTGCGATGCCGTCGCCGACTTCGGAGGGATCCTCGAGCCGGATGCCCTTGATGCCCGCCGCCTCCGCCATGGCGGCGAAGTTCGGGTTCTTGAACCCGGTGCCGAAATCGACGAAGCCCGTCGACTTCTGCTCCAGCTCGACAAAGCCCAGGGTGCTGTTGTTGAACACCACCACCTTCACCGGCAGGCCGAGTTGCGTAAGGCTGAGAAAATCGCCCATCAGCATGGCGAAGCCGCCGTCGCCGGAGAGCGAGATCACCTGCCGGCGCGGAAACGCCTTCTGGGCGCCGATCGCCTGCGCCATGGCGTTCGCCATCGAGCCGTGCCAGAACGAGCCGACGAGGCGCCGCTTGCCGTTCATCGCGAGATAGCGCGCCGCCCAGACCGTCGGCAGGCCCACGTCGCAGGTGAAGACCGCATCCGCCGAGGCGCGGTCGCTGAGCGCTTTCGCGACCTGCTGCGGATGGATGAGCTTGCCGCCGGCCTTGCCGGTGGCGAGCGCGTCCAGCTCCTTTCTCGCCTTGGCGTAGTGCTGCTGCGCCTGGGTGAGATGGCTGGCGTCGCTCTTCTGCTGCAGGAGCGGCAGCAGCGCCGACAAGGTGGCGCGCACATCGCCGACGACGCCGAGATCGACGGGCGCGCGCTTGCCCAGCTGCTCGGCGCGCAGATCCACCTGGGCGATGCGGACGCTGGCCCCCGCCGGGTAAAACTGGCGGTAAGGGAAATCCGTCCCCAGCATCAGCAGAACGTCGCAATCGAGCATCGCATAGTAGCCCGAGGAGAAGCCGATGAGGCCGGTCATGCCGACGTCATAGGGGTTCTCCCATTCCACGTGCTCCTTGCCGCGGAGCGCATGGACGATCGGGGCCTTGAGGCGCTCGGCCGCGGCCAGCAGCTCCCCGTGGGCACCCTCGCATCCGGAGCCGCAGAGGATGGTGACGCGGTCGCCGCCATTGAGCAGGGCCGCCAGCCGATCGAGATCGCCCTTCCCCGGCGTCACCACCGGCGCCCTGGGCAGGAGCCCGTCGGGCTTCGGCGCCGACGCGTTGGGCGCGGGCTGCAGCGCCACGTCGCCGGGGATCACCACGACGGAGACGCCGCGTCTCCCCACCGCCTCGCGGATCGCCACCTCGAGAGTGCGCGGCATCTGGTTGGCGCTGGAGACGAGCTCGCAGTAGTGGCTGCATTCCATGAAGAGACTCTGCGGATGGGTCTCCTGGAAGTAGCCGGCGCCGATCTCCGCCGAGGGAATATGCGCCGCGATCGCCAGCACCGGCAGGCGCGAGCGGTGGCAGTCGAAGAGTCCATTGATCAGGTGCAGGTTGCCCGGGCCGCAGCTTCCCGCGCAGACCGCGAGCTCGCCGGTGAGATGCGCCTCGGCGCCGGCGGCGAAGGCCGCCACCTCCTCGTGCCGGACATGCACCCACTCGATCTTGCCGTGGCGCCGGATCGCGTCGGTGATCCCGTTCAGGCTGTCGCCGACGATGCCGTATATCCGCTTGACGCCGGCCGCGGCGAGGGTCTCCACGAATTGGTCGGCGACGCTGCGTGCCATCTGTTCTCTCCGTGAAGAGGGTACGGAAGATACCTATTGCCCGGCAGCCGATGACGAGAGTGGCTTTGGAATCCCAACTCGATGTCCCGCGCACACCGCTATGAGTGTGGTGTCCCGCGGTGGACGTCGTCGCGCGTCATCTTGCTGGTTTTATTCACGATTGCGGCAGCGAGATCACGCTTTGCGCCAGCGCTCGATGATCCGCAGCATCAGATCGAGGGCCGCCTCGGCGCCGTTCGAGGCCCCCTTCTCGAAATCGCCCTCGATGCGGCCCATCTGATTGGTCACATGGGCAAAGCAGAGCACCGGCCGCTTGCATGCGGCGGCGAAGGCATAAAGCGCCGCGGCCTCCATCTCCACCGCGAGGATGCCGGCCTCGCGCGCTGCCGCGATGGCTCCCGCGGTCTCCCGGAACGGCGCGTCGGTGGTCCAGGTGGCGCCGATCTGCAGCGCCCGATCGCCTGAAAGGGCCTCTCGGGCCAACCGCACCAGAGCCCGATCCGCCACGCTGTAATCGCTGGGCGGCACATAGTGGTAGCTGGTCCCCTCGTCCCGGAGAGCCCGGTCGATGACGATGAAATAGGGCGGGTCCTGCACCGGTCGGATCTGGCCCGCCGAGGTCATGCTGAGAAGCAGCCGGCAGCCGGAAGCGAACAGCTCCTCCGCCACCAGCACGGCGAAGGCGGCGCCGACCGCGCTGCCGATGATGCCGCAGCTCACGCCCTCGTGTTCGAAGGCGTAGAGCTCGGTGTGGTAGCAGGCCCAGGCGGGATGGCGACGGGCGCGCCCAGCGGCGATCAGATACCGCACGATGTCGCCGTCGGGATCGAGCATGCAGAATTCGGGAACCGGCGCGAAGGCGATGCCGCGCTGGCGGCGCGCTTCCCGCAGCATGGCTTCCGGCGCGAAGGCCGAGGGCTCGGTCATCTCCTTGCCGCGCAGGATCGGCGGGAGGTCGGCCTCAGGCTTCCAATCATCCGGCATTCGCAACCACCTTCCTCGAAAGCGCCGGTCGCGATGGTACGCCCGCTTCACAATGTCGATCCGGCATCGAATTCATGCGAACTCGTTATTTCCCGCAAGCTGTGTTCCGTTTCATAGAGTTCCCTGCTTCGACGGTGCCGCGACGTCCTCGGCTCTAACCTATGCTGCACGAGGCGGGGATCTGCAATCGACAAATCCCGCTGCACCGGTCGCCGATTGCAGCTTTTCCATGTAACCTTTCCGGCAGCCCGACGAATGGGAAGAGGGGCAGGCACGGACAGAGCTGCGGATCGGCGAGACCGGTCCCAGCCCTGGGATCGGCGATTCCAACCCCGTCTCCCGCGTGCGCTGGAGCCCGAACCGATGTCCCTGCCCGGCTGGTACGAGATCGACGACGCGGGACCGCCAGGCTTGCCTTGCGGCGAGTCCGCCGGGCGGGCGAGCGCATGACCCGCCGCTGGCGCCTTGGCGCGCTCATCGCCTGCGGCGGCGGGATGCTCGTCCTCACCGGGGTCGGGCTCCTGCTGCAGGGGGAGGACGCGCTCGACGCTTTCATCGTCGTCGCACTGGCCGAGGGCGCCATCTATCTGATCGCCGCCCGTCTCGCCTGGGGCGGCGGCTTCTCCCGCCGGGTGCTGGTGATGATCCTCGCGGTCGCGGCGCTGATGCGCGTCGCCGTGGTGCTGGCGCCACCCTACCTCTCCAGCGACCTCTATCGCTATATCTGGGACGGGCGCGTCCAGGCGGCGGGCATCAATCCCTATCGCTACATTCCCATCGATCCGCATCTGGCTGCGCTGCGCGATCCCGATATCTTTCCCAACATCAATCGCAACAACTACGCACGGACGATCTATCCGCCGGTGGCCGAGGCGCTGTTCCTGGCGATCACCCGGGTCAGCGAGACGCTCACCTGGATGAAGGCGTCGATGGCGATCCTCGACGTCGGCGCGATGCTGGTGCTGCTGCGCCTGCTGATCCTCGGCGCGCTGCCGCCGGAACGCATCCTCCTCTATGCGTGGCATCCCCTCGCGGTCTGGGAATTCGCCGGCAGCGGGCACGTCGATGCGGCGCTCGTCCTTCTGCTCGCCCTCGCGCTCTGGGCGCGGCGGCGCGAGTCCGCCTGGCTGACCGGGCTGAGCCTGGGAGCCGCCGTTCTGGTGAAGCTCTTCCCGGTCGCGCTGGTGCCGGCCTTCTATCGGCGGTGGGACTGGAAGCTGCCCGCAACCGTGTTGGCGGTGATCGTGCTGGGCTATCTCCCCTACCTCGGCGTCGGCCCGAGCGTGCTCGGATTCCTGCCCGGCTACGTTCAGGAGGAGGGCCTCAACACCGGCGCCGGCTTCTATCTATGGGACATGCTGAGCGCGGGACTCCCGCTGGGCGGGCTGGGCGCGCTCCCCTACCTCGTCTTCGCTGCCGCCGTGCTGGCAGCGCTCGCCCTTCGCATCATCTTCTCGCCGGAGGCACCCGGCCGATATGTGGCCCATGCGGCGGCGCTCGCCTTCGCCTTCACGGTCCTGCTGTCGCCGCATTACCCTTGGTACTTCTCCTGGATCACGATCTTTCTCTGCTTCGTGCCCTCGACATCCCTGCAGTACCTCACTCTCGCCAGCTTCCTGCTCTATCTTATTCCCTCGGACACCGGTTTCGTCGCCAACGCTCACACCTTCCTGGTGGAGTCCGCGATCTATCTTCCCGCCGCAGCGCTCGCGCTGCTCGAATTCCGGCGCAGCCGCGCCGGGCTGATCAAGGTGGAGGCCTGAACATGCAACCCGCTCCCGCGGCCAAGGCGCCGACGGATCCCCGCCGCTATTTCGACCACGTCGGCGCCGAGCGCGGCGCGACAGCCGAGGCCGATCCGGTCTGCCTCTATCTGGAGACCACCAACCGCTGCAACCTGCTGTGCACGACCTGCCCGCGCACCTTCGAGGATCTGGAGCCGCCGGCGGATATGAGCTGGCCGCTCTTCACCTCGATCGTCGACCAGTTCCCGAACATCGCGCGGGTGGTGCTGCACGGGGTCGGCGAGCCGATGATGGTGCGCGAGCTGCCCCGCATGATCCGCTATCTGAAGGATCGCGGCACCTACGTGCTTTTCAATACCAACGGCACGCTCCTCACCCCGCGCAAGGGCCGCGATCTCATCGCCTCGGGCCTCGACGAGCTCCGCATCTCGCTCGACGCCGCCGAGGCGAAGACCTTCGAGGCGGTGCGCGGCCGCGACATGTTCGATCGGATCGTCCGCAACGTCCGCGCCTTCACGGCGATGCAGAAGGAGCTCGGCGCCCCCTTGCCGCGGGTGTCGCTGTGGCTCACCGGACTTCGGGAGACGCTCGACCAGCTGCCGGCCTTCGTGCGCCTTGCCCACGACATGGGCGTCTCCGAGGCCTATCTCCAGCGGCTGGTCTATTTCCCCGAGGGCCAAGGAATGGCGCGGCCGGAATCGGCGCTTTTCGAGCACATCGACCGCGCGGAGAGCCGCTTCATCGAGGCGGCGGAACAGGAAGCGGCGCGGCTCGGCATCAAGTTCAACGCCTCGGGCGCCACCGAGCCCGGCACCAGCCTCCAGCAGCAGACCGAGCAGCAGCCCTGGTCGCTCTGCCGCCGGCCCTGGACCCTGATGTACTTCACCGCCCACGGCAAGGCGCTCCCCTGCTGCATCGCGCCCTTCTCCATGCGCGGCTACGAGAGCTTCACCCTCGGCGACGCCACCCAGCAGAGCCTGCGCGAGATCTGGAACGGCGCACCCTATCGCGAGCTCCGCCGCTCGCTCCTGAGCGACGAGCCGCATGCTGCCTGCGCCAGCTGCGGGCTGCGCTGGAGCCTCTGATGCCGGCAACCGCCGCATCGACGCCCGCTCAAAACGCGCCGCGCGCCGCACTCGGACACTTGCGGGTGGGCGTGGTGATCCCGACCCTCGACGAGGAGGAGTCGATCGGCCCCGTGGTCGCCGCCATTCCGCGCGATGTCGTCGACGAGATCATCGTCGTCGACAGCGGCAGCCGCGACCGTACCATCGAGCGCGCCTACGCCGCCGGCGCCACCCGGGTGATCGAGGCCGGCCGCGGCTATGGCCGCGCCTGCCATGCGGGCGCGCTGGCCGCGGAGGGATGCGACATCCTGGTATTTCTCGACGGTGACGGCAGCGACCGTCCGGAGCTGATCCCGACGCTGCTGGCGCCGATCCTCGCCGGGACCCACGACTTCGTCATCGGCTCGCGCACCCGCGGCGAGCGCGAGAGCGGCAGCATGAGCCTGCACCAGGTCGCCGCCGGCTACGGCGCGGGAGCGGCGATGCGGCTGCTCTACGGCGTCCGCTATACCGACATGTGCGCCTTCCGGGCGATCCGCCGCGACATCCTGATGCGCCTCGGCATGCGCGAGATGACTTACGGCTGGAACCTGGAGATGCAGATGCGCGCCGCCCGGACAGGCTTGCGCATTCTGGAAATCCCGGTCGCCCATCGCCGACGCATCGGCGGCGCCTCCAAGGTCGCGGGCAGCCTCTCCGGCACGATGAAGGCGAGCACCCGGATCTGCCTCACCCTTGCCCGCGTCGCGCTCGAGAGCCGCGCGGAAGCGAGCCGATGACGCAGCGCGGCCAAGGTCCCATCGAGCGCTCCTCGCCGATCAGCTCTTCACTGCCGAGCGGGCGACGTCGGCGGCGCTGATCCCCTCGAGGGCGAGGCCATAGCCCACGCCTTCGTCGATGACGCGGCGCAGCTTCTGGGTCAGGGCGATGCGCGTGTAGCGGCTGGTCAGCGGCGGCAGCCTGGCGATCCCCTCCGCGATCTCCCGCGCCCGGGCGAGCAGCCGGTCTGCCGGAACGATCTCGTTGACGGCGCCCCACTCCCGCGCCGTCTCCGCGTCGAGCTCCTGTCGCGTCAGGATGAAATAGCGGCCGCGAATGCTGCCGATCACCTCCTGCCAGAGCAGGTGGACGCCGTCGCCGGGAACGATGCCGAACTCGAAATGCGGCTTGTCCTGAAAGACGGTCGAGGGCGTCGCGAGCACGATGTCGGTGAGCAGGATGTACTCGGAGTGCAGGCGAACCGGACCATTCACCGCCGAGATCATCGGCACCTCGATATCGAGGATGTTCATGAGGACCTTTTTGCCCTCCCGATAGATCTTGTCGTAGCCCTGCGGGGTGAAAAAATCGAAGCCGTCCGGGCTGATGCTCTCCATGAAGGCGTCGCCGCTGCCGGTCAGAATCACCGCGCGATTGTCGGGATCCGAGCCGATCTCGTGAAAGAGGTCGACGAATTGCTCGTGGGTGTGGCCGTCGAAGACCAGCACGCCGCCGTTGGTATGGAGAGCCACTTCGAGGACGCCGCTCGCCGAGCGAGCGAGGCGGGCATTCGGGAAGCCATCGCGGTAGCGATCGAACCGGGGCATCGCACACTCCTGGCTGGAGGGGCCGTCCGCTCCGCTCATCAAACATGGCGGCGTTCGCGACGCCAAGCGCGTGAGTTGCTTCCCGCATGAGAATCTTGCCGCAAATCGCGGCAATGGCGGCCCCTGGCGAATTTCCAGGTGTGATTGTTCTCCTGTCAGCAGATCCGCGGCAGCTGCTGGACGCGAGCCAATGGTGCCGCAACCCACGATCACGGGCATCGCCCGCCGGTGCGCCCCAGCCCCGGCGACGAAGAAGAAAGCGATGCGATGCCACTTTCACACCCTTTCCGCGTTCTTTCCACGACGGTCCGCCGGCCGGCGTCGAATGAATTTCCCGACAGGAGCGTCTCGTGATCGGGCGTCTCTGGGCGATTCCCGCCGACGCGCCGCGGATTTAGTCCCCGTCCCAACCGAGAAGGAACGATGCCATGCCCCCTCGCTCCCAGCCGCCAAGCCGCACGGTCGTCATCACCGGTGGTACTGCCGGCGTTGGCCGCGCCATCGCCCAGCGCTTCGCCGAGGCGGGCGACCGGATCGGCCTGATCGCCCGCGACCAGCAGGCGCTCGAGGAGCTGAAGCAGGAGCTCGACGATCTCGGCGCGGAGACCGCCATCCAGGCGGTGGACGTGGCAGACGCGCCGGCGGTGTTCGCCGCCGCCGAGGCGCTGGAGCGCTCCCTCGGCAAGATCGACATCTGGATCAACGATGCCATGGAGACGGTGTTCTCCCCCGTCGCCGACATGACGCCGGAGGAATTCCGGCGCGTCACCGAGGTGACATATCTGGGCTTCGTCCATGGCACCATGGCGGCGCTCAAGTCGATGCGGCCGCGGCGGCGGGGCCGGATCATCCAGATCGGCTCCGCCCTCGCCTATCGCGGCATCCCGCTGCAATCCGCCTATTGCGGGGCAAAGCACGCCATTCGCGGTTTCACCGATTCCGTGCGAGCGGAATTGATCGGCGAGGGGTCCGGCATTACGATCAGCATCGTCGATCTGCCTGCCGTGAACACGCCGCAGTTCGACTGGGCGCGCATCCACATGAACCACACGCCTCGCCCGATGGGACGTCCGATCGAACCCGAGGTGGTGGCCCAGGCGGTCTTCCGCGTCGCCGAGGGGAGCTGGCGGGAATACTGGCTGGGCCTGCCGACCCTCGCGACCATCCTCGGCAATACCGTCCTGCCCGGCTTCCTGGATCGTTACCTGGGCCGAACCGCGATCCAGGGACAGCAGACGCGGCAGCTCGCCAGGCCTGACCGCCGCGACAATCTCGATCGGCCGGTCACCGAGCTCCATCGCACGCGCGGCTCCTTCAGCGCGGAAGCCGGCACCCGGGCGCCCCTGATCGTGGGAGAGATCGCGCGCCTCGGCACCGTCGCCGCAGGCGCCCTGCTCTTCTTCTCGCTCGGCGCAGCCTTCGGATCCCGGCGGACGGACCGCTGAGGGAATGCCCGCATGGCTCGTCGCTCTCGGCGCAGTCTCCATCGGGATCTCCACTCTCTGCGCGATCTGGATCGTCGCTGACGAGCTCCGGCATCCGCAGTCGATGCGGATCATGAACGTGGTCTGGCCGATCACCGCGCTCTATGCGGGGCCGATCGGCCTCTGGGCCTATTACCGGCTCGGACGCGCCGAGCACGCGGCCGCGAGCGGCCATCGGCACGGCCTGTCGTCGCGGGGCAAAGCGGCAGCCACACCGAGTTTCGCGGCAGTGACCAGGGGAACCACCCACTGCGGCGCCGGATGCACCCTCGGCGATATCATCGCCGAGCTGCTGCTGGCCTATGTGCCGGCGCTCGCGCTGGCGCTGGGCTGGCAGAGCCTCTGGCGCGAGAAGATGTTCTCCGCCTGGATCCTGGATTTCATCCTCGCTTTCGTCCTCGGCATCCTGTTCCAGTATTTGAGCATCAAGCCGATGCATCCGGAGATGTCGCGCGGCACCGCATTGAAGCGCGCGCTGCAGGCGGATGCGCTCTCTCTCGCGGCCTGGCAGGTCGGCATGTATCTCCTGATGGCGCTGGCGCAGCTCCGGGTCTTTCCCGCGCTCATCGGAAGGGAGCTGCCGCCGACCAGCTTCGCATTCTGGTGGGTGATGCAGCTCGCCATGATGGCGGGATTCCTGACCTCCTACCCGGTGAACCGGCTGCTGATCGCGCGCGGCATCAAAGAAGCGATGTGAGCCGCTCGGAGATCGCCGCGCCGACGATCTTGAGCCCGGCCTGGCGACCGACGTGCAGGGGACGCGAGGTCTTTACCGATTGCCGGTGACAAGCTCCCGCCGGACGCGGTCTCTCCCGGGTGGCTTCGATTTCCGATAAGCTGGCCCGGCGAAGGGAGTTGCCCGTGAACGCCACCGCTCGTTTCATTCCGGAGCCCCGTGCCAGCCGTGCAAGCTGATCCGATTTTGCCACCCGACCGGCGCCGGCCTCTGCCACCGGAGACGGTGCATCTCTCCTTCGAGCCGGGCCCTTACCGCATGGCCATGGGGCTGGTGAGCATCCCGGAGGAGCAGTGGTTCGAGCTGGACGAGCACTACGAGGCGGAACTGGCGGAGCGCCGGCACCTGCTCGAGACGCGGCACGCGGAGGTTTTCGGCATCCGCCCGGAATCCAGCGCCGCGCGACGCGAAACCCTGGACATGATTGCGGCGCACCTGGCGCGGCACCATCCCGACTGGTTTGAGCGCTCAAGCACACGGCTCACCAATCATCTGACCGGAGAGATCTGGGATCTGAGCGCACCACCCTATGACCCGCTGGAGCTCGCGGGAAGGCTGGTGCAGGAGGATCTGTGCGTGGTGCAGGAGGGGGCGGCGGGGCCGGTCTTCACCGCCGGCGTCCTCTGCTTTCCCAGCCGCTGGCGTCTCCACGAGAAGCTGGGGCATCCCCTCGCCGTCGTTCATCAGCCGGTGCCGATCTATCCCGATCGGCTGGCGCGTCCGGTCGATCGCATCATGCAGAGCATCAAGCCGGACCACGTCGCATCGCGGGTCAACTGGTCGATCACCGACGATCCCGCCCTGTTCCAGCCGACCGGAAAGTGGCGCACCCCGCTGGACACGACGATCACCGCCGAGAACGCCGGCAGCCGCCTGTTCCTGCGCGTCGAGCGCCAGACCCTGCGGCGGCTGCCAGTTTCGGCGGCGGTGCTGTTCGGGATCAGGGTGCATCGCTACCGGCTCGACGGCGTCGCTGCCGCGCCGGAGATTGCCACGCGCCTTGCCGATGCCGTGCGCGCGCTCCCCGCGCCGATCTCCCATTACAAGAGCCTGCCGCCGTTCCGGGACGCGCTGCTGGCCTGGCTCGATGCGCGCGTGGTCTGAGGGTCGGGCGGCACGCCGGCGGAGCGCCGGGACCGGTTATCGGCGATCGGCCAGGATAGCCTGGGCGGTCTGCAATCCGCTGGCGAGCGCCGCCTCCACCGTTCCCATCTCCGGGCCGGCATAGAGCGCCTCGCCCGAGAAGTGGATGCCCGCCTCGGGCTGTTTCAGCATCGACTGCGCTTCCCGCGTGTTTGGCGTCGCATAGGAATAGGCGCCGCGGGCGAAGGGGTCCTTGCCCCAATCGATCGCCCGCGCCGCCACCAGCATCCCGCGCAGGCGATCAGGCGGCAGCGCGAAGTTCCGGGCCAGCGAGCCCAGCCCCATCTCCACCAGCGCCTCGGCATCGAGTTGCGCCACCGCATCGGCCCGCGGGCCTCCGAGCCAGCCGGTGAGCACGGGATCGGGCGCCGGATGCTGCGTCCACCAGGTCGGCACCGGCGCGCTGGAGAACAGGAACGAGAGATCGCCGAGATCGCGGCGGCCGCTCGCCCACCAGGTCGTGCCGAAACGAAGAAGAATCTTGGCGACGTTGCCGAACCCGATCTCGTCGCGGAGCGCCGCCTTCGCCTGCGCCGCCGGCGGCAGCGCGATCTCCGACAGCAGCGGCAGCGGCACCGCCAGGATCGCCGCAGCGGCATCGAAAGATCGGCCGTCGCGACAGCGCGCGGTGATACCCCTCGGCCCGGCCTCGATCGCGCTGACGACGGCGCCGAGATGGATCACCGCGCCATGCCGGCGACAGTCCGCCAAAAGGAAAGAGACCAGGGCGCCATAGCCCTCGGCGATCCGTCCCTGCTGCCCGAGGCCGCGGTCCATCCACTCGTCGCGGAGCGCGAAGGTGCTGGCGCGGCTCGGGTCCGCCGCGTCATACCCTTCCACCATCCGCGTGATGGAGCGCCGCAGCTCGGCATAGCGGGCATCGGCGAAGTGCCGGGCGAGGAACTCGGCCACGGTCAGGTCGGCCTTCAGCATGCTCAGGGCCCGGCGAAGCGCCGCGGCATGCGGCATCGACCGCTCGTCGACCGAGAGCGTGCCGTCCTCGGCACGCCAGGCCGCGCCGGCAGCCGGCGCCAAGGAAAGCCCGGCCTCGCGCATCAGCGCACGGGTCACGGCCGCGGTGCCGTGAACGAATTCGGCGCCTCCCTCGGCCGGATAGCCGAATTCCGCCGCCGGCAGCGGAAGAATACGGCCGCCGCAGCGGTCGCGCGCCTCGAGGACGAGGACCCGCTTGCCGGCGCGCGCAAGCTCGCGGGCGGCCATCAGCCCGGCGGCCCCGGCACCGACGATCACGAAGTCGCCTCGATCTCGCGCAGCCATCGGTCACCGATCGCAGCTTTGCATTCGCCCGGCTTCGCCAAGCCGGCGGAGCGAGATCCGAGCAGGATCGATCCGCTTTCGTCAAGCCGCTCGGCAAGCACAAGCCCGCGGGGTGCCCGCGGCTCCGCCCTGGCCGCGGTCTCCCGCCGTTGCAATCGGCGGTCGGCATAGTAGGTTGAGCGACGCTCTCGACGGCAAGGAGGCTCGTCATGTGCCGCAACATCAGGACCCTTTACAATTTCAAGCCGCCGGCGACGGCGGAGGAGGTCCATGCTTCGGCCCTGCAGTTCGTCCGCAAGCTGAGCGGCTTCACGCGGCCCTCCAAGGCGAACGAGCTCGCCTTCAACCGCGCGGTGGAGGACGTCGCCAAGGTGGCCCACGAGCTCCTCGAGTCCCTCGTCACCGCTGCGCCGCCGCGGGATCGCGAAGTCGAAGATGCGAAGGCTCGCGCGCGATCCCTCGATCGTTTCGGCACCCCCGCCGCGAAAAGCCAGGCCTAGCCGGTGAGTTCCCGCGGCGCACAGGCCCTGACGATCACGGTCGATGATCGGCGCCGGGTATCGGGCCTGCTGCAGCTGCCGGCGCGCGCCCGCGCCTGCTATGTGCTGGCGCATGGCGCCGGCGCCGGGATGACGCACCCTTTCCTGGAAGCGGTGGCGACGGAATTGGGCGAGCGCGGCATCGCGACGCTGCGCTATCAGTTTCCCTACATGGAGCAGGGCTCGAAGCGGCCGGATCCCCCGGCGCTCGCGCAGGCTGCCGTCCGCGCGGCGGTGACGGAGGCGGGCCGGCGCGCCACCGGCCTTCCGCTCATCGCCGGCGGCAAGTCCTTCGGCGGGCGGATGACGTCGCAGGCGCAAGCCGCGTCGCCGCTTCCGGCCGTGCGCGGTCTCGCCTTCCTCGGCTTTCCCTTGCATGCCGCCGGACGGCCGTCAGCCGATCGCGGCAAGCACCTGATGGAGGTGCGAATACCCATGCTGTTCCTGCAGGGAACCCGGGATGCGCTTGCCGATCTCCCGCTGCTTCAGCCGCTCGTCCAGCAGCTCGGCAAGCGTGCCACCCTCCACCTCGTTCAGGAGGCCGATCATTCCTTCCACGTGCCGGCTCGCACGGGACGAAAGGACGCCGACGTGAGGCGCGATATGCTGGACGCGCTCGCCCGCTGGATCGATGCGGTGATCGCGCGCTGAACGGGCTGGCGGCCCGCTCGTCCCTGAAATCCGGCCGCGAATTCCAGCAGCGGGACGCTAGGCGGTCTTCTCCATGCGCACCATCATCTCGGCGGTCTCCACCGCCGGAAGCGCCGATCGCAGGGCGAGCGTGACGACGATCAGGCTCCAGATCGCCACCAGGATGACGCCGGGCCAGAAGCTGAGCCAGCCCAGCCCGCCTCCGACATCGCCCAGCGCCGACAGCAGCCATAGGCCGCCGAACCACGGCAGCAGCCACGCGATATAGCGCCAGCCGAACTCGTTCGCCGGCTTCCGCGCGACGAAATGATAGTAGAGCGCATAGAGCACGAAGCCGATGGCAATCAGGATGAACAGGAACGAGTTCGTCTTGAATCCAGTCCAGTAGATGATCCAGTTGCTGCAGATGAAGGCGATCGGCGCCAGGATCTCCGCGCCCCAGAGCCGGAACGGCCGCCGCAGCGACGGCTGGCTGCGGCGCAGCACCAGCAGCACTATCGGGCCGAGCCCGTAGGTCAGCACCGTGATGGAGGTGATGTAGTTCACCATCAGCTGCCAAGCCGGGAAGGGCAGCAGGAAAAGGATGCCGACGATCCACATCGCCAGCACCGCGACCCAGGGCGCCTTTGCGGCGTTCAGGATCGTGAGCCAGCGTGGGCCCGCGTTCATCTCGCCGACCGCGAAGAGGATGCGAGAGCCGCCGGTCACGTACATCAGGCCGGTGCCGCCCGGCGAGATGTAGGCGTCGATATAGAGCAGCGTCGCCATCCAGCCGATGCCGAGCGTCGCTGCCAAACCGGCGAAGGGTCCCGCCTCGCCGGTGAAGCTCAGGTGCGCCCAGCCATTCGCCAGGTCTGCCGGCCGCAACGCCATCAGGAACGCCACCTGCAGCAGGATGTAGACCGCCGCCGAGAGCAGCACCGATCCGATCACCGCCATCGGGATGTTGCGACCGGGATTGGAGGATTCGCCGCCGAGATCGATCGCGGTGCGAAAGCCGAGATAGCTGAAGACGATGCCGGCTGCCGGCAGCGCGGTGAAGATGCCGGAGAAATGATAGCTCTTGGGATCGGCGGCCCAGACGTTCCAGTGCGTGCTGGCGCTGATCAGCACAATCACCGTCAGGATCGGCACCGCGATCTTCCACCAGGTCACGGTGGAGTTCACGTTGAGCAGGACGCGCACCGCGAGCAGGTTCAGCAGCACGAGCACGCCGAGCAGGACGGCGCAGGTGACGAAGCCCACGGGCGTCAGCACGCCGGCATTGTTGGTCTGGATGAAATAGGGAAGGTAGTTGTTGGCGTAGGTGACGATGGCTTCCGCTTCGACGGCGGGAACCGGGACATAGGCGAGGAACAGCATCCACGCCCAGATGCGGCCGAGGCCCTCGCCGTGGGTGGCGTGGCTCATATGCACCAGCGCGCCGCTGCGCGGGAAGAGCGCCGCCAGCTCCGCGAAGCAGAGCGCGATCAGCATGATGATGACCCCGCCGACCACCCAGCTCCAGATGCTGAGGGGTCCCGCGATCCGCGACGCGTGATAGGCGCCGAACAGCCATCCGGAGCCGATCATGCTGGTGGTGCTGGCGAACAGAAGACCGATGATCCGTGCGTCGCGGCGCAGAGTGCCGGTGTGGCCTACCTCGACGGTATGTGCCATGCGTTCCTCCTATGGCTTCTTCCTCCGTCGCCAAACGACGGGTAACGGCACGGTGGTGCCTGCCATACGGTTCGCTGGCGGCGACGATGGAATGCGACGAGCCT
>DATJOK010000105.1:0-70362 GCA_035507155.1 Allostellaceae bacterium
ATGTTCGGCGACCGCTGAGCCGCGCTTGCGAGGCTCCGGCATCCGCAGTATCAGGGGCAACAGAGCGCCGGGTTAGCTCAGCGGTAGAGCAGCGGTTTTGTAAACCGAAGGTCGCGGGTTCAATCCCTGCACCCGGCACCAATCTCAATCCTCCAGCAGATCGACCGTCGGCGGTGCTGCTTTCAAGGCAGGGCCGGAGTTCGGCTCGATGCTGAAGAGCCAGAGGCCCGGCGAGAAGAAGGTGCCGGCGGGGTTGGCGCCTTCGATGTGGTGCACCAGCGTGCCGGCGGCGAACAGCTCGCGATAGAAGGCGCGCGCCCGGTCGGCGACGGCCTTGGCCTTGGGATCCTCGGTGTCGGTCCGGAAACTGGGATTGAAGAACCGGCCGAAAAGCAGGTCATCGACCAGCACGTGGGTTACGCCGGCAGAACGCTCGACATCAAGCGTGAGGATCGCCGGTTCATTGCCAAGGGTGATGACGCGAACGGGGACGGCGCCCAAGCTGGGCCCGCTCGTCCCGTTCTGCTGCGCCAGCCCGGCCAGCCGGTCCTGCAGCAGCACCGCATCCCTCGCGAGATGGCCGGAGATCCAGCGCGCCATCTCCGCGCGGGTGTCGGACACGATGGCGGCGCGGGACTGGGCGATGCTCCAGATATTGAAGAGGAGGATCATCGAGGCGACGCCAATCGCGGCGGCACGCATCCATCGCGGCCGCACGTCGGAAAAGAGCCGCGCCAGACAGCACGCCGCCAGCATCGTCATGATCATGATGGGCGGCAGCTCGTAGCGGATGATCTTGACGGGGGTGAACTGCAGCAGGAGCAGATAGCCGATCGGCAGCAGCGCAACGATGAGCGGCGTCAACGGCGATCGCCATCCGACCTTCACCGAGGTGACCAGCCACCAGACATAGGAGCCGAGAACGAGGGGCGTGCAGAGCCTGATCAATCCCTCGAGATAGAAGGCCGAGGTGACCGGGCGGAAGAGGCCCCCGTGACTGTTGATCACGTCGATGATGCCCGCCTCGAACGCCCATCTCGCGTGATCGGATTCCGCCAGCATCGAGAAGTCGACCAGCAGGAACACCGCGACTACCAAGGCAAGCGCCAGCGCGCATCGCTTGATGATATCCGCGATAGGACGATCGCGCGACGTCCAGAAGATCACCGCGAGCATCAGCGGAATGGTGATGGCACCTAGGTATTTCGCCGAGGTCGCTAGCCCCGCGGACATTCCCAGCAGAGCCAGCCGGCCTCCGGTCGGCGCCTCCTCGTACCACTTGAGCAGCAGCAGAACGGCAGCCAGGCCGAAGACGTAGACGGCGTCCTCCTTCATGTAATGGGCGAGGCCGAACAGCAGCGGACTGGTCCCCACCATCAGGGCAGTCAAGTATCCCGCCAGCCGACCGGCAAGGCAGATGGCGAGCAGCGCCAAGAGGTCCACCGCCGCCACCGCCGCGATGGCAGAAACCCAGCGACCTGCCACCACGATCTGCTGCGGCGAGACACCGCCCGTCAGCCACAGAACGACATCGGTCGCGCGCAGCATGAGCTGTGGGTGATGGAAATTCTCCTTGCCGCTGACGATCTGCGCCACTTTCGTCGGCTCGTCATAGGTCCAGTCGGCCGGGAAGCCGTTATACTGGGTGAACAGGAAAAGCAGGAGCGCCGACCAGGCTGCCATCAGAGCAAGCGTGAGCAGCCGAAATCGTCCGCGTGAGAGGCCGCCTGGGCGCGGCTGCGCGTCCTCCCAGATGCCGGCCCGCGATGACGCTCGCTCGACATCGGTCTGGCTGCTGGCGAGGAGAGGCATGGACTATCTAACTCGCCTAAGAGCGGGGCTGACAGGCGGTTACCTGCTCGCCTGAAATCGGGTGAGGTGGCCGGCTTAGTAAACCAGAAGTCAGGGTAGGATGTCTTTCGGCCGGCATCAAAATAAGGATTACAATCTGACATCGAGGTGATTGCCGCGTACACACGGCATCCGAACAGCTCGGACCCCGGACGTCTCGCCCGTTGGGCCTTGAATAGTCATCACGCAGTTGAGCCAGGATCCTGCCTCGACTGCCGATTATTACTTCCCTGACAGCTCGCGCCGCATCTCTGGTGGGCGGCGGAAGCGGCCCCATCTATGGCAAGAGCTTATGTCGGCGCCGAGGAAAGCACCCTGCGCTCGGCGCCCAATTCGAACGGCAGGAGCGCTCCTATCGAGCACGTCATGTCCACTCCTCGCAGTCGCACGCGTCCCTCCTCCGACCGCCCGAAGCCTCCAGCCGGCACGAAGCAATGGCGCTCTGCCAAGGAGCAGGCTGATGCAATATAGCGCGCGGCACCGAGCACGGACGTGGGGACGCGCCGCCGTATTCGCATTGCTGGCCCTGGCCGCCGCCTACTGGAGCGTCGGCGTCGTCCACTTGGTGAGCACTCGCTGGCCAAATCTGTAAGACGACGTCGGTTCAAAACTGCTGCGCAAACCCCATGGAAAGAAATGCGCGCGTCACTGCGATCGCTTAGTGCTGAATCTTTCCGACTTCCGGCGCCGGTCGGATCAGCACCCGCTCATCTCGCAAGACCGACAAGGCGGTCGACCTTCTCCACCAGCTTGGTCATCTCCGCATCGGCATCGACGAAATCGCCGAGTCCCTCGGCATCGCCCTCGAATTGCGGATCGGCGAAGAACACGATCTTGATGTCATGCCGCTTCGTCCGCGCCATCCGCGCCAACGCGACGCCGTTCGGCTGGCCACGCGGGAAGCGCACGCGGGTTATCAGTGCCGACAACGGCCCGGCGTCGTCGAGGACGCACAGAGCCTCCATGGAGCCGGTGCAGCGGACTACCTCATGGCCCGCAGCGCCGAGCGCGTCGCAGATCTCGTTCAGCAGCTCGCCCTGATCATGCACGACGAGTACAGGCGCAGCCATGCATCCCTCCAGATCTCAGACGATGCGGCGCTCCTCCCACCGAAGGCATTCTTGGACAGCGTGGCGGCAGCTGCCGGGATTCGCTGCAACACTATATAGGTGCTATTCGGCTCGCGGTCTCCCCGGGCGGTGATGCGCGGCGCTTCCTTGCGCGACGCCGACGTGGTGCGGCCCTCCCATCGCCTCATTCCCCGGAATCCCCCGCCACCAGTCGCAGCGGCGCGATCTGGCGCAGGCCGACATCGGGATCGACCAGCACCACGACGAAGGTGTCGGCATCGTAATCGAGACCGGTGTCCCAGCTGCGCAGGGATTCAATGTCGACATAGACGGTTTGACCGGCGCGAAGATCGACCGTCTTGAACTGGTTCCAGTAGATACCCTCCGTGTCGACGGAAATCAGGTAGCTGCCGGGCGTCACGTCGCGATAGAAGACGCCGCCCGGAATCGAGGCGCCGATCGCGGCGCCGTTCAGATAGATCCGCGGCTCCGACAGGCTCTCATAGGGCTCGTAGTCGCGGTAAAAATAGAGCCGCGCCCGATCCGGGGGCACCGGCGGGACGGTGGCGGCCACCTGGGCGAAGGTCGGGCCGCTGGGGCCGGCACAGCCCGCAAGGGCGAGCGGCGCTAGCAGGGCGATCAGCGCGAGATAGCGATGCATCGGGCGTTCTCCTGCCGGCGCGTCATGCGCCGGACGCCGAGAGGACCTGGATCTGCGCAGGCAAGCGACGGATGGCGGCCCGCGTAGGGCCGCGCCGACGAGCCTGCAGCAGCATAGCAGCAGGGGCCGCACTCGATGGAAAAGCAGAACCGACACGTGGACGCGCTCACGTTGCAGTGATGCCAAAGCACGCAGGCTCCTCGCAACCATCCGGCGACGCCGCGGCGGAGATCCCGGCGCGGGAGAATCGCGACGAGGTCGGCGAGATGGCGCGCGCCGTCATCGCCGGCGTCAACGACGCCGCCAGCGAGACCGGCGCCGCGCCTCGCAGGTGCTCTCCTCCTCGACCGAACTCAGCCAGCAGGCGGAGCGCCTGCGCGGCGAAGTCGGCTCGTTCCTCGCCAACATCCGCGCCGCCCGAGCCGCCGGCGCTCGACAGGCCTCCCGTCGGAGCGAAAGCCGCTACCGCCAGACAGGATGAAGCGGCGTACTCCGGCTGCCTAGAGCGCAACCTTTCGCTGCATGGCCATTAGGCAAATGCGCGCTCCGCGCAGAGCTCTCAGGACGTCTTCCCCAGCATGCCCGCCACTGACGTGTAGCGCCGGCGCCGGCGGTGCCGGTGCGAGCGCAGGGCACGCAACCCGTAGCCGGCCGCGAAGGAAGCAGCCGCCAAGCCACAGATCAGAAAAGCCTCCATCTCCTCTCTCCCCGTGCCTCCAGGGCCGCATGTGCTTGCCACTGGAACATCCCAACCCGCTGCCTGGTCGCGCCCGATTACGGGTTCGTCTCATTGCCCTTTGCGACATCCTCTGCAGAATCCGTGCCTGTCCCGAAAGGCACTCGTCACGCTGACGTGACGGGGATTTCCGCGCGGAAGTAGCCGTCGCGGCGACAGTCTGAAACTAGCGCGAAAGCCGGTGAGATGGCAGCGAAAAGAGGATATCAGCCCGGTCCTGGACGGGGCCGTGCGGGTGGCAGCCCGTGTTCCAGCAGATCCGCCTCCTCTGCGCAGACTTCGGCCAGACTCAGGAGAGTTTCGAGGCTCTCCTGATCGTCCGTGCCACGGGCGAGATGACGGTAGTGCGACGCGCGGCCACGGATGAAGTCGGTGTCGAGCATGGTGCCTCCCAAAGGTCGGGACTTCATGCTCCGGCACTCATGGTTAACGAAAGCCTAAGGGGTATTCAGGCCAGCAGCTTCGCCATCAGATACTGGTCGACCGGGCGGCCATCGACCACCACGCTGCGACGCAGCACGCCCTCGATCTCGAAGCCGGACTTCCGATAGAGGCCGATCGCCGGCTGGTTGCCGGAGGCAACCGGCCGCTGCAGGCGGTGAATGCCGGCGCCGCGCGCCCAATTCTCCACCGCCCTCATGAGGATACGGCCGATGCCGAGGCCGCGCTCGGCTGACAGCACGCCGATGCCGATCTCCGCCACGCCACGCTTGGCCGGATGGCTGCCGCCGGCGGCGGTGGCGAGCCCCACCAGCCGGCCAGCGTGCTCGGCCACCAGCACCAGCTGGTTCTCGCTGCTGGCGACCATGGCGAGATAGCCTCGCATCTCCGCCTGGCCGTGTACGGGGTCGATCGGGTTCACGAAAAGCAGCGGCGCCTCGGCGGCCAGCGTGTTGACGAGGCCGACCAGCGCCTCGGCGTCCTGCTCGCGGGGCACGCGGACGGTAACGTCCGCCTCGAGCCGGGACTCCTGGCGCAGCGATTGGGCGATGGCCATGCACGGAACTCCGTGTAGATCCGCCGTCCGGGCAGCCTGCACCCGCGTGGTTAAGAAACGCTTTATGCCTTGCGTGGGAAGATGGGCGCGGCGGTCGGCGCCCGTCTCCGGGCGCGGCCCATCGCTCGCGGAGACCCGTATGCGGCGCCCTCTATGGCTTCACCTGTTTGTTCTCGGCCGTCAGTACCTCCTGGCGCTGCTCCGCGGTGAGCTGGCGCTCGAACACCGCGGTCTGGTTCTCGCGGGCATGCGGCACGTTGAGCCCGGCGGCCTTGCCATAGAGCCAATAGGCGGCAAGCGCATCGCGCGGCGTGCCGATACCATTGAGCTTGCACCACGCCAGCACCTCGACCGCGCGTGGATCGTTCGCTTCGGAGAGGCGAGCGAGCTGGTCGATATCCTTCTGCCCCGCCGTATGGTTTTTCACGTGAGCAATGATGTCGGAAAAGGCGGGACCGACCGGTTTTTCCGGTGGCGCCGGCGGCGCCATCTGCGGGCGGTCGGCGAGCGCCTTCTCGCAGTCGGGGTCCGGCGATTTGAGACAGCGGTAGGCCCCGTCAAGGTCGTAGAACTGCGCGCGGGCCGTGGCGCTGGCGAGCGCCGCCACGAGGGCGGCCGAAAGAAAGAAGGCGCGTCGCATGCGGCGCATCATAGCGCAGTTTCGCTCTCACAGTGGCGGTGGACGAAGCTCGTGGCGATCCTGCTGCTGCCGATGCTGCTTGCTGCCTGCGACACCTTGAATCAATGGGCTGCGGACTGGCGCGCGGTGCCACCGGGCGCGGGCGGCCGCGTGCTTCGCGCCCCGGCGCCGCAGGAGACCATCGTCGAGAACGGTGGCATGAGCGGCGCGCTGATCGGCGCCGGCCGCGAGATCCATGTGCCCGACAATCTCGTCGACAGCTCGGTCGGCTCCGAGATCGGCCGCTGGCTCAGCCAGCCCGAGCGCCAGGTGCTCGCCGATGCCAGCCAGAAGGCGGTCACCGGCGTCCGCGACACTCGCCTCGCCTGGGCCGCGGAGGGACCCGACGGCAAACCCACCGCGGAAGGCTGGATCGCGCCCGTCTCCGACCCCTATCGCTCGCCCCACGGGCTGATCTGTCGCGACGTCCGCCAGGCGCTGGTGCGCCCCGACCAGACGCTGGCTCAGGAGCTCAGCCTCTGCCGGGAGGATCTCCCGAGCGGCGCCGCGGTCTGGACGATCCCGCATTGGCCCTGAGCGGAGCCCGACCGCCTTATCGCAGCATGTGCCGGGCGATGACCAGCTGCTGGATCTGGCTGGTGCCCTCGTAGATCCGGAACAGCCGGACATCGCGGTAGAAGCGCTCGATGCCGTAGTCGGCGATGTAACCGGCGCCGCCGTGGATCTGCACTGCGCGATCGGCGACCCGCCCCACCATCTCGCTGGCGAAATACTTGCAGCAGGAGGCCTCCAGCGAGACGTTCTCGGCGGCGTCCTTGCGCCGCGCCGCGTCCAGCACCATGGAGCGCGCCGCATAGGCCTCGGCGCGACAATCCGCCAGCATCGCCTGGATGAGCTGGAACTCGCCGATCGGCTTGCCGAACTGCACCCGCTCCTTGGCATAGCGCACGCTGTCGCGGATCAGCCGCTCGGCGACGCCGACGCAGACCGCTGAGATGTGCAGCCGGCCGCGGTCCAGCACCTTCATCGCGGTCTTGAAGCCCTGGCCTTCCCTACCGCCGAGCAGCGCATCGGCGGGCACCTGGCAATCCTCGAAGACGACGTCGGCAGTGTGCGCGCCCTGCTGCCCCATCTTCTTGTCGCGCTTGCCGATCTTGAGGCCGGGGTTGGGCGCCTCGACAAGGAAGGCCGAGATGCCGGCGGCGCCCTTTTCGGCGGGATCGGTGCGCGCCATCACGGTGAAGAGGCCGGCGTGCGGCGCGTTGGTGATGAAGCGCTTGGTGCCGTTCAGCACCCAGCCATTGCCGGAGCGTCGCGCGCTGGTGACGATGCTCGCCGCATCCGAGCCGGCACCGGGCTCGGTCAGCGCGAAGGATCCCACGATCTCGCCGGAGGCGATCCGCGGCAGGTATTTCCGCTTCTGCTCCTCGGTGCCGTCGAGGACGATGCCCTGGCTGCCGATGCCGTTGTTGGTGCCGATGAGCGAGCGGAACGCGGGCGAGGTCTGGCCGAGCTCGAAGGCGATCATTACCTCCTCGCTCATCGAGAGACCGAGGCCGCCGAATTCCTGCGGCACCGACAGCCCGAAGAGGCCGAGCTCGCGCATCTCGGCGATGATCGCCGGCGGCACCGCGTCTTCCTCAGCGACTTTCTGCTCGAGCGGCACCAGCCGCTCGCGCACGAAGCGCTGCACGGTATCGACAAGCTGCTTCAGGGTCTCGGGCTCGAGGGACATGGGGGCCGCTCCTCCGCTGTTGCGGCATCCCTAGCCGATGGACCGGCAGCGTTCAACCGCGGCCACAGCCGTCAGCGCTGCTCGGCGGTCTCCACGACGGGCTCCCCGGTCACCCGGGCAAGCGCCTTGGCGATCGGTTCCGGCAGCCGATTCTTGTGATGGGTGTCGATCTCGACATTGACGCTCATGCCGGCGCGGAGCCCGTTGGTCTCCTCCTCCGGCGCCAGCACCAGCCGCACCGGCACGCGCTGCACCACCTTGACCCAGTTTCCGGTGGCGTTCTGCGGCGGCAGGATGGCGAACTCCGAGCCGGTGCCGGGGCTGACGCTGCTCACCAGCGCCCGCCACTGCTTGCCGGGATAGGTGTCGACCTCGATGCTGGCGCTCTGGCCCGGCTTCACATAGGTGAGGTCGGTCTCCTTCAGATTGGCCTCGATGTAGAGCCTGCGGGTCTCCACCAGCGCGAAAGCCGACTGGCCCGCCTGCACCCACTGGCCGGGCCGCAGATCGACCTTGGCAGTGATGCCGTCATCGGGCGCGGTGATGTGAGTGTGGGAGAGATCGAGCGCCGCCTGGTCGCGCGCCGCCATCGCCTGGCGCACGCGCGGGTGGTCGTCGATCGGAAGATCGGCGTTGCCGCCGAGATTGGCCAGCGTCTGCGCCAGCTCCTGCTGCATCGACGCCACCTGCTGGCGCGCGTTGTCGTAGTTGTGCCGCCACTCGTCGGCCTTGCTCACCGGCGCCGCCATCTGCTCGGCGAGATGCGACTGGCGCTCGGATTCCCGCCGCATGTAGTCGAGGGTGTCGCGCGTCTGCTGCAGTTGGGCTTCCCGCTGGTGATAGCTCGCCTTCATCGCCGCGATGTCGTCGCGGGCGGCGGACAGCATTGCCTCGGTGCGCGCCAGCGCAATCTTGTAGGGCTGGTCGTCGATGCGGAACAGCGGGTCGCCCTTGGCCACCTGCTGATGGTCGCCGACGCTCACCTCGATGACGCGGCCGGCGACGTCGCTGCTGATCTGCACCTTGTCGGCGCGCACATAGGCGTCGTCGGTGGAGACGTAGCGCCCGCCGGTCAGATAGAAGTAGCCGGCGGCGAGCGCGAGCGCGAGCGGGCCCAGGCCCAGCAGCGCCACGCGGGTGCGGCGCATCTCCAGCAAGCCCCTGCCGGCGCGCTTAGCCATGGCGGAGCCTCCGCGGCCGCTCGACGGCCGGCTCACCAGTGCCGTTGGTCTCGCCCGCCTCGCGGCCGGAGATGTTGCCGCGCACCTTGACGAGAGAGTCCATCAGGTGCTGGCGCTCTGCCTCGTCGAGCCCGGCGAGCGCCTCTTCCCGCGTCGTCTCGCCGAGCGTCCACATGCGCTCCAGCACCGGCGCCACCTTGGGAGTGGTGTAAAGCCGGCGCGCGCGGCGGTCGCTCGGGTCGGGCCGGCGCTCGACCCAGCCCGCCTCCTCCAGCTTCTGCACCAGGCGGCCCAACGTCACGCCCTCGATCTCCAGAACTTCGGCGAGCCCTTGCTGATGAATGCCCTCGTGACGGTGGAGATGCGCCAGCACCTGCCACTGGGCGCGGCTCAGCCCGAGCGTGCGCGCGCGCCGGTCGTAGCGCTTGCGCAGCAGGCGCGCGATGTCGTGCAGCAGGAAGCCGAAGCCGTATTCCGGAGAGGCTGGCATGACCCAATAATGATTAGCAGGCTAGCGATAAGCAAGCTCGGGTCTTTACGCCTATGTCCTTGAAAAATCGTGAAGTGCCGGGAACTAAAAGTAGATGGCCCTGCAAGCGCTTCATCCAAAGCGAGTTTTTGCGTGACTGCCCGGAGGCCGGAATACGGGGGTCCTTCGCTGTTGCCGCCGGCGGTCGCGCCACGGAGTGGCGATTGCAAGACAGAGCATCGATCGCCCGCGGCTCTGCTATAAGGGCGGTCCATGAGCGCCGGTCTTCCACTCCCTCTGCTCGAGCTCGCTCTCGCGGTCTTCGTCGCGAGCTGCGGCGGAAGCTGGCTGATGATGCGCTGGCTCAAGCGCCGGATGATCCTCGACCATCCGGTGGAGCGCTCCTCCCATGAGGAGCCGGTGCCGAAGGGAAGCGGCATCGCGGTGGTGACGGCGCTGCTGGCGGCATGGCTCTGGCTCGGCGTCACTGGCGCCACGCCGCCGGAGACGCTGCTGATCTGCTGCCTTGGATTCGCGCTCGCCGCGCTCTCCTGGATCAACGACGTGACGCATCTGCCGGCGCTCTTCCGCCTTGCGGTCCATTTTTTCATCGTGTTCGTCGGCCTGCAGGCGCTCCCTGACCGCGGCCACGTGTTCCAGGGACTGCTGCCGGTGCGCGCCGACGAGATCGCGACGCTGCTGCTGTGGACCTGGTTCCTCAATCTCTTCAACTTCATGGACGGCATCGACGGGATCACCACAGTCGAGACGATGGCGATCGGCTGCGGCCTCGCCGCGGTGGCGGTCCTCACCGGCGTCGCTTCCGGGGGATATCTGGCGCTGGTGGTGGCGCTCGCCGCCGCCATGCTGGGCTTCCTGCCCTGGAACTGGCATCCCGCCCGCGTCTTCCTCGGCGACGTCGGCAGCGTGCCGCTGGGATTCCTGGTCGGCTGGCTGCTGCTGCTGCTGGCGGGTCGCGGCTACTGGGCGCCGGCGCTGCTGCTGCCGCTCTATTATCTCGCCGACGCGACGCTGACGCTGCTGCTGCGGCTCATCCGCGGCGAGCGGATCTGGCAGGCGCATCACAGCCACTTCTACCAGCGCGCCCTCGGCCGCGACCGCAATCATGCGGCCGTCGCCACGCTGATCCTCATCTTCGATCTCGGGCTGATCGCCTTCGCGGTGATCGCCGTCTGGCATCCAGGGGTCGGCGTCGTGCTGGGCGTGCTGCTGATCGCGGCGCTGCTCAGGCTCCTCGGCTGGCGCGGCCGGTCCGCGGCCTGACCGGCGCGATCCATGTCTATGGCGGCGATTTCTTCGCCGCCGAGCGCAGCGAATGGGATCCCGAGACCTTCCTGGAGCAGCGCTACGACATCGAGAAGAACCCGCGCCTCTTCGAGGAAGCCAACGCCTTTCTGGCGCGCGGAGCCGGCGCCTCAGGATCGGATCCGGCCCGGGCCTAAGACCGCTCGAGCGCGCTCAGGTCAGATACTCGCAGCGGAAACCCTCGCCCCAGCGCTTGATGTGGCCGACCGACGGCGACGGGAAGTGCATGGTGCAGAACAGCGTCTCGGTGTCGCAGTAGCGCTCGAGAAAGGCGCGGCGGGTCCTGGTTGCCTGCGGCACGTCGAAGTCGACGCGGGTGTGGAGGTCGGGATAGCGCGCCTGCAGCGGCGAATGGATGAGATCGCCGGTGAAGACCGCGGCATCGCCCTTGCGGCCGAGGGCGACGGCGAAATGGTCGGGCGTGTGACCGGGGGTCGGAAAGAGCCGGATGTGGTCGTCGAGCGCATGGTCGCTGGTGACGAGATCCGCCCGCTTCGCCTCGATCACCGGCAGAACGCTGTCGGCCATCGCCGGCAGCGGCGTCTTGCGGTGCTCGCCGGCCCAGTATTCGTATTCCTTCCTGGAGATGAGATAGCGCGCGTTGGGGAAGGTCGGGACCCAGCGGCCGTTCTCGAGCCGCGTATTCCAGCCGACGTGATCGCCGTGGAGATGGGTGCACATGACGAAGTCGATGTCCTCGACGCCGACGCCGGCGGCCTTCAGCGCGTTCATCCAGCTCGGATCGGTCTTCTTGTTCCAGGCCGGCCGTAGCGGAAAATTCTTGTCGTTGCCGATGCAGGCATCCACCAGCACGGTGTGATGCGGCGTCTTCACGACATAGGATTGGAAGCAGAAGACGATATTGCTGGTCTTCGGATCGAACCCCGCGGGCGCCAGCCAGGAGCGGTTCTCCTCCAGGAGCTCGGCGCTGAGGTTCGGGAGGAATTCCCGGATCGGCGTGAAGCCGTATTCCTGCTCGACGATCCGGTGGATCGTCATGTCCTCGACGCCGTACTGGGTGCGCATCGTTCCTCCGGGATGTCGGATGAAGCCGTTCGAAGGATGCTAGACCGCCCCGCAGGCGTTTCCCAAGCCTGAATTGCGCGCTCGCGGCGGTTGCGCGCTACCCTCTGGCCCCCGCCCGGAAATACTGTGGCCGCACGAAATTCCCGGCCCAGGCGCCGCGATGGGCAGCCTTGGCCTCGCTCTCGATCTCGACATAGCGCGTGCGTCGGCCATAGGCGAAGGCAAGCCCCTCGGACACCAGGATCGCCCCCACGTCCTTGCCCTCGGAGATGCAGGCGGCGAACTCGCGCGCGTGCCGATCGACGAACTCCTCGTCGACCTCGCAATGGAAGCCGGGCGTCTCCACCAGCTGGCGCAGGCGGGCGGTTGCCACCGAGCCGCAGTCCCAGACCTTGCCCTCGGCGTCATGACAGGTCTGGGTGCGCTCGAAGGCATCGACGCCATAGAGGCGGAGCCGTTGCGGCCGGCATGGGAGATGGAGATGCGCGAGCAGGCAGTCGCCGTGCACCACCTCGAGCGTGTCGCCGTCATAGACGCTGTAGCGGTCGGGCTTCGGCGGCGGCGTCACCTTCAGCAGCACGCTGACCACCGCGACCACGACGACCGCCGCCGCCAGCAATGCGCGCCGCCACAGCTTGCGCGTCATCATCGCCTCTCCTCAGGCCCAGCGCCGGTGCCAGGCCTGCACCATCAGCGCGCCCCAGAGGGAATATTGCCGGTTCCGGCGGCCGGAGAGATGCTCTGCGAGGTATTGCCGCACCGGCGCCGGGTCGAGGAGGCCGGCCTCGCGGAGGCTCTTCTCGCCGAGGAGATCCTCGGCCCACTCCCGGAGCGGTCCGCGGAGCCAGGCATCGATCGGCACGCCGAAACCCATCTTCGGCCGCTCGACGAGCGCCCGCGGCACGTAGCGGTCGAGCACCTTGCGCAGCAGCCATTTGCCGCTGCCGCCGCTGATGCGGAGCGCGTGCGGCAGGCGCCAGGCGAATTCGAGAACGCGGTGATCGAGAAGCGGCTCGCGCCCCTCGAGACCTACCGACATGCTGGCGCGATCGAGCTTCACCAGGATGTCGTCGGGAAGATAGGTCAGCATGTCGGCGAGCTGCATGCGGTCGAGGGGAGCGCTCACCGAGGCGCTGTAGTCGCGGTCGAGCTCGGGAAAGCCGGGCGCGCCGTCGTAGCGCTCAGCGGTTGGCGGCACCTGCCAGTGCGAGATGATGCGCCGGTGCAGATCGTCGAAATCGGCGAAGTCGAGCACGCCCGCGAATTTGTGCACGCGGTCGCCGGCAAGCCGCGGCCGGCGCGCCGCCGGCAGCAGGTCGAACGCGCGGTCCCAGCCCGCCGGCGAGAGCGCGGTGATGGCGCGCGCGAGGCCGGCGCGCAGCGAGCGCGGCACCCGGCCCAGCATGCCGCCGATGCGGGTCACCAGGGGATAGCGCGGATAGCCGGCGAAGGCCTCGTCGCCGCCGTCGCCGGACAGCGACACGGTCACCGACTGCCGCGCCAGGCGCGAGACTAGCATGGTCGGGATCTGCGAGGCGTCGGCGAAGGGCTCGTCGTAGAAATCCGAGAGCGTCGGAATCACGGCGAGCGCGTCGCCGTGGCCGAGGTAGAGCTCGGTATGCTCGGTGCCGAGATGGCGCGCCACCGCCCGCGCCGCCGGCGCCTCGTCGTAGCCCCCCTCGCGGAAGCCGATGGTGAAGGTCTTCGCCGGCCGGTTCAGGTGCCGCTGCATCAGCGCCACCACGGTCGAGCTGTCGATGCCGCCGGAGAGGAAGGCGCCCACCGGCACGTCGGCGACGAGACGCCATTTGACGGCGTCGCTCAAGAGCGCGTCGAGCTCCTCCTCGGCGGCGACCGCGTCCTCCGGCAGGCGCTGGCGCGCGCCGCCGCGCGCCACTTCGCGCGGATCCCAGTAGCAGCGCTCCTCGCCCTGCCCTTCGGCGTCGAGGGTGACGTAGTGGCCGGGCCGCAGCTTGCGGATGCCGCGCCAGACCGAGAGCGGCGCCGGGATGTAGTTGAAGGCGAGGCAGGCGGCGATGGCGTCGCGGTCGATCTCCGGCCGCCAAGCCGGATGCGGCCGGAACGCCTTCGGCTGCGAGCCGAAGAACAGCACGCCGTTGTTGCGCCCGTAGTAGAGCGGCTTCACGCCCATGCGGTCGCGGATCAGCGTCAGCTTGCGGTCCCGCCGGTCCCAGAGCGCCAGCGCGAACATGCCGATGAAACGGCCGAGCGCGCGCTCGATGCCCCAGGCGTCGAACGCCTCCAGCATCACCTCGGTGTCGGACTGGGTGCGAAAGCGGCGACCTTCCGCCTCGAGCTCGCGGCGGATGTCGGCGTGGTTGTAGACCTCGCCATTGTAGGTGACGACCCAGCGGCCGTTGCCGCTCGCCATCGGCTGGCTCGCCGCGGTGGAGAGATCGATGATGGCGAGCCGGCGGTGGCCGAGCGCCACGCCCGCCTCCGCATCGACCCAGGCGCCGTCGCCGTCGGGGCCGCGATGGGCGATCGCCCGCGCCATCTCGCGCACGAGATCGCCCGCCATGGCGCCGCCGCCGCGCGGATCCCAGAACCCGACGATTCCGCACATGCCTGAGAGAGCCTTCCCGTCCTCGGGGATACCGCGGCGGACGATAACGCATGCGGCAGGGTGGCGCCACCCGAGGCAGAAGCGCTGGCGGGAGGACGGTCCGCCTCTGTAGAGTGCGGGCCCAGCGACGGCAATGCCAGGGGTCAGCCTCGAAACATGGCGCGAATCGTGGTCGTGGGCGCCGGCGGCTTCATCGGCCGCGCCGTGGTGGCGCGACTAGCCGCCGATGGCGTCGAGGTCGTGGCGGTGGCGCGTCGCCCGATCGAATTCGCGCCGGCGGTTCGGGCGCTGGCGCTCGGCGATCTCTCGCCGCAAACGACGTGGCAAACGGTCCTGGCAGGTGCACGCGTGGTGATCCATCTCGCCTCGCGCGCCCATGCGCCGCTGAGCGGCGATCCGGATCCTTGGATCGCCGGCGAGCTGGCGGCGGCGCGGCATCTCGCCTCCGAAGCGATCGCCGCCGGCGTCACGCAAATGATCCTGCTGAGCTCGATCAAGGTGCATGGCGAGACGACTGCGGCGACGCCATTCCGCGCCGATCAGCCGCTGGCGCCGGCCGATGTCTACGGCCATGCCAAGGCACGGCTCGAGACGGCGATGCGCGAGGCGATCGCCGGCAGCGGGACGGCACTCGCGATCATCCGCCCGCCGCTGGTCTACGGGCCGGAGGTCAAGGGCAACTTCCGGGCCTTGCTGGATCTCGTCCGCCGCGCGCCGGTGCTGCCGCTCGGCGGCATCGCGAACCGGCGAAGCCTCCTCTGCCGCGACAATCTCGTCGATCTCCTGGCAAGGATCGCCGCCGCACCGGCGCCGGTGACGGGCGCCTACCTCGCACGGGACGACCAGGAAATCGGCACCTCGGAGCTGTTGCGCCGGATCGGGCGCCATCTCGGCCGCGTGCCGCTTCTGCTGCCCTGTCCGGTTCCGCTGCTGCGGCTCGCCGCGCGCGCGCTCCGCCGGGCCGAGGCGATCGACCGGCTGACGCAGTCGCTGCAGGTGGACGACCGGGCGACCCGCGCGGTGCTCGGCTGGCGGCCGCCCGTCGATCTCGATGCCGGGCTTGCTGGCACCTGCCGCTGGTATCTGGAACAGGAGAAAGTGGCGCGATGACGCTGCGCGACGACTGGGCCCGCCCCTCGACCGCCCTCGCGGTTGCCGGCGCGATGATGCCGCCGCTGGCAGCAGTGGCGCCGCTGGCGCTGGCGCCGCTGCTGCCGATCGCCGCGCTGGTCGCCCTCGCCTTGGGCGGACATCGCGAGCTCTGGCGGCTGCTCTCCGTCCGGCCGTTGGTGACCCTGCTGCTGCTGCTCGGACTCTGGGGCACCACATCGGCCGCGTGGTCGATCCTGCCCGCCCACAGCTTCCTAGAAGGGCTGCGTTTCCTCGCCATCTGCGCCGGCGGGCTCGTGCTGCTGGCTGTCGCCGGCGGCCTCGATGGCGACGAGCGCGCGCGAGTCTGGCACGCCTTTCTCGGCGGCTTCTGCCTCGGGCTTTTCCTGCTCGTCGCTGCCGCGATCGCCCACGCGCTCTGGCATCCGCAGCCGGGCGCCAATGCGCTTGCCCGCTGGCTGCAGCGCTATACCCGCTTCGATCGTGGCGCCACCACGATGGCGCTGGCGGTCTGGCCGCTGAGCCTCGGCATCGTCGGCCGCCACAAGGTGGTCGGGCTCGCGGCGCTGCTGGCGGCGACGCTGATCGTCGTCTTCGCGATGGCAAGCCATGCCGCGATGCTGGCCATGCTGGTGGCGCTCGCCGTCTGGCCGGTCGCGCATCTCGTGCCGCGCACCACCACCGCCGTGCTCGGGGCGGCGCTCATCGCGCTCGCGGCCATGCTGCCCGCGTTCCCGCTCAGCATGGGAATGGTGGCGCACATCCACAATGCGGTGCCGACCCTGTCGGGCTCGATCATCCACCGCCTGGCGATCTGGCATTTCGCCATCGGCGAGATCGCGCAGCGGCCGCTGCTCGGGTGGGGTCTCGATGCGGCGCGAGCGCTTCCGGGCGGCAGCGACCTGATCGAGGATCCGCGCGTGCCGGAACTCGCCCGCGCCGGCGCGCTCTGGATGCCGTTGCATCCGCACAACGCGATCCTGCAATGGCGGCTCGAGCTCGGGCTGCCCGGCGCTGCACTCTGCACGCTGGTGGTGCTCTGGCTGCTGAGCCGTCTCGCCGGCGCCTCGAGAGCGGCGCGCTCGCGCGGGCTGGCACTGGTCGCCGGCGCCCTGGTGGTGGCGCTGGTGAGCTACGGCTTCTGGCAGGCGTGGTGGCAGTGCTCGCTCTGGATGACGGCGGCACTGGCAGTGGCGCTCGCGGAAGACGAGCCGCCTGCCGCCGACAGCACCTGATGTCGGGCTCGATGAAGCTCATCTACCTCGTCACCGAGGACTGGTACTTCTGGTCGCATCGGCTGCCGATGGCGCGCGCGGCCAAGGCCGCAGGCTTCGAGGTGGCGATCGCCGCGCGCGTCGAGGCGCATGGCGATCTGATCCGCGCCGAGGGTTTCGCGCTCCATCCTCTCGCCTGGCGGCGGCGCGACCTCGGACCGCTGGCGGCGTTCCGCGCCATCCTGGAGATCCATCGCCTCTACCGCCGCGAGCGGCCGGATATCGTGCATCATGTCGCGTTGAAGCCGATGGTCTACGGTGGCGTCGCCGCGCTGCTGGCGCGCGTCCCGGCGATCGTCAGCAGCCTGACCGGCACCGGCTACGCCTTCGCATCCGCGGACCTCAAAGCGCGACTCATGCGACTTCCGATCACCTTGGTGCTGCGTGCGCTATTGGCGCGCAGACGGAGCGTGGTGGTGGTGCAGAACGAGGGCCACCGCGAGATGCTGCTGCGCATGGCACCCGACGCCAGCGGGCACGTCGCGATGCTGCGCGGATCCGGCATCGATACGATGCATTACCAGCCACTGCCGGAGCCGGAACAACGGCCGGTCACCGTGGCTTTCGTCGGTCGCCTGCTCGCCGACAAGGGCGTGCGCAGCCTGATCGAAGCCTATCGCCTGCTGCGCGGGCGCGGCGTCGCGGTCGCCCTGCTGATCGCCGGTACGCCGGACCCGGAGAACCCGACATCGATCCCGGACGAGGAAGTGCACGGCTGGCGCACCCTGCCGGATCTGCGCTGGCTCGGGCAGGTCAGCGACGTGCGCGAGGTCTGGCGACAGGCGCACATCGCCGTGCTGCCCTCGCTGCACGAGGGGCTGCCCAAGAGCCTGCTGGAGGCCGCCGCCTGCGCGCGCCCGCTCGTCGCCACCGACGTGCCGGGCTGTCGCGAGATCGCGCGCCCCGACGTCAACGCGTTGCTGGTGCCGGTCGGCGACGCGGCCGCGCTGGCGGACGCGATCCAGCGCCTGGTCGAGGATGCCGCGCTGCGCCGGCGCCTCGGCGTGGCGAGCCGGCGGCTGGTCGATCCCGACCTGTCCGATGCCACCATCGGCGCTGAAACGGTGGCGCTCTATCGCCGGTTGCTGGACGGAAGGCGCTAGGGATTCGCGGGGAAGAGCGCGTCGGTGCGCCCCATCAGCCGATAGGCAACGAGGCCGATCCATTCCTTCACGGCAAGGTTGGCCAGGATGAGCTGCGGACCGAGCTGAATCTCGTTGCGGGTCCAGAAGTGGCCGGTGGTCTTATAGTCGACGGGATAGGGAGTGACGCTCCAGCCGACGCTCCGGAAGCAGCCAAGCGCGCGCGGCATGTGCCAGGCGGAGGTAACCAGCAGCCAGGTCTCGCCCGGCTTGGGTTTCACCTCCCGATAAGCGAAGAGCGCATTCTCGTAAGTATTGCGCGAATGGCTCTCGCGGGTGATCCGCGCAGGGTCGATACCCTCCTCGACCAGGAACCCCGCCATCGCCGCGGCCTCGGTCGAGCCATCCGGGAACAGGCTCGAGGTCCCGCCATCCACCACGACGCGCGCCGCAGGATAGCGGCGGGCGAGCATCGCCGTGCTGACCATCCGGTCGGCGGCCTGGTTGACCGTCGGATGGCCGCGCGCCGCGCTCACCGTCTCGTCGACGCTGCCTCCCAACACGATGATGCCGTCGACGCGTGCCGGCATCGGAGACGGCGCGGCGATGCGGTTCTCCAGCGGGATCATCAACCATTCGCCCACCGGCAGCACGGCGGTAGCGCAGAGGCCCACCGCGCCGGTAGCCGCCAGCGCCATGCCGACCCGGCGGCGGCCAAGGCAGAGAAGCAGCAGGCCGGCGACAACGAGGATGAGGAGGAGGTCGCCCGGCGCCACCACGATCCAGAGCAATTTGCTGAGCACGAACATCATGCGAGGGGGTCTCAGGCGGAAGGCAGCCGTGCGGCGCAGATGATATAGGGCGAAAGCCAGCGCGTCGCCGGCACCCTGAGGATGGAGCGGTCGACGAACCAGAGCGCGTAGGAGATCCCCATCAACCCGAGACGCAGCAGGCGCTTCACCGGCGAGCGTCCCGCCCCCAGGGTGACCATGCCGAAATTCGAGCAGACGAGGTACTCGGAGCGAACGTCGATGAGGCCGGCGCGCCGATGCGCCTCGGCGAGGGCCGGCGCATCGAGCACGACATGAATGTCGTAGACCTCGCGGTCCAGCCAGCGTTGCAGCGTGCCGGCAAGCCCCGCCATGTTGGGGATGACGGTGACGAGGGTGCCACCGGGGCGCAGGAAACGCCGGAACGCCGCAAGGCACTCCGCCGTGTCCTCGAAGTGCTCCGCAACGCCGAAGGAGATGCCGACATCGAAAGCCTCCAGCAGGCGATCCGGCGGCGCCATGAAATCGGCCTGCACGATCTCGCCGTCCACGCCGTCGCGCGCCAGCACGGCGGCAGCCTTCTCGCAGCCGCGCGGCGCGTAATCGATGCCGGCGACGCGCATCGCGGCATGCTTGGCGAAATAGGAAAGCCAGCTCGATTGCGCGCAGCCGAACTCGATGAGGCGCGCGCCGGGCAGCGCCGGAACGAGACGCGAGAGCGCCCGATGGATCTCGTAATAGGAGTGGTTGCGCAGCGTGTCCCGCTGCGGCTCGACCGGCCGCGGCAGCTCGGCGGGCTGCCAGATCCGCTCCCAATAGTCCTTGCCGACCTTCTCAGCCATGCTGGCGGCGGCGCAGCTGCGCGAAGCAGAAGAACAGGAGATAGACGAGCGCCGCCGCGTAAATGACGCTGGTCGAGAGCGCGATTCCCGCGAGGCCCAGGGGTCCGATCAGGAGATAGTTGAGGACGAGCTTCAGAATCAGGCTCAGCACGGCGCTCCACAGCAGAATGTCGGTCCGGCGCAAAGCCGATATGACCTGAATCAGGATCACGGCGCCGAGGCTGAAGGGGACCTGGGCGGCAAGATAACGCACCACCTCGCCTACCGCCATGCCGTCCGCGGCGGTGAAGGCGCCGCGGTGAAACACCAGCGCGACCACCGACGGCGCGAAGACGATCAGCGCGACCGTGAGAGGTATGGTGACGAGGGCAATATAGCGGAGATAGACCACCACCATGTGCCCGAGCGCCGGCCATTGGCGGGTCGTCGCCATCTCCGACGCGTAAGGCAGTGCCGCGGTACCGAGGGTGCCGCCGGCGACCAGGACCGGGAGCAGCACGAGCAGATTGGCGTAGTAAAGCACCGATATCGATGCCGGCGAGAGCGTCGCCGCCATGCTCTGGTCGACGAAAGTGGTGGCGCCGAGAACAGCGCTGCCGACGATCATCGGCAGGAACTGCCGCACGAGTTGGCGGATTTCCGGAAGGTAGCCGGGCCAGCGCGGCCGGATCGCCACTCCCGCCGCGCGCACGGCGACGGCGATGATCGCAGTCTCCACCACGGCGCCGAGCGTCATCGTCCAGGCCAGCGCCTCGACGCCGGCACCGCGGATCGTGAGAAGCACGGCGGCGGTCAGCAGCGGCGTCAAGGCGGGCGTCAGGCCGGGCAGCACGAAGACGCGGCAGGCATTGAGCGTGGCGCCCCAGAGCGCGGCGAGCCCTCGCAGCAGGGTATAGGGACCAAGGATCAGCAGAAGACCCATGGCCAGCTGCCGGTCGCCCGGGCTGAACTTCGCGGCGGCGGATTGGAGATAGAGCGGGAAGAGCGCGATCACCGGCACCGCAAGGGCGATCAGCAGGCCAGCCACCAGGATCACCGCGGCGCCGAGCAGGCGTGCGGCGGTCGCGATTCCGCCGTCCTCGCGCGCATGGACAAAGGCGGGAACGAAGGCGGCCGGCAGCGCACCGCTGAAAGCCTGCGCGATATAGGTCGGAATCACCGCCGCCAGCAGGAAGGCGCCGAGCTGCGGACTGGTGCCGAGAGCATAAGCGACGACGAGCTCGCGGATGACGAAGGCGCCGCGCGCCAGCACCGTGGCGCCGCCGACGCGCATGCTCGCGGCAAGAATGCGGCGATTGGGCGACCCCTGGGCCCAGCTCCTCATTCCGGCAGCCAGCAGCGCCGCTCGGCGCCAAGCGGAGGGCGTCTCCGTCCCCCGGCTCACGGCGGATCACGCGTGGCGGTCATCGACGACCGCGTGATCCGTTGCCGATAGAGCGCGAGATACCGCTCGGCGATCGCCGGCAGCGAATAATCCGTCTCGATCCGCCGGCGCGCCGCGGCGCCAAGCTCGTGGCGCCGCGCCGGGCCGGCACCAAGAAGCTCGCCCAGCGCCCGCGCCAGCGCATCAGGATCCCGCGCCGGTACGACGATGCCGGTCGCGCCGACGATCCGGGCGCTGTCGCCGACGTCGGTCACCACGCAAGGCACGCCGCACGCCATCGCCTCGCCGATGACATTCGCGAAACCCTCGCCGCGCGCCGAGGCGGAGCAGGCGACGTCGAGGGCCGCCGTGAGCTCCGGCATGTCGGAGCGCTCGCCGAGCAGCAGCACATTGGGCTGCAACCCGCGCTCGGCGATCACCCGCGCCAAGGCCGGCTCATTGGCGTCCACTCCCTTGCCCACCAGGAGAAAGCGGACAGCCGGGTGCGCGCCGGCCAGGGCGGCCGCGGCCTGCAGAAAACCTCGGTGGTCCTTCATGGGATGGAAGCGGGCGAAAAGTCCGATCACGACCGCATCCTGCTCGATGCCGAGCGCCGCCCGCACCCGCTGTCGCGCGGCCTCCGAGGGCCGGAAGACTTCGCAATCGAAGCCGTTGGGAATGACGACGCGGCGGCTCGCCCTGTAGCCGAGCGCCTCATGCTGCACGGCACTGGTTTCGCTGTTGTAGATGACGGCCGCGGCGCGCCACGAGAGTCGCGCTCCGAGGCGGATGGCGGCGGCGGTGGTCCGGCGCTCGGCGCCGATGTCATAGAGGGACTGCCGGATGCTCCACAGCACCGGCACGCGGCGCTGCATGCCCAGCCTCGCGAGGCTCGCCGCCAGATTGCCGTGATACATCCAGCCCTGGACGAGGTCGGCGCCGAAGCGGCGCGCAAAGCGCAGCAGCGTCAGCGCAGCGATCGGATTGGGCATCACGCGGGTGAGCCCAAGGCCCAGCACGGGAACGCCGAGCGCCTCGATGCGCGGTCCCAGCGTACCCTTGCTGCCGAGCGAAACCACCGCGGAGCTCGCCACCGATGCGCCGGCGGACAGCAGCTTCAGCAGCATCATCTCCGCGCCGCCGGTATCGAGGCCCGTGATCACATGCAGAATGCGCACGATCGCCAATCCACCCCGATCGCGACAGGCGGCGTGCCGGGATCGCTCACCGCGCGGCCGGCCGCTCCGCGACGCCGATCATCATGCCGTAGGTGCCCCGGGCCAGCTGCCAGCGCTCGAACAGCTTGCTGACCACACGATCGACCGCCGCCAGAGGATGCGTCAGCGCATAGCGCAGATTGTGCAGCGGGCTCACCGCCTTGGCACTCGCATCGGCGAGACCCAGGCGGCGAAGATAGGCGTTGCGCGCCTCCGGCAGGTCCTCCCAGCGCAGCGCGCGGCCGCGCAGCCAGCAACTGAACAGGTGATAAGTGACATTGGAGGGAATCATCTCGTAGACCTCGCGGCTCTGCGCCAGCTCGCGCAAGCGGAGCCCGGCGGTCTCGGAGTAGCGCCGCAGCGTCTCGGCGGTGAAGAAATAGAGATGCCGCGGCACATCCTCCCGGAAGAGGGCGCGCGACGAAAGGCTGTCGAAATTCGGCACCAGGAACACGAAGCGGCCACCCGGCCTCAGCACTTGCGCCGCCTTCCTGAAATACGCCATCGGATCGTGCACGTGCTCCAGCACGCCCCAGGCGGTCACCGCGTCGTAGCGCGGCCCGTCGATCGGGGCGGCGGAAAACTCCGACCGATAGACCGGAAAATCCGCAATCGCGGCGGCGTTTGGCGACAGCTCGACGCCCTCGACATCCCAGCCCCTCGCCTTCATGAAGCGCGGAAAGTCGCCGTTGGCGCAGCCGACATCGAGCAGCCGCGGGACACCAGTCACGCCGGCGACGGGGAGAAAGCGCGCCTCGGCCGCATAGCGTTGGGCATGCGCCGGATCGTTGAAGGACGAGAAGAAGGCGGCGGGATAGTATTCCGCCATCTCCGAGATGGTGGGACGCGGATTGACGAAGCCGAGCCCGCATTGCAGGCACTCGACCACGTCGAACCAGCGATCGGGAAAGAAGAGCGCATCGGGTTGCCGGTAAACGAATCGCGAGCGATCTCCGCCACAGAGATTGCAGACAACTTTTTCCATCCATTCCTCGCGGCGCGGATTTCGCAGCTTTCGTAAGGTGTTGTCAACCGGCTGAACCGGCGTGAGGACGCTTTCGGGTTGCCGCCGCCCCGGGCGTTGCGTAAGGTCCGGCCGCACCCGATCGGAGATCGGCGACGAAGCCCATGGATTCCCGACCGAAACGCTCGATCCTGCGCAGCGGCCGCGCGCTCGGCGCCTTCGTCCATGACGTGACCATGGCAGCGATCGCGCTGCCGCTCGCCATGTACCTGCGCTACGGCGATGTCATTGCCCAGGTGCCGCGCGATCTCCTGATCGGCTACACCGCCGGATTCGCGGCCATCGCCGCGGGCGTCTTCCTCGCCACCGGCCTCTATCGCGGCATCTGGCGCTACGCCTCGCTGCCGGATCTGGTGGGGCTGGTCCGGGCGGCGACCATCATCATCGCGGTCGCCTTCCTCCTCTTCTTCCTGGTGACGCGGCTCGAGGCGATGCCGCGCTCCACCTTCGTCATCTGCTGGTTCGTGCTGGTGGGTCTCCTCGGCGGGCCGCGCTTCGCCTACCGCGTGCTGAAGGACCGCGGCTTCCGCCATGTACTGGAGCGCCGCCGCACTGCCGCCGTCCCCGTGCTGCTGATCGGCGTCAGCGACGGCGCACACGGCTTCATCCGCGAGATGGCGCGTGATCCCGAGAGCCCTTACGAGGTCGTGGGCCTCATCACCGAGACCGCCGGCCGCCTCGGCCGCGAGGTGGCGGGCGTGCCGGTGCTCGGCATGGTCGACGAGCTGCCGGCGGTGGTGGAGCGGCTCGAGAGCCGCAACCAGCGCCCGCAGCGGCTCATCATCGCGTCGCGCGATCCCGACGGCGCGCTGGTGCGCCGCCTCCTCGACATCGCCGATCGCCTCGCCGTGCCGCTGGCGCGGCTGCCGCGGCTCACCGAGTTCCGCGAGACCGCGAGCGATACCCACGCGCGCATCGAGCCGGTGGCGATCGAGGATCTGCTGGGCCGCCCGCAGGCGGTGCTCGACCGCGCCAGCATGCAACGCCTCATCGCCGGCCGCCGCGTGCTGGTGACCGGTGCCGGCGGCACCATCGGCGCCGAGCTCACACGCCAGGTGGCGGCGCTCGGCCCCGCTCGCCTCATCCTCTTCGACAGCAGCGAGTATGCGCTCTACACCATCGACCGCGAGATCATGGAGACGCATCCGCCGCTCTCGCGGCTCGCCGTCATCGGCGACGTGCGTGAGCCGGCGCGGGTGGACGAGGTGATCGCCGCCGAGCGCCCGGAGCTCGTCTTCCACGCCGCCGCGCTCAAGCATGTGCCGATCGTCGAGGCCAATCCGATCGAGGGCGTGCTCACCAACGCGCTCGGCACCCGCAACGTCGCCGAGGCCTGCAGCCGCCACGGCGTCGGCACCATGGTGCTGATCTCCACCGACAAGGCGGTCAATCCCACCAACATCATGGGTGCCAGCAAGCGCGTCGCCGAGATGGCCTGCCAGGCCCTCGACCTCGCCGCCGCGCGCGACACTCAGGGCACGCGCTACGTCACGGTGCGCTTCGGCAACGTGCTGGGATCGACCGGCTCGGTGGTGCCGCTCTTCCAGCGCCAGCTCGCCGAGCGCGGCCCGCTCACCGTCACCGACCCGGCGATCACCCGCTTCTTCATGACCGTGCGCGAGGCGGTGGAGCTGGTGCTGCAGTCGGCGGCGCTCGCCGGCGAGGAGGCGGCCCGCGGCAAGATCTTCGTGCTCGACATGGGCGAGCCGGTGAAGATCGTCGATTTGGCCCGGCAGATGATCCGCCTCGCGGGCCTGAAGCCGGACGTCGACGTCAAGATCGAGTTCATCGGCCTCCGGCCCGGCGAGAAGCTGCACGAGGAGCTGTTCTATGCCGGCGAGACGCTGACACCCACCCGAATTCCCAGCATCCGCCTCGCCGAGCCGCGGGCGCTGGCGCAGGCGACGCTGATGCGCGGCCTCGACGAGCTTGCGGAGGCGGCGCGCGCGCGCAACGCGGCCCGCGTGCTGGCGATCCTGAAAGGGCTGGTACCGGAGCTCGCGGGCGGCGGCCGCCTCGCGCTCCTCACAGGCTCCAATAGCTGAGGCCCGCCGGCAACAGGGCCGGGTCGAGCGCCGACTTCACGTCGATCACCACGCCTTTCGGCAGCAGCGCATCGAAGTAGTGTCGAAGCGGACGATCGAGAAACGCCCGGTGCGGCACCGCGACCACCAGGCCATTGAGGTGCTGCAGCGCCTCCGCCGCAACGACGTCGATGCCGTATTCGTGCCGCGCTTCCTCGGCATCCACCAGGGGATCGTGGACCAGGGCCTCGATGCCGAACCCCTTGAGCTCGGCGACGATGTCGGGCACCCGGCTGTTGCGAAGATCGGGCACGTTCTCCTTGAAGGCCAATCCCAGGATGCCGATGCGCGCGCGGCGGACAGGGTGGTCGCCGGCAATCAGCAGCTTCACCAGCCGCTGGGCGATGAAGCCCCCCATGCTGTCGTTGATGCGCCGGCCTGCCAGGATCACCTGCGGCAGGTATCCCAGCGCCTCGGCCTTGGCGGTGAGGTAATATGGATCGACGCCGATGCAGTGACCGCCGACGAGGCCCGGCGTGAAGCGCAGGAAGTTCCACTTGGTCGCCGCCGCCGCCAGCACGTCGGCGGTGCGCAGCCCCATGCGGTCGAGGATGAGCGAAAGCTCGTTCATCAGCGCGATGTTGATATCGCGCTGGGTGTTCTCCAGCACCTTGGCGGCCTCCGCCACCTCGATGGAGGGCGCGCGATGGACGCCCGCCGGCACCACCGCGCCATAGGCGGATGCCACCCGCTCCAGGGTCTCGGCGTCCTCCCCCGCCACCACCTTGACGATGGTCTCGAGCCGATGCTCGCGATCGCCGGGATTGATGCGCTCGGGCGAGTAGCCCAGCTTGAAGTCGATGCCGGGCCGGAGGCCGGAGGCTTCCGCCAGTGCGGGGCCGCAGATTTCGCGTGTCAGGCCGGGATAGACCGTCGATTCGAAAACCACCACCGCGCCCGGCCGGAGCGCCGGGCCGATGGTGCGGCAGGCGCCCAGCACCGCGGTGAGATCCGGCCGGCGCTGGGAATCGATCGGGGTCGGCACCGCGACGATGAAGAAGCTCGCCTCGGCGAGCCGCTGGGGATCGTCGGTGAAAATGAGCGAGCTCTCCGTCAGCTCCGTGGAGGCAGTCTCCTCGGTGCGGTCCTCGCCGCGCCGCAATTCCGCGATGCGCGATCGGGAGATGTCGAAGCCGATCACCGGCTTGAAGTGACGCGCGAAAGCGAGGGCGACCGGCAGTCCCACATATCCCAAGCCCAGAATGGCATAGCCGCGCTCGCTCATGCGTAGGGACCCTCTCGTGCCAGGCGCTCGAGATAAGCGCCGTATTCGGATTTCCGGTAGTCGTTCGCAAGCCCGGTGAGCTGCTTCGCGTCGATGAAACCCTGGCGGAACGCCACCTCCTCGACGCAGCCGATCTTCTGCCCGGTGCGCTTTTCCAGCGTGCGCACGAACTCCGACGCCTCGATCAGCGAGTCATGGGTTCCCGTGTCGAACCAGGCATAGCCGCGGCCGAGACGCTCCACCGCCAGATCGCCCTTCTTGAGATAGACCTTGTTGACGTCGGTGATCTCCAGCTCGCCGCGTGCCGAGGGCTTGATCGAGCTCGCCACCTTGACGATCTCGCCGTCATAGAAATAGAGGCCGGTCACCGCCCAGTCCGAGCGTGGCGATTTCGGCTTCTCCTCGAGCGAGAGCACCTTGCTGGCGCCGTCGAACTCGACGATGCCGTAGCGCTCGGGATCGCTGACGCGGTAGGCGAAGATGGTGGCGCCGCTCTTGCGCAGACGCGCCCGCTCCAGCATGTGGGTCAGGCTGTCGCCGTAGAAGAGATTGTCGCCGAGGATCAGCGCCGCGCCGTCGCCGGCGAGGAAGTCGCGGCCGATGAGGAACGCCTGCGCCAGCCCCTCGGGCTTCGGCTGCACCGCGTAGGAGAGCTTGATCCCCCATTGGGTGCCATCGCCCAGCAGCGTCTCGAAGAGCGGCGCGTCGCCCGGCGTGGTGATGATCAGGATCTCCCGCATGCCGCCCAGCATCAGCGTCGAGAGCGGATAGTAGATCATCGGCTTGTCGTAGATCGGCAGCAGTTGCTTGGAGAGTGCGCGGGTCAGCGGATAGAGCCGCGTGCCGGAGCCGCCGGCGAGAATGATGCCCTTCATGAGCGTGCCTTCCCCACCTTCGCCTGCCCCAGCCGCTCGCCGCGGTAGAGGCCGCTGCGGATCGGCTCCCACCATGCGCGGTTGTCGAGGAACCAGCGCACGGTCTTGCGCAACCCCGTCTCCAGCGTCTCGCTGGGCCTCCAGCCGAACTCGCCTCGGAGCTTGCTGTCGTCGATCGCGTAGCGCATGTCGTGGCCGGGCCGGTCGGTGACGTAGGTGATGAGCTGCTTGTGCGGCCGGTGCGGCGATTGCGGCAGCGCCTCGTCGAGGAGCGAGCAGAGGAGAGCGACGATCTCGTTGTTGCTGCGCTCCTCGCCGCCGCCGATGTTGTAGGTCTCGCCGAGGCGGCCGCGCTGCATCACCATCACCAGCGCCGCCGCGTGATCGCCCACATAAAGCCAGTCGCGCACATTGGCGCCGGTGCCGTAGACCGGCAGCTTCTTGCCGTCGAGGGCGTTCAGGATCATCAGCGGGATCAGCTTCTCGGGAAACTGCCACGGACCGTAGTTGTTGGAGCAGTTGGTGGTGACAACGGGAAAGCGGAAGGTCTGATGCCAGGCGCGCACCAGATGGTCGGCGCCGGCCTTGCTGGCGGAGTACGGGCTGTTCGGCCGATAGGGCGTCTCCTCGGTGAAGCGCCCCTCGGCACCCAGCGAGCCGAAGACCTCGTCGGTCGAGATGTGATGGAAGCGGAAGCGCGCCTTCGCCTCGCCCTCGAGCGCGTCCCAATAGGCGCGCGCCACCTCCAGCAGGGTGAAGGTGCCGACCATGTTGGTATGGATGAAATCGTCCGGCCGGTCGATCGATCGGTCGACATGGGTCTCGGCGGCGAGATGCATCACCGCTTCCGGCCGATGCTGCCGGAAGATGCGCTCGACCGCCGCGCGGTCGGCGACGTCGGCGACCTCAAGCCAGTAGCGGTCGGGCGGCGCCAACTCGCCCAACGGCGGGTTGGACCCGGCATAGGTGAGCTTGTCGAGATTGACGACCGCATGCCCCTCGCGCAGGAGATGGCGCACCACCGAGGTGCCGATGAAGCCGGCACCGCCCGTGACCAGTACCTTCACGACGCCCCCTCCGAGATCTGCCTTACCACTGGCCGCCGCCCTCCTCCTGCTGCGCCAGGAGCTCGGTCACCGCGGCGAGCCGCGGGACCAGCCAGAAGTCGTCGCATCGGCGCACTGCGGGCGCAAGGGGATCGTACTGGACGATGGTGCCGACGCCGGCGGCGCGGCCCGCCTCGACGTCGCTTGCCTTGTCGCCGACGGTCCAGGATTTGCGGAGATCGAGGTCGAGGTCCCAGGCGGCCTGCTGCAGCATGCCCGGCTCCGGCTTCCGCCAGGGGTTGGCGCGGCGGTAAGGACCGATGCCTTCCGTCGGATGATCCGGGCAGTGATAGACCGCCGCGACCGGCACCTTGCGGCGGGCAAATTCCCAGCGCATCCAGGTCATGAAGTGGGCGAAATCCGATTCGCTGTAGAGGCCGCGGCCGATGCCCGACTGGTTGCTGGCAATGACGGTGACGAAGCCCCGCGCCTGGAAGGCGGCCACCATCTCGAAGATCCCGTCGACGAACCGGCATTCCTCGATTCGGTGCAGATAGCCGGTGTCCTCGTTGATAACGCCGTCGCGGTCGAGGATGAGGCCGCGGCGGCGGACCGGCTTCGACATCAAGAACCGCCCCTTCGGAGCGCGCTCCCTACCCTACCGCGCCGGCCCTGGCAAGCGCGAGACTCGGGCGGATGGTTAATCCCCGCGAAATAGCGGTTGAAAGCTTGCCAAGCGCCGCCGAAGATCGCGCCCATGGATGTGGCGGCCTTCTTCCGCAGCGAGCTCGACGAGCACAGCCAGGTGCTGCGCGCGACGCTGACGCAATGCGAGGCGCCGTTCCTTGGCCTGGTCGCGGCCGCCGTCGCGGCGATCAAGGGCGGCGGCAAGCTCCTGTTCTTCGGCAATGGCGGCAGCGCCGCCGACGCGCAGCATCTCGCGACCGAGCTCGCGGTGCGCTACGTCCGGGACCGCAGCCCGATCGCCGCCATCGCGCTCACCACCGACAGCTCGGCGCTCACCGCCATCGGCAACGACATGGGGTTCGACGAGCTCTTCGCCCGCCAGATCCGGGCGCTCGGCCGCAAGGGCGATCTCGCCATCGGCATCAGCACCTCCGGCCGCAGCCGCAATGTGATCCGCGGCCTCGAAGTCGCGCGCGAGCTCGGCCTCGGCGCCGCGGCCCTCGGCGGCGGCGATGGCGGCGCACTCAAGGGCCTCGCCGATCCGCTGCTGCTGGTACCCTCCAAGACCACCGCCCGCATCCAGGAGATGCACATCACGCTCGGCCAGATGCTGTGCGGCGCCCTGGAGCGGGAGCTGGGCCTGGTCTGAACCCTCAGGCCACCAGCTTCGCCAAGGTCTCGACGGTGTCCGCCTCCCGCGCCGGCTTGTCCCAGCGGATGCGGGCGATGCGCGGGAAGCGCATGGCGATCCCCGACTTGTGCCGCGTCGAGCGGTGTATGCTGTCGAAGGCGACCTCCAGCACCAGCGCCGGCTCCACTTCGCGCACGGGACCGTAGCGCTCCACGGTATGGGAGCGGACCCAGCGATCGAGCTGCAGCAGCTCCTCGTCGGTGAAGCCGAAATAGGCCTTCCCCACTGGCACCAGCGCCTCCTCCCGCCAGGCGCCGAAGGTGAAGTCGGAATAATAGGAGGAGCGCTTGCCGTGACCGCGCTGGGCATACATCAGCACGCAATCGGCGGTGAGGGCGCCGCGCTTCCACTTGAACCAGGGCCCCTTCGGCCGGCCGGCGATATAGGCGGACTGCGCCTGCTTCAGCATCAGCCCCTCGATGCCGCGCTCGCGGGCGCCGGCACGCAGTTCTCTAAGCTCGTCCCAGCTCTCGAAGGGAATGATCGGCGAGAGATCGAGCCGATGGCGCGGCGCCTGCCGATACCAGGCCTCCAAGCGACCGCGCCGTTCCGCCATCGGCAGCGGGCGGAGATCCTCGCTGCCGAGCCGCAACACGTCATAGAGGCGCACCCAGGCGGGATACTCCTCCATCAGCTTCGCCGTCGCCTGCTTGCGGTTGAGGCGCTGCTGTAGATCGTTGAAGGGCGCGACCTCGCCGTCGCGCAGCACCAGCAGCTCGCCGTCGAGGGTCACCTCCTCGGGGATCGCCGCGACGATCTCCGGAAAGGCGGCGCCGATCTCGTCGGCAGCGCGCGAGTAGAGCCGCCGCTCGCCGCCTCGGTTAGCGAGCTGGACGCGGATGCCATCCCACTTCCACTCCGCCAGATATTCCCTGGGATCGAGGCTCTCGAGCTCGGACTCCTCCAGCGGGGTCGACAGCATCAGCGGGACGAAGGTCGGCAGGGCGCCGAGCTCCGGCGCGGCCGTGCGGCCGTCGAGCCAGGCGAAGAGCGGCAGGTAGGGCGGCGCGAGCCCGTGCCAGACCTCCTCGATTCGCTCCAGCGGCTCGGCGCTCCACTCGGCGAGGGCAGTCTTCGCGAGCCGCGCCGAGACGCCGACCCGCAGGCCCCCGGTCACCAGCTTCAGGAGCGCCCAGCGGCCGGTCGGATCGAGCTGGTCGAGCCAGCCTTCCAGCAGCGCCCCCGCCTTGGCGCGGGTCGTGCTCTGCAGCGCCTCGACGATCTCCGAAAGGCGCGGCATGGCGTTGGGCGACGGCGCGCTCACCGGCCAGATCAGCGACACCGTCTCGGCGAGATCGCCGACGAAGTCGTAGGACCACTCGAAGAGCTCGGGATCGACCCGCTCGGCGACGAGCGCGCGGATCTGGCCGGCCTTCACCGCCTCGAAGCTCAGGCTGTCGGTGAGCGCCGCCAGCGCCCAGCCGCGATCGGGATCCGGCACCTCGGCGAAGTAATCGGCGAGCAGGCGCAGCTTCGCCTGGCGCGCCGGCGAGAAGAGGAGAGCGTCGAGGAGCTCGGCAAAGCGCTTCATCCGGATGCCGGGAGCTCAGCCCCCGTCCTCCTCCTCGAAGCCGGTGAGCGAGAGGGCGCGCGCCCGGAGGCCGCTCAGATTGGCCTGGCGGATCAGCGCTTCCTCGCGGCCGTGGGTCACCCAGATCTCCGGCGCGCCCACCTCCATCATCGTCTCGGTGAGTTCGTCCCAATCGGCGTGATCGGAGACCACCAGCGGCAGCTCCACGCCCCATTGCTTGGCGCGCTGGCGCACCCGCATCCAGCCCGAGGCCATCGCCGTCAGCGGCTCGGGAAAACGCCGCAGCCAGCGATCGTCGAAGCCCGGCGGCGCCAGCACGATCTTGCCGGCGAGCTCCGGCTTCTTGGCGCCGGCGACCGGCCTGAGCGGCCCCAGCTTCACGCCCAGCCGCTCATAGAGCGCGCAGAGCGGCTCGACCGCGCCATGGGTGTAGAGCGGCTCGTCATAGCCCGCCTCGCGCAGCAGCGCGATCACCCGCTGGCACTTGCCGAGGGAATAGACGCCGACCACATGGGCGCGCTCGGGAAAGAGCCGCACCGAGCGCAGCAGCCGGCCGATCTCGTCGCGGTCGGGCGGGTGGCGGAACACCGGCAGCGCGAAGGTCGCCTCGGTGATGAAGATGTCGCATCGCCGCACCTCGAAGCCGGCGCAGGTGGGATCGCGCCGGCGCTTGTAGTCACCCGACACCACCACGCGGCAACCCTGATATTCCAGCACCACCTGCGCGCTCCCCAGCACATGGCCGGCGGGGATCAGCGTCAGGCTCACTTCGCCCAGGCGCAGCGTCTCGCCATAGGCAAGCGCCTGGCGCTCGGCGCCGGCCTCGTCGCCGTAGCGCGCCTCCATCAGTGCCAGGGTCTCGCGGGTTGCCAGCACCCGCTGATGGCCCGGCCGCGCATGGTCGGAATGGCCATGGGTGATCACCGCCCGCGCCACCTTGCGCGTCGGATCGATGAAGAGGTCCGCCGGCTCGCAGTAGAGGCCGCCCGGCACCGGCTTGATCCAGCTTTCCGGCTTCGCTGACACGGGTGTCGATCTTGCTCCCAAGTTCCGAGATGGACGCGCGGACTCAGGCCTCCATCATATCCCGTCCCCCGGCGCAGCGAGACTGGAGAGCGGTGCTGCCACCTCCTCGAGCGGGCGGCGCTCCGCATCGATCCCGAGCTTGAGCTCGAAGACGCCGGCGATCGCCATCAGCGCCGCGCCGAGGCCGTAGCCGGCGAAGATCGCCTCCCGCGAGCCCGATTCGATGAGCGCGCCGAAGAGCCAGGGACCGCCGACGCCGCCGGCGAGCGTGCCGAAAGCGTAGAACACGGCGATGGCAAGCGCCCGCACCTCCAGCGGGAAGCTCTCGCCCACGGTGAGATAGGCCGAGCTCGCCGCAGCCGAGGCGAAGAAGAACACGATGGTCCAGCCCAGCGTCTGTGTCGCCGCGGTGAGGAGATCGCCGGCGAAGAGCGCGCCCACGGCGAAGAGCAGCGCCCCCGCCACCAGGTAAGTGCCGCCGATCATCTTGCGGCGCCCCAGCGTGTCGAAGAGGTGGCCGAGCAGCAGCGGCCCGAGGAAATTCCCGACCGCGAAAGGCAGGATGTAGAGGCCGACATCGCGGCCTGGCACGCCCTGGAAGCGGGTCAGGATCAGCGCATAGGTGAAGAAGATCGCATTGTAGCAGAAGGCCTGCGCCGCCATCAGGACGAGGCCGAGCAAGGTGCGGCTCGGATAGCGGCGCAGCAGCACGCCTGCGACCGCCAGCAGCGAGGTCGGGCCGCCGATGCGCAAGCGGATGTTGAACGGCGCCGGCTCCAGCGCCTTGCCGCTCTCGCGCGCCACCTCCGCCTCGATCCCGTCGACCACCGCCTCGGCGGCGGGAATTTGGCCGTGGGTCATCAGCCAGCGCGGGCTCTCCGGCAGGAAGCGGCGGAGATAGAGGATGCCGAGCGCGAGCACCGCGCCGATGCCGAAAGCGAGACGCCAGCCGAGATCCCGCGGCAGCAGCGCCGGATCGAGCAGCAGCAGCGAGCCCGCCGCGCCGGCGGCGGCGCCGACCCAGAAGCTGCCGTTGATGGCAAGATCGGTGCGACCGCGGAAACGCGCGGGGATCAGCTCCTGAATCGCCGAATTGATCGCGCTGTACTCGCCGCCGATGCCGGCGCCGGTGAGCGCGCGGAACACAGCATAGCTCCAGAAATCCCAGGAGAACGCCGTCGCCAGCGCGCAGACGAGATAGACGCCGAGCGTCACGTTGAAGAGCCGCTTGCGGCCAAGGCGATCGGCGAGCTGACCGAAGATCAGCGCGCCCAGCACCGCGCCGGCCACATAGGCGCTGCCGGCGGCGCCGACCTCGAGGTTGCTGAGATGGAGGCTCGGGCTCTGCTGCAGTGCCGGCGCGACGGAGCCCGCCAGCGTCACCTCAAGCCCGTCGAGCACCCAGGTGATGCCGAGCGCCACCACCACGCGCCAGTGGAAGCGCGCCCACGGCAGGCGATCGAGACGGGCCGGAACCGAGGTGGTGGCGACTGCGGCGGAGCCGGTCACGGGCGCGCGGTCTCGTCGAGGCTGGCCGGCGATATCTGAGGGGTTGTGCGTGGCATCGGTCCGTTGCGAGATAAGCGCTTGGCAGGCCGGCCAACCGGCCCGCTATCATGACGTTCAAGTGTCAACCATGGTTCCACCGCTGCTCCCCGCGCGCTTCGCCGAATGGTTTGCCCGGCGCGGCTGGACGCCGCACGCCCATCAGCTGGCGCTGCTCGAGACGGCGCGCGCCGGGCACTCGGCTCTATTGGTCGCCCCCACCGGCGGCGGCAAGACGCTCGCCGGCTTCCTGCCGAGCCTGGTGGAGCTGGCGGAGGCGCCGGCAGCCGGCCTCCACACCCTTTATATCTCACCGCTGAAGGCGCTCGCGGTCGATATCCACCGCAACCTCGCGCTTCCCATCGCGGAGCTCGATCTGCCGATCCGGCTGGAGACCCGCACCGGCGACACGCCGCACAAGAAGCGTGAGCGCCAGCGTGCCGATCCGCCCCACATGCTGATGACGACGCCGGAGTCTCTCGCTCTGCTCCTCTCCTATGAAGAGGCGCCGCAGATCTTCGCCGGGCTCAAGGCGGTGGTCATCGACGAACTGCACGCGCTGGCCGGGACCAAACGCGGCGATCTCCTGGCGCTCGGGCTGGCGCGGCTGGTGAAGCTGGCGCCGGCGCACCGCCGCATCGGCCTTTCCGCCACCGTCGCCTGGCCCGACGATCTCGCAGCCTATCTCTCCTATGGCGCCGAGGTCGCGCGCATATCGGGCGGCGGCGGCGCCGAGCCCGAGGTCGGCATTCTCGACACCGGCGAGCCGCTGCCCTGGGCCGGGCACATGGCGATGCACGCCATCCCCGCAGTCTATGACGCGATCCGGCGGCACCGCACCACCCTCGTCTTCGTCAACACGCGTGCCCAGGCGGAACTCGCCTTCCAGGCGCTCTGGCGGCTCAACGACGAGAACCTGCCGATCGGGCTCCATCACGGCAGCCTCGCCGCCGAGCAGCGCCGCAAGATCGAAGCGGCGATGGCGGACGGGAAGCTGCGCGCGGTCGTCGCCACTTCCTCGCTCGACCTCGGCATCGACTGGGGCGATGTGGATCTCGTGGTGCAGCTCGGCGCGCCGAAGGGCGTCTCGCGCCTGATCCAGCGCATCGGCCGCGCCAACCACCGGCTCACCGAGCCGAGCCGCGCCCTGCTGGTCCCCGGCAACCGCTTCGAGGAGCTGGAGTGCCGCGCGGCGCTGGCGGCGCTCCGCGCCCATGAGCTCGACGGCGACCGGCCGCGACCCGGCGGACTCGACGTGCTGGCACAGCACGTGATGGGCATGGCCTGCGCCGCTCCTTTCACTGGCGACGATCTCTTCGCCGAAGTGACGACCGCCGCGGCCTATCGTTCTCTTCCCCGCAAGGAGTTCGACGACGTGCTGCGCTTCGTCGAGAGCGGTGGCTATGCGCTCCAGGCCTATGATCGCTGGCGGCGATTGTTCCGCGACAGTCTCGGCCGCTACCAGGTGGTGTCGCCGCGAGCCGCGCAGCGCTATCGCATGAACATCGGCACCATTGTGGAAGCGCCGATGCTCAAGGTGTTGCTGGGCCGAGGCCGCGTGCTGGGCGAGGTTGAGGAGTATTTCGCCCAAGGCCTCCTCCCCGGCGACACCTTCGTCTTCTCCGGCGAGCTGCTGCGCTTCCATGGGATCCGCGAGACCTTCGTCGAGGCAAGCCGCGCCACCGGCGGTGGCGAGCCTAAGGTTCCCGCCTATGCCGGCGGCCGGCTTCCGCTCACCACCCATCTCGCTGCGCGGGTGCGGCAGGTCCTCGCTGATCCGCGCGCATGGCGCGATTTGCCGCCATCCGTGCAGGAGTGGCTCCGGCTGCAACGCTGGCGTTCCGTGCTTCCGGAGCAAGATGAACTCCTGGTTGAGACCTTTCCCCGCGGCGGCCACGAATACCTCGTTGCCTACTGCTTCGAGGGCCGCAACGCTCACCAGACCCTGGGCATGCTGCTCACCAAGCGCATGGAGCGCGCCGGCTTGAAGCCGCTGGGCTTCGTTGCAACCGACTACGTGCTGGCGGTCTGGAGCCTGGAGCCGGCACAAGCGATCGATGCGCTCCTCGACGAGGACATGCTCGGCGACGATCTCGAAGCGTGGATGGCGGAGTCCTCCATGCTCCGCCGCTCCTTCCGTAACGTTGCCGTGATCGCCGGACTGATCGAGCGCTCGCTTCCCGGCGCCGACAAGACGCGGCGGCAAGTGACAGTGAGTTCCGATCTCATCTACGACGTGCTGTGCAAGCACGAGCCCGATCACATCCTGCTGCGTGCCACACGGGCGGATGCCGCGACCGGCCTCACCGACGTCGCGCGGCTCGGCGAAATGCTGAAGCGGATCAAGGGCCGGATCGTTCATCGCCGGCTCGATCGGGTATCGCCGCTGGCGGTGCCGGTGCTGCTGGAGATCGGCCGCGAGGACGTTAACGGCAGCGCGCTCGACGCGTTGCTCGACAGCGTGGCCGAAGCGCTCATCGCCGAGGCGACGGGTGTCGCGCCGACGGCGACGAAATCTTCGTCGCCCGACACCGCGAGACGCAAGAAAACGGTCACGCAGCTGCGGCTACTCTGAACTCCGGGTAATTGCCGACACGGCTGCGAAACGATCTTGCGTTTTGCAGCGACGCCTCTCGCGGCAGGCGGCTGGCGCCACTATTTCAGTCGGTAATCAAGGGATGTGGCCCTGACGGGGAGCACCCGCGCCGTCCGGCCGCAAGAAAGGGAGCATACGATGGCGAAAACGACAGGCCAGGAGAGTCGAGGCCGACGGTCGAGCACCGGCATGGAGGGACTTCCGGGGTTGGATCCGACACAGCTGACGGCCAGTTTCGAGCCGCTGTTCCATGCCGGCAATCGCATGCTGGAGACGTGGCGCGTCGTGAGCGAGGAGCTGATGGAATTCGGCAAGTCGCGCCTCACGCGCAATATCGAGGTTGGTCGCAAGGTGGCTCGCTGCGGCAGCCTCGACGAGGCGATCGAGGCGCAGGCGGATTACGCGCGCTCGACGATGCAGGACTACATTGCCGAGAGCAGCAAGATCGCCGAGCTCAGCACGCGGGCCCTGTTCGAGAGCCTGTCCGCCTGGCAGCCGGAGAAGCGGGCCAGCTCGACGAACGGCTCCCCGGCGGAAGAAGCGCATTCGGAAGAGCGCGTCGCCGCCGAATAGGCCGACCGGCTTTGCCGCGGCGGCCACCGCCGCCGCGGCAGTCTGGAGCACGAGACGGAAATGGCGTATGCCTTGGGCGTCGCCATGTCCGAACCCAGCAAGTTGCGCCTCAACGGCGCCGATCTCCTCGCCGACGGCAGCGGTGCCCTCTTCTGGCCAGCGATGGAGCTGCTGGCAGTCGCCGATCTCCATCTGGAGAAGGGCAGCAGCTTCGCTCGATCCGGCAGCCTGCTGCCACCCTACGACAGCCTCGCTACACTGGAACAGCTGCAATCGGCGGTGGACCGCTATCGCCCGCGGCGAATTCTCTGCCTCGGCGACAGCTTCCATGACGGCGACGGCGCCGACCGGCTCGGCCGCGGGGAGCGCGAGAGACTTGCCGGCCTGATCGCGCGGCACGACTGGCTGTGGATCGCCGGCAATCATGATCCTGCGCCCCCGGAGGAAGTGGGCGGCCGAGTGGTCGCCGATGCCTTCGCCTGCGGTCCCCTCACCTTCCGCCACATGGCCAGCCCAGCCGCCGCCCCCGGCGAGGTGAGCGGCCACTATCACCCTAAAGCCAGCCTGCGGGTGCGCGACCGGCGCCTTACCGGCCGCTGCTTCCTGGCGGATCAGCGGCGCGTGGTGCTGCCGGCTTTCGGCGCCTACACGGGCGGTCTCGACGTCCGTGCCCCGGCGCTGCGGGAGCTGTTCCCCGACGGCTGCGACATACACTTCATCGGCCGCTCGCGCGTCGCCGCCCTGCCGCGCGACCGGCTCGGACTCGTGTCCTGATCTTCAAGAGGAGGATATCGCCTTGTCCCTGACGCCGGCCAACGAGAGTGATGCAGCGCGCGTGCGCCAATGGTTCGAGCGCCTGGCGGAACACGTGCGCGCGGTCGATTTCGAGGGCGCGCGGCCGATCTTCGCCGCCGACATGATCGCGTTCGGCACCTTCACCGACTTCATGACCGGGCGCGACCAGGCCGAGGCCGTGCAGTGGCGGAACGTCTGGCCGCACATCGACGAGTTCCGCTGGCGACCGGACATCCGCGCCATCGTCTCGCCGGATCGGCTCACCGCGATCGGCATGGGGATCTTCGATTCGACCGGCTATGCCGAGGATGGCAAGCCCTACCCGCGGCCGGGACGCGCCACCGTGGTGTTCGGCCGGCCGTCGACCGGGAGCGACTGGGTCGCGCTCCACACCCATATGTCTTTGTTCCGCGACGTCCCCACCCGCTCCTTCAAAAGCAAGCCGGAGAAGAAGCGCGGCGCTTGAGCCGCCCTGTGGCGGCGGGCCCCGTCCTCGTCTGGTTCCGGGACGATCTTCGCCTTGCCGATCATCCGGCCCTCGCCGCGGCAGCGAAGAGCCGGCGAGCCGTCATCGCCGTCTACATCCTCGACGAGAGCACCGAGCGGCCCCCGGGCGGCGCCGCGCGCTGGTGGCTCGCCGGCAGCCTGGAGGCGCTGGAGCGGGATCTCGCCCGCCATGGCGTGCCGCTGGTGCTGCGCCGCGGTTCGCCCGAGACCATCATTCCCGCGCTCGCGCAGGAAGCGGGCGCCAGCGCCGTCCATTGGAACCGCCGCAATCGCGTCGCGGCGGCGGCGCTCGATGACCGCGTCGCAACCGCGCTCCGCCGCGCCGGCGTCGCCGCGGAAATCGGTCCGGGTGACCTTCTCTTCGACCCCGCGACGCTGCTGAGCGGCAGCGGCGCGCCCTACCGGGTCTTCACGCCGTTCTGGCGTGCCTGCCAGGCTTCGTCGCCGCCGCCGACGCCCATCGCCGCGCCGCGACGGCTCATCGCGCCCGAGACATCGCCTGAGAGCGAGCGGCTTCAGGACTGGGGGCTGCGGCCCGGCCGGCCGGATTGGGCCGGCGGGCTGCGCGCGGCCTGGACGCCCGGCGAGCGTGCCGCCCGCAAGCGACTCCGACGGTTTCTCGCCACCAGTCTTGCCAGCTACCGGCGCCGCCGCGATCTTCCGGCCGAGCCCGGAACCTCGGGGATTTCGCCCCATCTGCGCTGGGGCGAGATCAGCCTGCGCCAGGCCTGGCACGCGGCCGAGGAACAGGGCGGCAAGGACGCCGAGAGCTTCCTGCGCGAGCTCGCCTGGCGGGAATTCGCCGCTCATGTGCTCTGGCGCGAGCCCGATCTCGCCGAGCGCCCGCTCCGGCGGGAATTCTCGGCGATGCCCTGGCGCCACGACGCGGCAGCGCTGCGCGCGTGGGAGCGCGGCCGGACTGGCTACCCCCTCGTCGACGCCGGCATGCGCGAGCTATGGGCCACCGGCTACATGCACAACCGCGTCCGGATGGCCGCGGCGAGCTTCCTGGTGAAGCACCTGATGCTGCCGTGGCAGGCGGGGGAAGCCTGGTTCTGGGACACGCTGGTGGACGCCGATCCCGCCAGCAATCCTTTCAACTGGCAATGGGTCGCCGGCTGCGGCGTCGATGCCGCGCCCTATTTCCGGATCTTCAATCCGATCCTCCAGGGCCGAAAGTTCGATCCCGCGGGCGCCTACGTGCGGCGGTGGATTCCGGAGTTGGCGATGCTTCCGGCGCGGCTGGTCCATACGCCCTGGCAGATACCCGACGCGGCGCCGGATTATCCACCGCCCATCGTCGAGCATGGCGCCGCCCGGCGGCGCGCGCTTGCCGCCTGGACGGCGATCCGCCGCTGAGCCCTCGCAGATTTTTGCGGTGGCCGGAGAGTTATGGCATAAGGCCCTGGCAGAACGCGCCAATCTTCCCCTGCAAAGGCCCTTCTCGGCGATGACCGCCGTCGACTCCCGCGAGCGCCCGAGCGCGCCTCTGCCTTATCGCCTGGCGACCCCGGCCATCACGCTGCTGCTGTGGTTGGTGGTCTGCGCGCTCTGGCTCGCCGGCGATCACGGGATCTACGACCACCTGCTGCGCTATTGGGGCATCAAGCCGTTCCAGTCGCCCTTCGTCGACCTGCACGACATCCTCTCCGCCGCCGAGTGCCACCGCGCCGGCATCGACGTGTTCCAGTCCAATCCCTGCGACGTCCTGAACCGGCCGATGATCTATTCGCCGGTGTGGTTCTATCTGATGCCGGCGCCGCTGGGCGCCGCGACGACGATGGCGGGCGGCGTCGTGCTGAACCTGCTCTTCATCGCGACGCTGCCAGTGCTGCTGCGGCCGCGGAGCCGCGGCGAGCTGCTGATCTATTGTGCCGCCAGCCTCTCGACCATGGTGGTGTACGCGCTGGAGCGCGGCAACGCCGACATCATCATCTACCTGCTCCTGCTGGCGGCGGGATGGTTCTATGGCCGGACGGGCGCCGCCCGCTTTCTCGCCTATGCGGCGTTCCTGCTGGGCGGCATTCTCAAATTCTATCCGGTGGTGCTGATGGTGCTGGCGGTGCGCGAACGCTGGAAGACCTTTCTCGCGCTCGCCGTCCTGTCGCTCGCGGTGATGACAGCCTTCGTGGCGATCTATGCCGGCGAGCTGCGACTGGCCCTCAGCCACATCCCGACCGGCGACTGGTTCACCGAGCAGTTCTCGGCGCAGAACGTGCCGTTCGGGCTCGTCGAAGTCTACCCGGCGCTCGGCGCTGCCGTCCCCCGCATCACGGGCATTCTCATGGGGGCCCTGGTGGCGCTCTCGCTGGTGATCGCCGCCTTCCTCGCCCGCGGTCTTCTGCAGGTGACGGCAGCCGAGGACTGGGTGGGCCCGGAAGCCACCTATCTCGTCATCGGCTCGGTGGTGCTGAGCGGCTGCTTCTTCGCCGGCCCCAATGTCGACTATCGCGGCATCTATTTCCTGTTCGTGCTGCCGGGCCTGATCGGGTTCATGCGCCGGCACGCCAGCCTGCGACCGATGCTCAGCATCACGATCGCCGGCATCGTCTTCACCATGTGGAGCGCCTGGCTGCGCAAGATCGTCTCCACGCTCTTCCACTGGCACATCGGCGAGAATGCCGAGCCGTTCCCCGCCTCCCTCGTGCTGTTCTGGATCGGCCGCGAGATCGTGTGGTGGTGGATCGTCAGCCTGCTCGTCGGCATCGCGCTGGCGTTCCTGCTGCGCTCGCCGCTCGTGGAGGAGGCGATCACCCTGGTGCGGCCGAAGGCGCGGCGGCGCTAGCCGTGATCCTCCGCCAGATCCGCCCGCTGCCGTGGAAGTATGCGGAGCCACTTGGTCGGGCTCTCCTGGCTCTGGATCGAGATCCAGCGATACGGAAGCCGGCTCCAGTCGACCACCCGAGTCACTCGATTGTCGAGCGCGAGATCGCCCTGGTCGGTGTGCGCCACCAGCACCAGGTGGCCCTCGCCGCGCTCGGTGACCGCCGTCACCAGCAGCAGGTTCTGCGCCGGCCAGCCGAGCTCGATCAGCTCGCGCCGCTTGGTCAGCGCGAAGGTGTTGCAGTCGCCGGCGCCGTCGGTGGCATAGGTCCATGCCCGCGGATCCATCTTGCGCGGCCGGATCGACGCATTGACGTCGCCCTGGACCTCGTCGATCTGGCGCCAGCGCGACGCCGACATCGCGACGGGCGCCACCGCCGCCCGCGATCGACCCGCACAGTCCCTCAAATGATGAATGCAGAATCCGATGAAGCCGGCAGGGGGAATGACGGGTCCGCCGGTCGGGATCGGCGCCCCTGCCCGCGCGCCGGCGGCAGCGAACACCACCATGCTTCCGACGATGGCCGGAAGCAGACGATGAAGGCGATGATGCATCTCGCAACAACCTCTGGGTTGACGAGAAGATAAATCGCCGAGCGCGCGAATGTTTGCATCGCAACTCGCGAGGGTCCAAATTTGTCACGTTCATGAAGCTATGGTGTCGAGGCACGCGGCAGCGCGCGCCGCGATTTCGAACACTGCTGCTGCAAACCGAGGCAGATCTAGCCGCCGTCGGGGCCGCTCACCGTGACGTTGAGATCGATCACCAAGCCATTGGCCAGCGAATAGACCCAACCATGCACGCTGAGCGGCTGGCCGCGCGCCCAGGCGTCCTGCACGAAGACGTCGGCGGCGACGTTGCGCACCTGTCGCATGACGTTGAGCTCGCAGAGGCGGTCGAGCCGCGCCCGCAGATCGGGAATGGCGTTCAACTCCTCGCGATGCAGGTCGTGCAATTCCCGAATCGGATGCAGCCAATGATCCACCAGCCCGCGCCGCTGGCCGTCGACCGCGGCGCCGACGCCGCCGCAGCCATAGTGGCCTACCACGAGGATGTGCTTCACCTTCAGCACATCCACAGCGAACTGCAGGACCGAGAGATAGTTCGCATCCTGCGGCGGCGCGAGGTTGGCGACGTTCCGGTGCACGAACATCTCGCCGGGATCGAGATCGACGATCTCATTGGCGGGAACCCGGCTGTCGGAGCAGCCGATCCAGAAATATTCGGGCGCCTGCTGGCTGACCAGCCGCCGGAAGAAGCCGGGGTCGCCTGATATCTTTCGTGCCGCCCAGGCGCGGTTGTTCGCTTTCAGATTATCGAGCATCGGCGCGCTATAGCGCGAACCGCGGCCGGCTGCAAGCGGGGCGGTGCGATCAGACCGGTGTCAGAGGCTGAGGCTCGCCCACTTGGCCGAAACCATGATGATCACCAGGCATGCCACCACTGCCCAGGAGACCCAGTCGAAAGCGGCGTAGAGGATGGGGTCGTCGTGCATCTGGCCCCGCACGGTGGAGAGCCAGAGCCGGCACTGCCAGAACAGCAACAGCGGCACGATGCCCCAGAGCAGCGCCGGGGTCGCATAGAGCTCCTCGGTCGCCTCGCTCTGCACGAAGAGCGCCAGCACCAGCGCCGAGCTGAAGCTGGAGGCGACGCCGAAGATGGTGAGGAGATTGAGATCCTCGACGAAGTAGCCGCGTCGCGCGGTGCGCCCGATCCCCTGCTCGGCGATTTCGCGGAGCTCCTCTACCCGCTTCACCAGCGCGAGGCTCAGGAACAGGAAGCTCGAGAATCCCAGCAGCCACAGCGAGACCGGATGCCCCACCGCCTCGCCACCTGCGAACATGCGCACCGAATAGAGGGCGGCGAGGATGAAGACGTCGACCAGCGGCCGCTCCTTCAATCGCGCCGAGTAGCTGAGCGACAGCGCCACATAGCAGGCGAGGCCGAAGCCTGCCTCCGAAACATAGGCGAGGCCGCCGCCCAGAAGCAGCAGAACGCCGGCGGCAGCGAGGCCGGCGGGCACCGAGAGCGCGCCGCTGGCGAAGGGACGGAAGCGCTTGCGCGCGTGCAGCCGGTCGGACTGGATGTCGACGAGATCGTTCAGCAGATAGATCGCGGAAGCGATCGCGCAGAAGGCAAGAAAGGTGGTGCAGGCGGCGCCCCAGGCACCGGCATCCCCATAGGCATGGGCCGTCACCAACGGCACGAAGACCAGGATATTCTTGACCCACTGGTAGGGCCGCATCGCCTTGACCAGCGCCCTGAGCTGCGAGCGGCGGCCGTCGAAATGCCGCTCTATCGTCGCCGCTTTGCCGGCAGCAGCGGTGACTGCGGGCGGCGTGTCGACCAGCACCGCCGCGCGCGCCGCGCGCCACACCACGAGATCCGGGCGCCCGTTGCCGGCATAGTCGAAGCCCTTCTCGCCGAAGCGCGAGATCAGCATCCGCGCCTTGGCGCGGCCGGTGAGATTGACGACGCCGTCGGAGGCAATCACGTCGTCGAAGAGGCCGAGATGCTCGTTCACCGCATCGGCGATGGCGTGATCGGCGCCGGTCACCAGCACCAGCCGCCGGCCGGCGGCCTTCTGCTCGCGGAGATATTCCAGCAGCTCTTCGTTGTAGGGGAGCGTACGGACATCGAGATTGGCGTAGCGCGCGAGATGCTGCTTGAGGCCCGCGCGGCCGCGGCGGATCAGCGAGCGGATTCCAGACGGACGTCGGAGCAGCACCGATGCGGAGATGAAGGTCTCGTGCAGCGTGTCGCTCCGCACCAGGGTGCCGTCGAGATCGACGCAGAGCGGCACCGTGCTCGGTCTCTCTTCAAGTGCGACCATGACGCGATCCACGCCCCCACGAGGTGGTCTGCCCGCCGGCAAGATAGGGGGGCGACCGGCCCTGTCAATCGAGGACCCCACACCCCCGCAACATCATCGACACGTATACTGTTGCAGCTTGGTTAAGCCCGATGCCCGACGCCGAGAGCGACATTGTCTATAAGACGGGTCCGGCCGAGCCAGGCTGCCGCCAGCACACGTCCTGGCCGGCCCAAAGTGGTTAACGGCATCAGCGTCTCGGCGTCGCAGACCTCGAAGTAGTCGATGCGGGCGAAGCCCGTCCGAGCGAGGGCGGCCAGCGCCTCCGCCGTCGCCGCGGCGATCGTCGCCGCACCGGTCTCGATCCGCTCCGCCGCGTGCAGGAGGGTGCGATGGAGCGCCGGCGCGATCGCCCGTTCCGCCGCCGTCAGATAGACGTTGCGCGAGGAGAGCGCCAGCCCGTCCGGCTCGCGCACGGTGGGCACACCGTCGATGCGCGTGGGGATGTCGAGATCGCGGACGACATGGCGGATCACCTGCAGCTGCTGGTAATCCTTCTCGCCGAAGCAGGCAACGTCGGCGCGTGATTGCAGCAGCAGCTTGGTCACCACGGTGGCAACGCCAGGGAAATGGCTGGGCCGGAAGCGGCCGTCCTGTCCCTCGGCGATCGGGCCCGCGGTCACCGTGGCGGCAAATCCCGTCGGATACATCTCATCGACACCAGGCGCGTAAAGGAGATCGCAGAAGGCGCCGGCAAGCTTCGCCGCATCGCCGGCCTCGTCGCGCGGATAGCGGGCGAAATCCTCGGTCGGGGCGAACTGCGTCGGATTGACGAAGATGCTGGCGACGGTGTGCCGGGCGACGCGGCGCCCGTGCTCGACGAGCGCCAGATGGCCGCGATGCAGCGCCCCCATGGTGGGCACGAGCGCCACGCGCTCGCCGGCGCGGTGCCAGGCAGCGATCACCCGGCGCAGGTCGGCGACCGTGCGCACCACGGCAAGCCCACCGATCCGCTCTGGAGCCCAGTCGGTCATGCTGCGCGGCGGTGTAAACCGCCCCCGATCCGCCGACAAGCCCCTATCGTTGCGAGCGCTTGGCCGCGTTGACGGGGTCCGAGGGGCCGCCTAGTCTCCCCCCGTCCGTCTTATCCGGCCTCCCGAAGGTGACCGCACCGTGAATCTTCATCTGCAGACCTGGGAGGAGGTCGAGACCTACCTCAAATCCTCCAAGGGCATCATCATTCCCATCGGCTCCACCGAGCAGCACGGACCCAATGGCCTCATCGGCACCGACGCGATCTGCGCCGAGGTGATCGCGAAGGGCGTCGGCGAGCAGGCCGGGGCCCTGGTCGGCCCCACCATCAACGTCGGCATGGCGCAGCACCATCTCGCCTTCGCCGGGTCGATGACGCTGCGCCCCTCGACGCTGATCGCCCTCATCCACGATTACATCACGTCGCTGGCGCGGCACGGCTTCGAGCGCTTCTATTTCATCAACGGCCACGGCGGGAACATCGCGACGGTCACCGCCGCTTTCTCGGAGATCTACGCCACCGCCTCGATGCGTCCCGGCACCAACGCGCCGGCGGTGCGCTGCCGGCTGAAGAACTGGTGGGACACGCCGGCGGTGAAGAGCCTCTCCCGGGAGCTGTTCGCAGATCGCGAGGGCAGCCACGCGACGCCGAGCGAGGTGTCGGTCACTTTCTATGCCCATCCCGAGGCGATCAAGCGGCGGGAGATGACACCGATCGGCCCGAAGGGACGCGACTTCGCCGACGCCGACGACTACCGCCGGCTGTTCCCGGACGGCCGCATCGGCTCCGACCCGTCGCTGGCCACGGCGGAGCACGGCAAGCGCTTCGTGGAGACCGCGGTCAGCGACATCAGCGCGGACTACCTGGGCTTCATGGCCCAGGCCTGACGGAGGGTTCCTCGTGTCCGACGCCGATCTCGCCGCGCGCATCACGCGGCTCGCGCCGGAGACCTGGCCCGCCATCGAGAGCTGGGATTATGACGGCTGGGTGCTGCGCTTCGCCCGCGGCTACACCAAGCGCGCCAACTCGATCACGCCGCTCGCGCCCGGCAGCCGCCCCGTCGAGGAGAAGATTGCCGCCTGCGAGGCCACCTACGAGGCGCGTCGCATCCCCGCCGTCTTCTGCCTGCCCAGCACCGCTGATATCGATGCGCTCGACCAGACGCTTGCCGCGCGCGGCTACCGCAAGCTCGACAAGACGAGCATCCGCGTGATGCCGCTCGGCGCCGCGCCGCCGGCGCCCGAGAGCGAGCCGGAGATCCAGCCCGCGCTCACCGCGGGCTGGCTCGACATCGTCGCCGGCTGGAATGGCTTCAGCCCGGCCGAGCGCGCCGGCTTCCTGGCGATCGCCGGCGGCATCCGCACGCCGACGGCCTTCGCGCTCCTGCGCCGGGTCGGCGCGCCGGTCGCCGCAGGGATCGCCGTGCTGCAGGACGATCTCGTCTGCTTCCACGCCATCATCACCGCGCCCGAGGCGCGCCGGCAGGGCTTCGGCCGCACGCTGATGCTGGGATTGCTGCGCTGGGCGCAGTCGGCGGGCGCCGGCACCGCCTACTTGCAGGTGGTGAAGAGCAACGCACCGGCGCTCCGCCTCTACAACGAGCTCGGCTTCGGCCGCGAGATCATGCGGTATCACTACCGCGCGCCGCTCAGTCCCGCACCGACAGACACTTCACCAGCCCGTCCCCCAGATCGGTGATCAGGGTGAAATAGAGATCGGGGCCGGGCTCGAGCGAGAGTCCCTCCGGATCGAGCGTGCCGGTGCGCGCCTTGCTGCCTGCGACGACGCTCTTCAGCACGTCTGCCGGCGTCTGCGGCTCGCCGAAGACGCAACGCACGCCAGAGGTCCGGATCCGCAGCCGGATCCGGTCGAGACGGGCCGCCGTCGGCGGCTCAGCCGGATCGGCGGTGATCGCGCCCACCGCGGTGAGCCCGTAGCGCCCCTCGAAATACTGATAGGCGTCGTGATAGACGAGGAAGGGCCTGCTGGCGAGCGCGGCGAGCTTGGGCCGAAGCGCGGCGTCGAGCGCGTCCAGGCGCCGGTAGAGCTCGGCGGCATTCCGGGTGTAACGCGAGGCGTGCTCGGGATCGGCGGCGGCGAGATGCGTCGCCGCGCTGGCGACGATCCGCTGCGCGTTCAAGGGATCGAGCCAGAGATGGCCGTCGGTGGCAAAGCCGGTCGGCAGCATGCCGCGCGCGTCGGGGCCAGCACCCCAACCGCCGCTCTGTCGGGTCTCCAGCAGCCGGATGCCGGGCGCCTCGGAAAGCTGCACCACCTCGGCCGGCGGCGTCGCGTCGACCAGGGGCGGCTTCAGAAAGGTTTCCAGCATCGGCCCGACCCAGAACACCAGCCGCGCCTTATTGATGCGGTCGGTATCGGTGGGCTTCAGCCGATACTCGTGCAGCGACACCTTGCCGTCGACGATCAGGTCCGGCGTGCCGACGCCGGCCATCACCGCCGCCACCAGGGAGTGGATCGGCTTGATGCTGACCACCACCGCCGGCACGTCGGCGCGCACCGGCGCCGCAATCAGGAGGACGGCGCCCGCAGCGACCAGGACCGCTCGATGGAGGCGCCGGAGACGATTGAGGAGGAATATGACGGGTCTCATGCCTATGTTACACCGTAACAGGAACCGATCCGGAGAGCGCCATGTCTCGCACCGCCGCCAAGCGTCCGGCTGCCCCGGCTTTCGTGGCGCCCCGGCACGATCACGAGAGCTGCGTCGACGCCGCCCTCGACCGCGCCGCCGCGCTCTGCGAGAAGCGCGGCAGCCGGCTCACCGAGCTGCGCCGAGAGGTGCTGGCGCTGGTCTGGCAGGGCCACGAGCCGGTGGGCGCCTATGATATTCTGGATGCGCTCCGCCGGCAGCATCCGGGCGCGGCGCCACCCACGGTCTACCGCGCGCTCGACTTCCTCATCGCCGAGGGGCTCATCCACCGCATCGAGTCCCTCAACGCCTATGTCGGCTGCGACCGGCCGGACGAGCCGCACGCGAGTCAGTTCCTGATCTGCGAGCGATGCAGTGCGACAGTCGAGCTCGGCGATCCTGCCATCACCGCCGCCGTCGCCCGCCGCGCTGCCGCGTTGGGATTCGCCGTCGCCCGCCAGACCATCGAAGTCCGCGGCCTCTGCCCCAATTGCCGCAAGGCGGAGACACGGGAATAGCGGTTTCGGCAAGGCCTGGCATTGACTCTCGGATCACCCGACCCTACCCTCGCGCCATGTTCCGCCGCCTCGCATCGCAGCAATGCCAACGCCGTCAATCCGGCGGCGGCCTGTTGCGCATGCAAGGGCTCGGCGCGTTGGTTCGGACAGTGATCATCGAGAGATCGTCCCGCTAACGCCCCGACATCCTGAACGCTCCAGGCCCCGCCGACCTCCGTTGGCGGGGTTTTTGATTCTTCGCTTATATTTTCGCCGAGAGGAGAATTTCCGTGATCGATATCCAGCTCTATCTCGCCTTCGTGCTCGCCACCAGCATCCTGATGCTGATCCCCGGTCCCAACGTGGCGCTCATCGTGGCCAACAGCGTCGCCTACGGCGCGCGCTTCGGCCTCCTGACGGTCGCCGGCACCGCCTCGGCAATGGTGGTCCAGCTCGCCGTCACCGCGCTCGGCATGACCGCGGTGCTGGAGACGCTCGCCTACTGGTTCGAATGGATCCGCTGGCTCGGCGTCGCCTATCTCCTCTATCTCGGCGTCAGCCAGTGGCGGGCGCCCGCGGTCGATCTCACGCGGACGCGGCCGCAGCCGAAATCGGTGCGCGAGATCTTCCTGCGGGGATTCCTGGTCTCGCTCACCAACCCGAAGACGCTGCTGTTCTACGGCGCCTTCTTTCCCCAGTTCATCTCGACGAAGGCGCCGCTCGCCGGGCAGATCGCCCTCCTCTCGGTGACCTTCCTGGTGCTGGCGCTGCTGCTCGACGGCGGCTGGGCGCTGCTTGCCGCCCATGCTCGGGGATTCCTCGCGACGCGCGGGCGCTTCCGCAACCGGCTCTCGGGCTCGCTGCTGATCGCGGCTGGGCTAGGTCTGGCGCTGGCGCGCCGGCGCTAGATCAGTGTCGTCCGGATCGCAATGCCGGATTTGAGCGCGCGGGTCACCGGCGTCTTCTCGGCGATCTCGGCGATGCGGGCGCGTTGGGCGTCGTCGAGCGGTCCCTCGAGGCGGAGAGTGCGCTCGATGTGCGGGCGCCGCTCCTCGCCGACGACTTCCCAGTGGAAGGCAAGATCGACATGCACCGCCTTGAGCGGCCACTCCTTGCGCTCGGCATACATGCGGAGCGTGATCGCCGTGCAGGCGCCGAGGCCGGAGAGCACCAAGCCAAAGGGCGAGGCGCCGGCGTCGCCGCCCTCGGGCTTCGGCTCGTCGGCGGTGAGCACGTGATTCCCGGTGCGGATCGAGGTCGCATAGCGTGTCTCGCCGATCTCGGCGGTCGCCGTGGCGATGGTCTTCGGCGCGGCCATGTCAGCCTCCCTCAAAAAGCAAGCGCGCGGCGCATGAGATCCACGGCGTTGCGGCTGGTGGGCATCACCTTGGCCTCGACCTCCTCCGGCGTGAACCAGCCGAGACCCGTGAGGTGCTCGGGCTCCAGGCGCTCGCCCTCGCCCGCGCGCCAGTCGAGGACGACGCAGACCAGGGTGAAATGGAAACGCACGCGGCTCTCGGCATCGCGATCGATGTAGTCGAAGGTGGTGAGGACGCCCCTGGGCTCCGCCTCGATACCGGTCTCCTCGCGAAGCTCCCGCACGGCGCATTCCAGAACCGTCTCGCCGAGCTCGAGCTGGCCGCCGACGAAGCCCCACTTGCCGGTATCGGCGCCCTGGCCGCGCTGCGCCAGCAGGCATCGGGGTCCTCGCCTGACAGCGGCGAGGACCCCGACCCAGGGCCGATCCGGGTAGAGCCGTCTCAAACGTCCGTCGCCGCCGGCTGGCCCTCCAGCACCTTGTAGATCTCGCCACCCTCCTTGCGGAAGGCGTCGGAGCGCTCCTCCATGCCCTTGCGGGCATAGTCGCGCACTTCCTGGGAGATCTGCATGGAGCAGAACTTCGGCCCGCACATGGAGCAGAAATGCGCGAGCTTGGCGCCCTCGGCGGGGAGCGTCTGGTCGTGGAACTTCTCTGCCGTCTCGGGATCGAGCGACAGGTTGAACTGATCGCGCCAACGGAACTCGAAGCGGGCGCGGGAGAGCGCATCGTCGCGGTCGCGCGCCCCCGGATGCCCCTTGGCGAGATCCGCTGCGTGCGCCGCGATCTTATAGGTGATGACGCCGGTCTTGACGTCGTCACGGTCGGGGAGCCCCAGATGCTCCTTCGGCGTCACGTAGCAGAGCATGGCGGTGCCGAACCAGCCGATCATCGCGGCACCGATCGCGCTGGTGATGTGGTCGTAGCCCGGCGCGATGTCGGTGACCAGCGGACCCAGCGTGTAGAACGGTGCCTCGTGGCAGTGCTCGAGCTGCAGCTCCATGTTCTCCTTGACCTTGTGCATGGGCACATGGCCGGGACCCTCGATCATCACCTGGACGTCGTGCTTCCAGGCGATCTTGGTGAGCTCGCCCAGCGTCCTGAGCTCGGCGAACTGCGCCTCATCGTTGGCGTCCGCCGTCGAGCCCGGCCGCAAGCCATCGCCCAGCGAGAAGCTCACGTCATAGGCCTTCATCACCTCGCAGATCTCCTCGAAGCGCGTATAGAGGAAATTGTCCTGGTGATGGGCGAGGCACCACTTCGCCATGATCGACCCCCCGCGGGAGACGATGCCGGTGACGCGCTTCGCCGTCATCGGGATGAAGGGCAGCCGCACGCCGGCATGGATGGTGAAGTAGTCGACGCCCTGCTCCGCCTGCTCGATGAGGGTGTCGCGGAAGATCTCGAAGGTGAGATCCTCGGCTCGACCACCCACCTTCTCCAGCGCCTGGTAGATCGGCACCGTGCCGATCGGCACCGGCGAATTGCGGATGATCCACTCGCGGATGGTGTGGATGTTCTTGCCGGTGGAGAGATCCATCACGGTGTCGCCACCCCAGCGGATCGCCCACACCAGCTTGTCCACCTCCTCGGCGACCGAGGAGGTCACGATGGAGTTGCCGATATTGGCGTTGATCTTCACCAGGAAATTCCGGCCGATGATCATCGGCTCGGCTTCGGGATGATTGACGTTGGCCGGAATGATGGCGCGGCCGCGCGCCACCTCGTCGCGCACGTACTCCGGCGTCACGTAGTCGGGAATGGCGGCGCCGAAATCCTGGCCGTCTCGCGCCGCCGCTTCCTTGAGGCGCTTGCGACCGAGGTTCTCGCGGATCGCGATGTACTCCATCTCCGGCGTGACGATGCCGCGCCGGGCGTAGGCGAGCTGCGTCACCGCGGCGCCGCCCATGGCCTTGAGCGGATGGCGCCCGGCGCGATCGAAGGCAGGAACCGGGCTCTCCTCGCCGGCCCGGAGGCCGTTGTCTTCGGGCCTGACCGCGCGGCCGCGCGTCTCCTCGACATCGCCGCGGGCGCGGATCCAGGCGCTCCGCAGCGGCGGCAGGCCGGCGCGGATGTCGATGGTGACCGCGGGATCGGTGTATGGGCCCGACGTGTCGTAGACACGCACCGGCGGCTCCTTGGCGGACGGCGACACCTCGATCTCGCGCATGGGAACGCGCAGGTCGGGATAGCGCTCGCCTGGCACGTAAACCTTGCGCGAGGCCGGCAGCGCGCCGGTGGACACCTTGAATGATTGCTGGGCAGTACCTTCAGGCATGGCGATCTCCTCCGTCGATAGAATCACAGGGAGATCCGGGGCTTTGGGCTTTGAGGCTCGGCCGCGCGACGGCCGACTGGTTCCTGTCCCTACGCCGGTACGATCCGGATCAGGTTCTAAGGGTTCCCGCGGCGTGCTCTCGCACAGGCGGTGTCTCAGCCCCCTACCAGGGCGCCCCTTGGAACGGCTCAGTATCTGAGCGGCACACTGCCGCAGTCAAGCGGCAGGGTTCAGACCACCGCCGTGTTGCCGCGCACCAGGAACTCCAGCTTCAACGGCAGCTTGGCGCCAAGCCAGAGCGCGTGATGGGCGTGGTCCTCGTAATCGTCGCCGGTGAGCGGATGGACGAGGATCACGAGATCCCCGCGGTTCAGCATCAGCCAAGGCACCAGACGCGAGAATGCCTCGACCGGAAACGCCATCTGGTACATCGCCTGCGGATGCGGACCCACCGGCTCGTCGCGCCAGCGGCCGAGCACCACCGGGAACTGCGCCGCGACCGCCTCGCGCAGCGCGGCGGCGGCAGCGCGGCTCGCCTCGCTGTAGTACACATGAGCGTGATAGCCGCTGATCGCCGCGGGATCGATATCGTGCATGGCTCGGATCATAGCCCCGGATGCGCCGCGACCGCCACCCGGCTGTCTTCGGGTTGGACGCCGAAGCAAATCGATGCGACCATATCTCAACTGCCGGCTGCATCGCCCCGCCTGGGCATTTGCGGCCAAGCGACAGCCACTAGGGGGAACGTCATGATGCATGCGGGTCACCGCCGACTGCCGGCGGTCAGAAGTGTTGCGGCACTCCTGGCTCTCGCGAGCGTCGCCTGCGCGCCGACCCATGTGCAGCAGACCCAGACTTATTCCGGCGCCGCGCTGCCGCGCCCCGACATCGTCGTCGTCAACGATTTCGCCGTCACCCCCGATCAGGTGAAGCTCGACAGCGGGTTGCGCGCGCGGCTGATGAACGTCGTCAATCCGACGCCACCCTCCGCCCAGGAGATCGCCGAGGGCCGCCAGGTCACCGCCGCCATCTCGCGGACCCTCGTCGAGGAGATCCGCAAGCTCGGCCTTCCCGCGCGGCAGGCTCTTCTGGGCGAGTCGCCGGGCGCGGGCAATCGGCTGATCATCGACGGGCAGATGGTCTCGATCGACGAGGGCAACCGGACACGGCGCAATCTGATCGGCCTCGGCGCCGGCCACAGCACCGTGCAAGCCGACATGCAGGTCTATTACGACAGCAGCAACGGGGCGCGGCTCCTCGAGAGCTACGAGGGCGTCGCCGAGAGCAGCCGCAAGCCCGGCGCCGCCGAGACCATGGGGGCCGGCGCCGCCACCGGACGGGTCGCGGAGTCCGCGGCGGTCGGCGCAGGCACCAGCGCCATCTCGGGCTCCGACGCCGATGCCGACGCGCAGCGGATGGCGAAGGAGATCGCCAAGAAGCTTTCCGCGCTGTTCCAGCGCCAGGGCTGGATTCCGGCCGGCACCTGACCGCCCCGACACGTCGACAGGTCGCTTGAGCGGAGGAACACGATGGAGCTGTTCGAGAGCCCGCCTCGCATCGCCCTCTTCTTTCCTGTCTTCGTGCTGCTGATCGCGGCCGAGGCGCTCGTCTATCGCCGCTTCAAGGGCCACGCCTATCCCTGGCGTGACAGCGGCGTCTCGCTGCTGATCGCCGTCGGCCACGGCCTCACCGGCTTCGTCAACCAGGCGGTGATCTACGCAATCTTCGCGCTCGTGGTCTGGCAGTACCGCCTCTATACGATCCCCATGGACAATGCCTGGTCGATCGGCGCGCTGATCATTCTCGAGGAGTTCGCCTACTACTGGTACCACCGCGCGGCGCATCGGATCCGGCTCATGTGGGGAACCCATTGCGTCCACCACTCGCCGGAAGAGCTGACGCTCTCGGCCGCCTATCGCCTCGGCTGGACGCCGATCCTCTCCGGGAGCTACCTCTTCTTCCTGCCGCTGGTGTGGATCGGCTTCCATCCCGCCTGGGTGTTCGGGCTCCTCAGCATCAGCCTGCTCTACCAGTTCTGGCTGCACACCACGCTGATCCCCCGCCTCGGGCCGCTGGAATGGGTGCTGAATACGCCTTCCGCCCATCGCGTGCATCACGCCAGCAACGAGCAGTATCTCGACCGCAACTACGGCGGCATCGTCATCGTCTTCGACCGGCTGTTCGGCACCTACGCTGCGGAGCACGATCGCATCCCGATCCGTTTCGGCCTCGTACATCCCGTCCGATCGCTGAACCCGTTCGTCATCGTCTATGCGGAGTTCTGGCACATGCTGAAGGACGCCTGGGCCGCCCGGTCCTGGGGCGAGCGCTGGCGCGTCCTCCTGAAGCCACCGGGCTGGAGCTCCGCCGCATCCGAGCCCGCGGCCGGTTGACCTGGGGGTCGACGAAAGCCTGCGCCGCTGCTCAAATGCGCCATCGCCGTCCCGCCCCGAGGCTTCCATGGCCGATGATCTGACACGTCTCACCGCTCTCGATGCCGCCCAGCGGATCGCCAAGGGAAACCTCACCGCCGAGGCGCTGGTCCGTGCCTGCCTCGATCGCATCGGCGAACGCGAACCGGTGGTGCAGGCCTGGCAGCATCTCGACCCCGAGCAGGCGATCGCAGCGGCGCGCGCACGCGACAAGGAACCGGCGCGCGGTCCGCTTCATGGCGTGCCGATCGGCGTCAAGGACATCATGGACACCGCGGACATGCCGACCACCTATGGCTCGCGCGCCTATGCGGGCTTCCGCCCGCGCGCGGATGCCGCCTGCGTGGCCCTGGCGCGCGCTGCCGGAGCGATCGTGCTCGGCAAGACGGTGACGACGGAATTCGCCGCCGCGGCGCCGGGGAAGACGCGCAACCCGCACAATCCCGCCCACACGCCGGGCGGCTCCTCCAGCGGCTCGGCGGCGGGCGTCGCCGAGCGCATGATGCCCCTCGCCTTCGGCACCCAGACTGCGGGCTCGATCATCCGCCCCGCCTCCTACTGCGGCGTCGTCGGCTACAAGCCGAGCTACGGCACGGTCGCGCTCTCCGGCACCAAGGCGCTCGCCGAGAGCTTCGACACCGTCGGCGGCTTCGCGCGGACGGTGAGCGACGTGGCGCTGTTCGTGAGCGCGCTCTCCGGCCGGTCGAACCTGGTGCCGACGGCGCCTTATCCAAAGCCGCGGATCGGCCTGTTCCGGACCGCGCAGTGGGATCGCGCGGAGCCCGCCTGCCAGGCGACCCTGGAGCGCGCCGCCCGGCAGCTCGAAAGCCTCGGCGCGCTCGTCAAGGACCGTCCGAGCTTTCCCGCCTATGATCGGCTTCCGGACATCCATCTCACGCACATGAACTACGAGATGGCGCGCAACCTCGCCTGGGAGCGCAGCGAGCGCTGGGATCTGCTGGCGCCGCGGACCACCGAGACGCTGCGCGAGGCGGCGCACATCGATGCCGATACCTATGACGAGATGCGGCGCGCTGCCGCGGCAGCACGCGAGCGCATGGACGAGCTCTTCGGCGACTTCGATGCGCTGCTGGTGCCGGCGGCGCCAGGCGAGGCGCCGGCTCGCCTCGACATGACCGGCGACCCGCTCTTCAACCGGGTCTGGACCCTGCTCCGCGTGCCCTGCGTGACGGTACCTGCGGGCCGCGGTCCGGCGGGCCTGCCGATCGGCGTGCAGCTCGTCGGCCGCCCCGGCGACGACGTCCGCACCCTCGCCATCGCCCGCTTCGCCGAGCAGGCGCTCGAGCCCATCGCGTGAGCATTGCCCAGGCCACGGCTCGGCGACGGCCGGCCGTCGCCGGCGTGCTGCTGCTGACGACGCTCGCGCTCGCCTGGGGGATCGCCTGGCCCACATCCAAGATCGTGCTGGACGAGATGCCGGTGCTGGCGTTCCGCACCACCTGCGTGGTGGTGGGCGGCGGCGCGGCGCTGCTGATGGCGCTCGTCGCCGGCGAGCGCCTGCGGCTGCCGCGTCAGGAGATCGGCCCGCTGCTGCTGGTATCGCTCCTCAATGTCACCGGCTGGCAGATCGCGATGGCCTATGGGCTGAGCCTGCTGCCGGCCGGCCATGCCAGCATCATCGCCTACATCATGCCCGCCTGCGCCACCTTCTTCGGCTGGATCTTCCTCCGCGAGCGGATGACCGCGCCGCGGCTCTGGGGCCTCGCCCTCAGCATGGCCGGGCTTGCCGTGCTGGTGGCGCCGACACTCGATCGCGTCCTCGCCGCGCCGACCGGCGTCCTGATGATGATCCTGGCGGCGATGAGCTGGGCTGCCGGGACCGTCGGCATGAAATATTTCCGCTGGTCGCTCTCGGCGATGCAGAGCACCGGCTGGCAGTTCGTCATCGGCGGCATTCCCATCGTGCTGGCCGCCGCGCTGACGGGAACGGAACCGCATCTCGGCGCGCTCAGCACGCGCGCGATGGTGTCGCTCGTTTACATATTGGTCTTCCCGGTGGTGATCGCCCAATGGGCCTGGTTCCGGGCGGTGGAACTGCTGCCGGGCAGCATCTCCGCTATGGGAACGCTGGCGATCCCGGTGGTGGGGACACTCTCAGGCGCTCTGCTCCTGGGCGAGAAGCTGGAGCTCTCGGAGCTCGCCGCTCTCGGGCTGGTGGTGGCCGGGCTGGCGCTGGTGGCGCTGCGTCCGGCAGCCGAGCCGAGCTGAGCGGTTGCGCCGCTGGCGCCGATGCGGCAGCCTCTGGCCCCGATGCATGCACGGCCGCTCCTTCTTGCCCTCGCCGTCGCGCTCGCGGCCACCCTCTCGGCCTGCGGGCCAGAAAGCCTGCAGCCCTTCGCCTGGTCGCCGGAGCCGGCGCCCAGGGGACCGAAGGAGACCTTCATGCGAATCGGCGTCTGCTACAACCGGCAGACGTCGACGCCCGAGCAGGTCTATGCCGTGGCCAAGGCGGGCTGTGACCCCGGCACGACGCCTTACCTCATCGATCAGGACATGCTGCTGACCTGTCCGCTGCTCACGCCGGTACGGGCGACCTACGCCTGCGTGAAGACGGAGAGCTCGGCGCCGGCCGCCTCGCGTTAGCCGGAGAAGTCGGACAAGCAAAAACCCCCGGAACGACCGTTCCGGGGGTTTGCTGTCTCGAAGCTCGGCTCAGCCCTGCTGAGTCGCGGGCTTCTTGGTCTTGTGCTTGGCGACGTGCTTCTTGGTCGACTTCTTGCTGGCGACGTGCTTCTTCGGCGCCTTCTTCTTCATCGTCTTCTGAGTCTGGTCGGTGGTCTGCGCCTGTGCGGGGGTGGCCAGCGGAAGTGTGGACGCGCCCACGAACGAGAGCAGCGCCAGTGCCGTAATCAACGCCTTCATAGAGGACTCCTGGAGGTGGGAAGTGTGCATCGGTCGGTGATCGATGGGGGTCACTCGAGATCCGAAATCTGCGGCCACGAACACTGAGTGGCGGGCGGATACTATCATGCGATGCTTCGAATGCGACAGAAATCCATGCAATCTCTGCCGCTCCTCCGATATCGCCCTGGCGATCCGCCGCGTCCTCGCCGCGCGTGGTCGCGCGATCCGGCTCGTCCATTTTCCGTTAGCGACTCTTCAGAATTCGTTAACCGCGTCGAGAAGGCCGCGCTGCCCGCGCGCGACCGCGGCGGCTCGCGGCGACACCAGGGGCGCTGGCGCCGGCGCGATCGATCCCAGCGCGCGGATCGCTAAAGTTCTCTGGAGTTTTTATCCGGGTTTGATTTTATACTCTACTTGGAGGGGCTCCAATTTTACTTGCGATTAAGATTCGCCGCTCAGACTCGCGGGCGTTGGATCCCGTATTGAGGAGGACCTCTCATGCGTCGTTTGAAGCAGTTTCTTTCGTGCCGCAAGGGCGCGACCGCCATTGAGTACGGCCTGATCGCCGCCCTCATCGCTGTCGTCACCATCGCTGGCCTGAGCCTGGTTGGCACCAACCTGAATGCCACCTTCGGCAACATCGCCACCAAGATCGGCAGCGGCTGAGTTCAGCTGGCAGTCGGAGCAATGGCGGGCCGGGCGTGGCGACACGCTCGGCCGCTTTGCTTTTGGAGCCGGCGCGCGCCTGGAGCCGCGCGGGCTGAGCGGGCCGAAGCAACCCGGCGGTCGCTTGGTTTTTGCCGAGAGTCACCCGCGAATATTCTTCAAATCACTTACAAATTATTGATCCTAAAGGCAATTCCGAGCCTGACTTAAGACTCTGTTAGGGACCATCCACCTAGGATGCGCGCGTCGTCCACGGAGACTCAGGAGTCAGGACATATGACTACGTTTATTCGCAAGCTGCTTGCCAGTCGCTCGGGCGCGACGGCCATCGAGTACGGCCTCATCGCCGCCCTGATCGCGGTTGTGACGATCGCGGGCCTCTCTGCGATCGGCACGAACCTCAACAAGACCTACGGCACCATCGCCACCAAAGTCGGCAGCGGCTGATCAAGCCCGCCGCGTCGACGCCGAGTCGAGCGGCACCGTCCGCGACGGAGGGGGACGGCTCGGAGGAGCCGTCCCTTCTCTCCCTGCGGCAGGTGACATCGGAGAATCCGTGCACATGACCGCCTCCATCACCGATCTCATCGCTCTCGCCATCCTCGCCGTTGCCTTGGTCGGCGCGGCTTTGACGGATGTGCGGCAGTATCTCATCCCGAACCGCTACCCCGCGGTCATCGCCCTCGCCTACGGTCTCTTCGCGATCGGGCATCCGCTGATGCAGGGCCTCTGGAGCCTCGCTGCGGGCTTTCTCATGCTGGTCATCGGCGCAGTCCTGATGGCGACGCGCGTGATGGGCGGCGGCGACGTCAAGCTGCTCGCCGCCACGACGCTGTGGGCGGGCCCTTGGCTCGCGCAGTCGTTTCTGATGATCGTCACCTTCGCCGGCGCGGCGCTTGCCCTCGCCTGGCTGACGCCGCTGCGGCGTCTGATGCCGGCGGCGCCGGCTGATCTCGCCTCTTCCGACTCCGAGGGCCTGCGCGCGCGCTTTGCGCAGCCGGTGCCTTACGGGGTCGCCATTTCCGCCGGTGGCCTCTACGTCGCCGCCATTCACGTCTTCAACTGAGCCGGGCCACAGGGGAGTCCTCCATGTCCCTACGCCGATTGATCTTCGTCCTGATCGCCTTGGTCGCCTCAGGCAGCACCATCGTGATCGGCCGTATGTGGCTCGAAGCCCAGCGTGGCCAGCAGGTGGTGGAGAAGCCGGCCGAGCAGCCGACCGGACCGACCGTCCTCGTGGCAAAGGGGAACCTGCCGGCAGGCAGCTTCATCCGCCCCGATAACCTGCGCTGGCAGATCTGGCCGGATGCCAATGTGGCGCCCAGCTACATCGTGCAGAGCAAGCACCGGCTCGAGGATTACGTGGGCGCGGTGGTCCGCAGCGGCATCGGCGACGGCGAGCCGCTCACCGACGCGCGCGTCGTGCGGCCCGGCGATCGCGGCTTCCTGGCCGCCGTGCTGACCCCCGGCTACCGGGCAGTCACCGTGAACGTCTCCCCGAGCTCCGGCCTCGCCGGCCTGGTGTTCCCGGGCGACAAGGTGGATCTCATCGGCGCCTTCCATATCGACTTCGAGAACCAGGGCAACGAGCACTTCCAGCCGCATTACGCGAGCGAAACGGTGCTGAGCGACGTGCGCGTGCTCGCCGTCGATCAGCGCGTCGACGACCAAAACAAGGAAGTCGTGGTCGCGAAGACGGCAACCCTCGAGGTCACGCCGAAACAGGCGGAGATCATCGCGGTGGTGGGCGAGAGCGGCAAGTTCTCGCTGAGCCTGCGCAGCCTCGCCCCCGCTGATGGCACCGGCGACACCGTCGCCGACGCCGGCACCCGCACCTACACCTGGGACAGCGACGCCATCAGCATGCTGGCGCCTCCCGCGGGCGCCGGAGGCGCCACCAAGAAGGTCAGCGTCGTTCACGGCGACAAGTCAGAAAGCTTGGAATTCCCGAGGAGCATGCGATGAACCCCGTTATCCTGCCGCGACGGCCGCGGTTGCCCGTTATCGCCCTGATCGCGGGGCTCATGATCGCCGGGTTCGCCGCCGCGCCGGTCGCGAACGCCGCCCCGAAAACCGAGACGCCCGCCAGCACGACGCTGCGGCTCGAGGTCAACAAGGGACGCCTGGTCCATCTGGCCCAGCCGGCCGCCAGCGTCTTCGTCGCCGATCCGGCCGTCGCGGATGTGCAAGTGAAATCGCCGTCGCTGGTCTATCTCTTCGGCAAGACCGCGGGCGAGACCACGCTCTATGCGGTCAGCGACAACGACCAAGTATTGGTCAATGCGAATGTTGTCGTGCGCCATGACGTCGAGCGCCTCGAGCAGGCCATTCACGAGATGCTGCCGCGCAGCGCCGTGAGCGTCACCACCGTCGACGATGCTCTCGTCCTCGAAGGCACGGTGTTCTCGGCCGCCGAGGGCGAGGACGTCCGCCGGATCGCCGCGCATTTCGTGCCGGATCCCAAGCAGCTCATCAACAAGATGAAGGTCGAAGCGCCGAACCAGGTGAACATCCGGGTCCGCGTTGCGGAGATTTCTCGCACCATAACCAAGGAATTCGGCTTCAACTGGGAGAACGTGTTCGGTATCGGGAACTTCGCTCTTGGTCTCGCGACCGGTCACACCGTTCTGAACGCGCCCGGCGTGTTCAATACGCGCAGCACCGTGCAGGGCACCCAGGCCGCCGTCAACAACCTCACGGGCGCCTTCAACAAGGGCGGCCAGGACATCAACGTCCTGATTGACGCGCTCGAGAATCAGGGCCTCATCACCGTTCTCGCTGAACCCAACCTCAGCGCGCTCTCCGGCGAGCCTGCGAGCTTCCTGGCCGGTGGTGAATTCCCCATCCCGGTGCCGCAGGGCAATAATACGATCTCGATCGACTTCAAGAAATTCGGCGTGAGCCTGAATTTCGTCGCCACCATCTCCAGCGGCAATCGGATCAATCTGCATGTCCAGCCCGAGGTGAGCGAGCTTTCGAGCTCCGGCTCGATCCAGGTCAGCGGCATCAGCGTGCCGGCGCTCACCACCCGGCGCGCGGAGACCACGATCGAGCTCTCCAGCGGGCAGAGCTTCGCGATCGCCGGCCTCCTGCAGAACAACGTCAACCAGAACATCGACAAGTTCCCGTGGCTCGGCGATGTCCCCGTGCTCGGCACTCTCTTCCGCTCCAACTCCTTCCAACGCGGCGAGACCGAGCTCATGATTATCGTCACGCCCTATATCGTGCGCCCGACTGCAACCGCAGACCGGTTGCTGCTGCCCACCGACGGCTATGTCTCGCCGAACGACGAGCGGCAGATCCTGAACGGCGACACCAACCGGCCGCAGTTCCTGAAGCAGGGGACCGCCCCCGTGAGCCGCGGCGGTGCCGGCCTCATCGGCCCCGCCGGCTTCGATCTCGAATAGACGAGGTGATACTGTGAAGACCCGATTGATCATTCTCCTCGCGATCGCCTCCGCCGCGCTCGCCGCCTGCGACTCGACGCCCGACGAGTGGACCAGCACTCAGGCGCCGCGCCAGCTGCGCGTCGACTTCCAGCGCCTCACCCACGCGACCGCCTTCCCCTCCGGAAGCGCCCAACTTGCCCAGGGCGAGCGTGATTCGCTGCTCGGCTTCCTGCACTCCGCCGAAGTCTCTCCGGACGACACGATCTACCTGGAAGCGGCGGATGAGGACAAGCTATCCAACAATCGCGTGAGCGCCCTGGTGCGCGACCTCTCCCGCAAGGGCTATTCGCTGGCGATGCTGCCGGCCAAGCGCGATGCGATCCCCCCTGACTCGCTGCTGGTGGTGGTCGAGCGCTATGTGGTGACGCCGCCGGACTGTCCCAACTGGACCAAGTCACCCAACGGCGATCATGAGAACGCGGTGTCGAGCGATTTCGGCTGCGCCAATCTCACCAACCTCGGCCTGATGGTGGCCGATCCGCGCGACCTCGTGATGGGCCGCGATCTCGGACCGGCCGACGCCGAGGTCACGAGCCTGGCGATCCAGCGCTATCGCGCCGGCAAGACGTCGCCGCTGGCGGGGACGTCCGCCGGCACGACCTATAACTTCGTTCCGATCGCTCCTGGCGGCAGCACGGGTTCCAGCACGGGTCAGTAATCATGGCGGACGCCGCGGAAGCACAACGCGAGGATCCCGGCGCGCTCAACTTTCTCGCTTGCGTCAGCGACGAGGTGACGCGCGAGACGGTGAATCGCGTCGTCTCGCACCTCGGCCCTCTCAAGGCCAAGGTGCGCTCGGGCGATCTCGCCTCGGCGCAGCGCGCGATCGATGCCGCGGCGCCGCCGGATCTCATGCTGCTGGACATCTCCAGCAGCGACGATCCCGTGACGGCGCTCGAAGACCTGCTGCACCTTTGCCCGCGCTCGACGCAGGTGCTCGTCATCGGCTCGGTCAACGACGTCAGCCTCTACCGGGCGCTGATGGCGCTGGGCATTGTCGATTATCTGGTGAAGCCGGTTTCAGGCGATGTCCTGCACGACGCGCTCGCTGCGGTGATCGATCACCGGAGCTCGGAATCCGCCGCGGCGATGCCCCGAGTTCAGGCGCAGGCGTTCATCGGCGCCCGCGGCGGCATCGGAACCACGACGATCGCCGCCTCCGTCGCCTGGTATTTCGTCAACGAATTCCACCAGAGGGCCGCGCTCGTCGACCTCGACCTGCACTTCGGAACCCTCGCGCTCAGCCTCGATCTGGAGCCGGGCCGCGGCTTGCGTGAGGCGCTGGAGCATCCCGAGCGCATCGACGACCTGCTGCTCTCCTCGGCGATGGCGAGCGCCGGGGACCGCCTCAAGGTGCTGGCCAGCGAGGAATCGCTCGACGAGAACCTCCAGTTCCACCCCAGCTCCCTGGAGCCGTTGTTCGGCGCGCTCGGCAACGATTTCGACCAGCTGGTGATCGATCTGCCGCGGCGGCTCGACGATTTCGGCCGCTTCATCTTCGGCAATGCGGACCAGCTCGTGCTGGTCACCGACATGTCGCTGCCGGGGCTGCGTGATACCCTGCGCTTGGTCGACCTCTCCAAGCGCGTCGGGGTTCGGAACCCGCCTCTCGTGGTCGCGAGCCAGGTCGGCGCGCCACACCGCGGCGAGATCAGCCAGCGCGAGTTCGAGCGCGGGCTCGGCGCCCAGATCGATCACATGGTTTCCTTCGACCCGAAGGCCGCGGTCACCATGGCGCATGAGGGCAAGGCGCTACCGGACGCCGCGCGCAGCAGCAAGGCGGCGGAAGAGATTCTTCAACTGGCGCAGCGGCTCTCCGGCCGCGAAGCCGCGGGCAAGAAGCGGGTCGCCCGCGGCCTTCTTGGCCGTTTCTGGAAGTAAGCACCGATGTTCGGTCGACGCGGCTCCGATAATCCTCTGCAGGCGCGCATCCAGGCCCTCAACGCGCAGCGCGGCCGGCCGCTCGCGGGCGCCGCCCAGCGGCCGGAGGCGCCGGCGCGAGCGAAGCTCGACGATACCACCCTGGAGGCGGCCCGCGCCGTCGTGCAGCCGGCGATCGATGCCGCGATCGATGTCGCCAGCGTTCCGACCAAGATACGCGGCGAGCTGTCCCGTCAGGTCGAGGAGATCACCGTACGGGCGCTGGAAGAGAACCACCTGGCGCTCGCCCCTGCGCAGCAGCGGGATCTCGTCACGCTGCTGGTGAACTCGCTCGTCGAGGCCGCTCGCACCCGCCCCCAACAGCAGCCGCAGCGACCTACCGCGGAGGCGGTGTCGCGGACCTCCACCGTCAGCGCCGCCAGCCGGGCCAGCATCGACGACGCCATCCCGCGGATCTATCCGCTGGTGATGGAGCGCATCGACACCGAGGTCGCCGCGAAGCTGAAGCGCGAGGAGCTCGCCCGCCAGCTCGCCGGCGTGGTGGCCGAGGTCCTGATCGAGCAGAAGATCCAGCTCAACTCCTCGGAGCAGCGCGATCTCGTCGTCGTCCTGCTGAACGACATGCTGGGCTTCGGCCCGCTCGAGCCGCTGCTCAGCGACGAGACCGTGAACGACATCATGGTCAATGGCGCGAAGCAGGTCTACGTCGAGCGCCGCGGCAAGCTCGAGCTCACCGACGTGACCTTCCGCGACAACGGCCACGTCATGAGCATCGCGACCCGCATCGTCACGATGATCGGCCGCCGCATCGACGAATCGACGCCGCTGGTCGACGCGCGCCTTCCGGACGGCAGCCGCGTCAACATCATCGTGCCGCCGCTGGCGATCGACGGGCCCTCGGTCTCAATTCGTAAGTTCTCCAAGAAAGGCATCACTCTCGACATCATGGCGCAGCAGGGAAACATCTCCGCCCAGATGGAGACCGTGCTGAAGATCGCCTCGCGCTCGCGCCTCAATATCCTGATCTCCGGCGGTACTGGCTCGGGCAAAACCACGCTGCTCAACGCGATGTCGCAGATGATCGACCCCGGCGAGCGCATCGTCACCATCGAGGATGCCGCCGAGCTGCAGCTGCAGCAGCCGCACATCGTGCGCCTGGAAACGCGGCCGCCCAACCTCGAAGGCAAGGGCGAGATCACCATGCGCGATCTCGTGAAGAACTCCCTGCGTATGCGCCCCGACCGCATCATCCTGGGCGAGATCCGCAGTTCCGAGGCGCTCGACATGCTGCAGGCCATGAATACCGGCCACGACGGCTCGCTCTCGACCGTCCACGCCAACCGGCCGCGCGAAGCGCTGACCCGTCTCGAGAACATGGTCGGCATGGCGGGCGTCAATCTGCCGAGCCGCGCGGTGCGCACGCAGATCGCCTCTGCCGTCAACATGATCGTGCAGATCAGCCGCATGCGCGACGGCATCCGCCGCGTCACCTCCATCACCGAGGTCATCGGCATGGAAGGCGACGTCATCACGACGCAGGAGCTTTTCAGCTTCAAATTCGAAGGCGAGGGCCAGGACGGCCGACTGAAGGGCCGGTTCGAGTCGAGCGGCCTTCGACCCAGCTTCACCCCGCGCGCCGAGTACTTCGGTCTCGACCGTGCGCTTCTGGAGGCGATGGCGTAGCCATGGACAGCGAGCTTCTACTCTGGATAGCCGCGGCAGCCGCCGGGTTGACCGTCCTCTCGGTCGCCTTCGCCTTCGGCGGCGAGCAGGGCAACAGCAAGCGTATGCAGCGGGTGCGTGAGCGCGCGCGCGGCAAGGGCGCCGACGAGAAGGCGGCGGAGATGATCCTCCGCCTGGATCAGAAGCGGCAGACCGGCTTCGACGCCCTGCTGCGGCAATACCTCCCCCGGCCGGACCTGCTCCGCCAGCGGCTGCAGCGGACCGGCTGGCATATCGGCATCGGTGGCTACGCGATGGCCTGCGTCGCCACCGCGGTCCTCACCCTAGCGGGAATGATCTATTTCAGCCTGCCGCTGGTCGCATCGATCCCCGGCGGCCTGTTCGCTGGCCTGGTGCTGCCGCATCTCGCGGTCGGCTTCGCCTGCTCGCGCCAGTCGAAGCGGTTCACGAACCTGTTCCCGGAGGCGATCGGCCTGATGGTGCGTGGCATCAAATCGGGCCTGCCGATCGGCGAGACCTTCGTGGTCATCGGACAGGAGGTTCCCAACCCGGTCGGCAACGAGTTCCGACGCGTCTCCGACGAGATCCGCCTCGGCCAGTCGATGGATCAGGCGCTCTGGGACGCGGCGAAGCGTGTCGACACGCCGGAGATCAAGTTCCTGGTGGTCAGCCTTTCGGTCCAGCGCGAGACCGGCGGCAATCTCGCCGAGACGCTGGAGAACCTCGACTCGATCCTGCGGCGGCGGCGGCAGATGAGGCTCAAGATCAAGGCGATGTCGTCCGAGGCGCGCGCCAGCGCCGCGATCATCGCCTCCCTGCCCTTCATCATGCTGGCGATCCTGTCGGCGGTGAACCCGGACTATATCGCGAAGCTGTTTGATACCCAGATGGGCCACATGATGCTGGGTGCCGGCTGCTTCAGTATGGCGCTCGGCATCTTCGTCATGCAGAAGATGGCGCGCTTCGATATCTGAGGGGTAAGCGCACATGGACGGCACATTCAGCGACTTCATGACGTCGATCGCCGGATTCTTCGACGAGAGCGGCATCGCGATCGTCGGCGGGATCGGTGTCTTCATCACCATCCTTGCCCTCGGCCGCGCCTTCGTCCCCGCCGATCCGATGGCGGCGCGCCTGAAGAGCCATCAGCAGCGGCGGCAGCACCTCCTGCAGGAGATCCTCACCGGGGACCGCCAGCAGAAGGCAGCGAAGCAGGCTTCCGTCAATCTGATGCGCCGGCTGGTGGAGAAGCTGAAGCTCACCCGCGGCGAGGATGCGCGCAAGACGGTCGACAAGCTGGCGCAGGCCGGCTGGCGCTCGCGCGATCAGCTCATCGTCTATCTGGGCTCGCGCCTCATACTGCCCTTCGTGGCGGGCGGCGGCTCTCTGCTGTTCGTGACTTATCTCGGCAGCAGTCTCTCGACCATGATGACGCTGGCGGTCGCCGGCGCCGGCGTGGTGGTCGGCGGCTACCTGCCGGTGATCCTGCTCAAGAACGCCATCCAGAAGCGCTACCAAAAGCTGCGCCGGCAGCTTCCGGACGGCCTCGATCTGCTGGTGATCTGCGCGGAGGCGGGCCTCAGCCTCGATGCCGCGCTCACCCGTGTCGCGCGCGAGCTCGGCGGCTCGGCACCGGAGCTGGCCGACGAGCTGGGCCTCACCTCGATCGAGCTCGGCTTCCTGCCGAACCGGCGCCAGGCGCTGCTCAATCTCGTCCGCCGCGCCGATCTGCCGCCGTTCCGGGCTGTGGTCAACACACTGATGCAGACCGAGCGCTATGGCACTCCGCTCGCCCACTCGCTCCGCGTTCTCGCCGCCGAGTTCCGCGACGAGCGCATGATGCGGGCGGAAGAGAAAGCGGCACGGCTACCGGCGATCATGACCGTTCCGATGATCCTCTTCATCCTGCCGACCCTCTTCATCGTCCTCATCGGGCCGGCGATCATCCAGGTCCTGGAGACCTTCAAGTAGCAGCCGCGGGGCGCCGCCTCCGGCGGCCTTTGCCGTCCGCGCTTCAGCGCCGGATCGTCGCCGCCGACTGGCCGAACAGAATGCGCCGCTGCTCCTCGGTCTGGATGCCGGGGTTCGGATTGTTGACGGTCTTAGCCTTCTCATAGGCGCGCGCCACCGCCGGTCGCGCCCGGATCGCCTCGAACCACCGCTTCAGATTCGGAAAATCCTCGAGCTTCTGGCCCTGGCGTTCGTACGACACCGTCCAGGGATAGGACGCCATATCGGCGATGGAATAGGGCCCGGCCATGAACTCGCGATCGACCAGGCGCTTGTCGAGCACCGCATAGAGGCGGCTCGTCTCGCGGACGTAGCGGTCGATCGCATAGGGGATCTTCTCCGGCGCATAGCCGGAGAAGTGATGGTTCTGCCCCGCCATCGGGCCGAGCCCGGCCATCTGCCAGAACAGCCACTGCAGGGTCTCGACGCGACCCCGCAGATCCCCGGCGATGAACTTTCCGGTCTTCTCGGCGAGGTAAAGCAGGATCGCGCCGGACTCAAAGACGCTGACCGGCGCGCCCTTATCGGCAGGCGCGTGATCGACGATCGCCGGCATCCGGTTGTTGGGGGCGATCCTCAGGAAATCGGGCTTGAACTGCTCGCCAGCGCCGATGTTGACGGGGATGATCTTGTAGGGGAGCCCCGCCTCCTCGAGGAAGATGGTGATCTTGTGTCCGTTGGGCGTCGGCCAATAGTAGAGATCGATCATGGGCGGCCTCCTCGGCTGGCATGGGGACTGGAGCGCGGAAAGTCTCGCCGAACCGAGACCCGGCCGGCAAGTCACGCGACGGCGAGAGCCGGCACGGCTGCCCTGCGCGCGGGGAATGGGAGACCACGCCGCGGAAGGTGCGACCTCGGTGCCGTCCGACAACGGGGGAGTTCGTCAATCCCCGCGCGCCATCCCCTGCTAGAGCGTCATCAAGCATCCGACGGCCGAGCGCCGGGCCGCTTCGTAGACAAGACGCGCCGCAACCAAGTCCTCCATGGCAATGCCCATCGCCTTGTAGACGGTGATCTCCTCCAGGTTCCGCCGTCCCGCCCGCTGCTGAAGCAGCACCTCGCCGAGTTCGGTCGCGCGGGCGGGATCGAGACCTTGAAGCTCGGCGCAGCCGGCGGGCGGCGGCTCGAAGGCCAACCGCGTCTCGACGAAGAGGCGATGGCGCACGGCAACCGCAGGATCGAGCTCGCCGCTCGGCGGCGCATAGCCGACCGACGTGACGTGGGTTCCCGGCCTGAGCCAGTCCGCGCAGATGATGGGCGCGTGCGCATGGCTTGCCAGGCACACGACGTCGGATGACGCGACGGCCTCCTCGAAGGACGTGATGGCGCGCGCTCTCGGATGACCGGCCGCGAGCCGCTCGGCATCTGCATGACGCAGCGAGCCGATCAGGATCTCGTCGAACTCCCGCGTAAGCGGCATCAGCGCCAGATGCGCATGGCCTTGCACACCGGCTCCGAGAATGGTCAGGCGCCGGGCGTCCCGGCGCGCCAGCAGGCGCACGGATACGGCGGCCGAGCCGGCGGTTCGGATCGCCGTGATGTATTCGCCGTCCATCACGGCGAGCGCGGCGCCAGTCTCGGCATCGAAGAGGCAGATGAGGGCGAGGTGCGAGGGGAAGCCCTTGGCGCCATTCCCCTCGAACACCGTCACCATCTTGACGGCGATCGGACCCCCCGGCTGCCACGCCGCCATGGGAAGCAGGAACCCTGCATCCGGCACGACGAGCTCCGGCCGTTTCGGGCAGGCGATTCTACCGGCGCTGAGATCGACGAAGCCCTGCGTCAGCGCGTCGAGCAGGCTTCGCGGCTCGAGGAGCCTCTCGACATCCGCCTTCGACAACCAGAGCACCTTCATGCCTCGCCCTCCCTCGCCTCCGTTCCGCCTCGGCGCGAGAATGGGCAACGGCCGCCGCCGGCGGCAAATTACCGTTTCGCCCGCCTCACAACCTGGTGTAATGCGAGACCGATGGAGCCTCCCGCCATACCGCGCCGGCGCCTGCCGCCACTCAACGCGCTCCGCATGTTCGAGGCGGTTGCTCGGCGCGCGAGTTTCACCCGGGCCGCGGACGAGCTCGGCGTCACTCAGGCCGCGGTGAGCCGACAGATCAAGCGGCTCGAGGAGGAGCTGGGCGCCGTGCTGTTCCTCAGGCATCACCGGGCGATCGAGCTGACCGCCGACGGCGACCGGCTCTACGACGTCGTGCGCCGCGGCCTCGATGAGATCGGCGCCGCGGTGGAGGAGATGCGGCAAACGAGCGACGACACGACGCTCAGCATCAGCGTCTCACCCTATTTCTCCTCGACCTGGCTCACCCCTCGCCTGCCGGGCTTCTTTCGCCGGCATCCGGGCGTCCGTCTGCGGCTGCATCATTCCTACCGGCCGCCCGATTACCGGCATGAGGCATTCGATCTCGGGGTCAATTGGGGAGACGGGCAAGGGCCGGGCCTGGTATCGGAGCGCGTGCTCAAGGGCACGCTGGTGCCGCTGCTCAATCCGCGCCGCATCGGGCGCAGTAAGCGGTCAGAGCCGGCGGCACTCCTCCGCCTCACGCTGCTTTACGAGTTCGATCTCGATCATTGGCGCGCCTGGTTCCGGCAGGCGGGGATCGCCATGCCTGCCGAGGTGCGGAGCCAGCGCATCGACGACTCGCATGCCTTGCGGCAGGCGGTGCTCGAGGGCCAGGGCGTGGGACTGTTCTTCTGGGGGCTGGCGCAGCACGACATCGCGACCGGCAAGCTGCTGCAGCCGTTCTCTGCGCGGCTGGAGCATGGCGAGGACTACTACCTCAACTACCCCCGTCACGCGATCCGCAGGACGAAGATCAAGCTGTTCCGGAAATGGATCATGAGCGAAGTCTCGAAGGCCCCCTTCGCGTAGGAAGCCTTCGCGCCGCGCTCGCGCCGCAAGCCTCAGTCGTGCTGCGTGGAGGCTAGATCGTCGGCATGCTGGGGCGACGCGACGCTGAGCACGATGGCGCCGAATGCGCCATTGCTGCGCAGGCTCTGCGCCGCGCTCTCCGCCGCCTGGGCGGAGGTGAACTCGGCGGTGCGCACCGCATACCAGTCGCGGCCGTCCTTGTCGTGATCATGCACGACCGAGAGATTGCCCATTCCCTTGGCGGAGAGCTCTTCGCTCAGCTTGCGGGCAATGCTCTCGCTCTGGAAGCTGGCGATCTGCACGACGAGATGCTTGCTGCTGTCGGCGGCATTGTCGGCCGTCGCGCCGACCGAGGTCGGATCCGTCGCCGCCGGCGTAGGCCCGATCAGCGTCACCGAGGCCTTGGGTGCGGCGGCAGCAGGGCTCGGCGCCTGCGCCGTCGTCGGCGCGGGCTGCGGCTGCGGAGGCTGCACGCTTTGCGGCGCCGGCTGCGGCAGCGCGGCGACCTGCGGGGCCGCCGCGTGGGCGGGAGCCGCGGCAACCGGAGCAGGCGCATTCGTCTTGACCGCGGAGACCTTGGCAGGCGCAGCGGCGGCCGGAGCGGAAGGCGGCGGGACGATCGGCGTCGTCTTTGCCACCGGCAGATTGATCACCGAGCTGTCGTCGGCCGGCTGGGCGGCTGCGGCAGGCTGCGAGCTCTGCAGCGACTGGCCCTCGACCGGGGTCATCGGAGCGGCGTTGGGCGCGTCGGCGATGATGTTGTCTTTGACGGTTGCGACGGGCTCGTTGAGCTTTGCGGGCCTGACGTCGACGCCGAGGATGGCGGCGGTGCGGCCGTGGTCGTCCATCGAGCGCAGCAGGGTGTAGTAGGCGAGGTTGGAGCGCACCGCCTGCTCGTCGAGGTCGGCGCGGGCGACCGAGGCGGCGTGCTGGTTGTCGCCGGA
>DATJOK010000106.1:0-23703 GCA_035507155.1 Allostellaceae bacterium
TCGACGATCCCGGACGATTGGCCCGCGGACGGGCTTCAGCTCGTGATCGCGGACGAAGGCGCTGTTGCGGCGCTGATCAAGGGGCCGAGCGTCACGACCCTCGCCAATCTCTGGGCGGCCGGGCGCGTCGACCTGAGGAACGGGACGATCTTCGATCTCGTCGCGCGCCGGCCAAGGGGCCGCACGCGCGAATTGCGCAAGTCGCTCGCCTCGCTTTCGACCCTCGGCGCGCTCGCGCCGTTCCTGTTCGTGCCGCGCGGCGGCCCGTGGCCGCTCGAAGGGGTCAAGCCGGACCGCGAGAGCGGCGGCACGGAGGGCGAGAACGCGCGCAACATCGCCTATCACTACGACCTGTCCAACGCCTTCTACGCGCTGTGGCTCGACAAGGACATGGTCTACACCTGCGCCTATTTCCACGACTGGGGCGACGATCTGGACACGGCGCAGAGACAGAAGCTCGACATGACCTGCCGCAAGCTGCGGCTCGAGCCGGGCGAAACGCTTCTCGACATCGGCAGCGGCTGGGGCTCGCTCGCCTGCCATGCGGCCGAGCGCTACGGGGTCCACGTGCTCGGGGTGACGCTCTCGGACGAGCAGATCGCGCTTTCCCGCGAGAAGGCCGAGCGGCGGGGCCTTGCCGACCGCGTCACGTTCGAGAAGCGCGACTATGCTCTCCTCGAAGGCGACGGGCGCTTCGACAAGATCGTCTCGGTCGGCATGTTCGAGCACGTCGGCCTCGCCAATTTCGAGAGCTACTTCGGGACTGTGCAGCGCCTCCTGAAGCCGGGCGGCCTCTACCTGCATCACGCCATCACGAGGCCCGGCGGCAGCCACGCCGCCCGCACGGGCAAGAAGCGGCCGGAGTTCCAGGCGCTGACCCGCTACATATTCCCGGGCGGCGAACTCGACTATCTCGGCCGAACCATCACCAATCTCGAGCGGGCGGGCTTCGAGGTGCGCGACATCGAGTGCTGGCGCGAGCATTACCGGCTGACCACCCGCTTGTGGCACGATCGCCTGCGGGCGCGATGGGACGAGGCGGTCGCAGCGGTCGGCGAGACGACGGCGCGGGTCTGGCTGGCCTATCTCGCCGCCTGCTCGATCACGTTCGAGCGCAACAACGCCGGCGTCTATCAGACTCTGGCGATGAAGCGCCTCCGGGGGCCGAGCGGGCTGCCGCCGACCCGCGCCGACCTCTACCGCTGAAGGCTTTTTGAGAAACCGCGGCGAGACGACTAGAGTCGGCCGCGTGAAAGGAAGGACGTTGAATGACGCACAAGCTGGAAGCAGGCGGCCACAACATCGGAGACCCTGAGGTCGAGGAGGCGTTCCGCACGGTGCTCAAGTGGATCGGCGAGGACCCCGACCGCGACGGATTGCGCGAGACGCCGAACAGGCTGAGGCGAGCCTTCCGCGAGTATTTCGCCGGCTATGACGAGGACCCGGCGCAGGTGCTGCGCAAGACTTTCTCCGAGGTCGAAGGCTACGACGAGATGATCGTGCTGCGCGGCGTCACCTTCGAGAGCCATTGCGAGCATCACGTCGCTCCGATCGTCGGGCGCGCCTGGGTCGGCTACATCCCCGACAAGAGGGTGGTCGGCATCTCCAAGCTCGCCCGCGTGGTCGAGATCTTCTCCAGGCGCCTGCAGATCCAGGAGCGCCTGACCGCCCAGATCGCCAACACGATCGCGGAGGTGCTCGAGCCGCAGGGCGTGGCGGTGGTGGTCAAGGCGGCGCACCACTGCATGATCAGCCGCGGCGTGCGCAAGCGCGGCGCCGACCTCGTCACCAGCCGCATGCTCGGCGTGTTCCGCGACAACCCGGTGACGCGCGGCGAGTTCTTGTCCCTGGTCAACTCCGACTCGACCGAGTAGCAGCCGAGCATGATCGGCCCCTACCGCATCGAAGGCTACGTCATCGCCTCGGAAGACGGCATGATCGCGGACGAGACCGGCGTCATGCCGCTCGCGCTGCAGCGGGACGCCGACAAGGCGTATTTCGAGGCGGCGATGGAACACGTCGAGGCGGCGGTCCACGGTCGCCATTCGCAGGAGATCCACGCGAATACCCACCTCCGCCGCCGGCTGATCCTGACCCGCTCGGTCGAGGGCGTCGCGCGCGACCCGACGAACCCCTTCGCCCGGCTCTGGAACCCGGCCGGCGCCTCGCTGACAACCGCGCTCCGGGCGCTCGGCGTGGAAGGAGGAGCGATCGCCGCCATCGGCGGCCCGCAGGTCTACAGCCTGTTCCTGAAGCTCGGCTACGACGCCTTCCACCTTTGCCGGGCGGTCGGCGTCCGGCTGCCGGGCGGCCTGCCGGTCTTCGAGCGCGACCGCTTCGGCGGCGACCCGGGCGCGTGCCTGAAGGGCGCGGGGCTGATCGCCGGAAAGACGGTGCTGCTCGGCGACGGCGTGACGCTGACCGACTGGACGCGGGGCTGAGGCGGGCCCCCGGAGCTATATCAGCCCCACGACCGAAAACGATTCGCCGCCGTAGCCGGCCTCGGCCGGAATCTTGAGGCCCGGCTCGCCATCCACGGTCGTTTTTTCCGGCAGCACGGTCACGACAGGCGTCTCCCGGGCGGCGGCGAGCGCGGACGCCGCATCGGAGAAGGCCGAGAGCTTCCATAGGTTGCGGTAGGTGGGGAAGAGGAGCTTGTAGCGCTTCCCATGTTCGGCGAGCGCCGCGCGCGGCGAAATCCACACTGAATCGACCGCCTCGCGGCCGTCGTGGGCGAGCGCCTGATCCTCTGGCGCGAGCGCGAGGAAGAAATGCGTGTCGAATCGTTTGGGGACGAAATCCGGAGTGATCCAGTGTGCGAAATGCACCAGCCGATCGAGCGCCGGGATGAGCCCTTCGCGAATCAGGAGGTCGGCGAAAGGCGCGGCGCGGTCGAGCGCCGCAACGCGCGCCGCCGGGACCAGCGCGCCTTCTTCCTCCGCGCACGCCAGAAGCAGGCCGCATTCCTCGAACGCTTCCCTGATCGCGGCGGCCTTGAACGAAGCGAGCGGGTCGACGGGCTCAGGATCGATCGCGCCGCGCCCCATGGGGCGCCCGGCGAAACGCCCGTCTTTCGAGCGGCTGCCGAGCGCGGCCACCGCTTCGTCCGCCGCCTCCATCCGCCCGCCGGGGAAGACGAGCGCTCCCGAGGCGAAGTCGATCTGATGATGGCGGACGACCATGAAGGTCTCCAGTCCCGTCGGCCCGTCCCGCAGGAGCAGGATGGTCGAGGCAGGACGAGGGATGGCGGGCAGGGACGTCCCAATCATTGCAACACCCAAGCAACCCGCGCCACGCCCCTTTCGCCGCGTTTCGCAGGGGTCCCTGCTCCTGCCCCGCGGGGGAGGGGGACCACGCGCACGACGGTGGAAGGGGCGGTCGCAGCAAGCCGGAAGCTAGCGTTCATCCGCGGGCGCGCTCCATCTCCCTGAGCTTGAACCGCTGGATCTTGCCAGTCGCGGTCTTCGGCAACTCTGCGACGAACTCGATCGCCCGCGGGTACTTGTAAGGGGCCAGCCGGTCCTTGACGAAGGCTTTCAGCTCCGCGTCGTCGGCATGGCCCCCAGGCCTCAGCACCACGAAGGCCTTGGTCTTGGTCAGCCCCTCGGCGTCGGGCGCGCCGATCACCGCGGCCTCCAGAACTGCGGGATGCTGGACGAGGGTCGCCTCGACCTCGAACGGACTCACGTAGACCCCGCTGACCTTGAGCATGTCGTCGGTGCGGCCGGCGTAGGTCAGGGAGCCGTCCGCATTGCGGATGTACTTGTCGCCGGACTTGGTCCAGCCGCCCTGGAAGGTTTCGCGGGTCTTTTCGCGATTGCCCCAATACATGAGCGCCGACGAGGGTCCGTGGATGAAGAGGTCTCCGGGCTCGCCGTCCGGAACGGGCGCGCCGCCCTCGCCGCGCAACTCGATGTCGTATCCCGGCACCGGCCAGCCGGTCGTGCCGTAGCGCACCCTGTCGGGACGGTTGGAAATGAAGATGTGCAGCATCTCGGTCGAGCCGATGCCGTCGATGATGTCGACGCCGAAACGCCGCTTGAACCGCTCGCCGATCTCGGCCGGCAGCGCCTCGCCCGCCGAGGAGACGAGCCGAAGCTCGATCTCCTCGCGTTCGGGGAGGCCGGGCGCCGCCAGCATGCCGGCGAAGCCGGTCGGCGCGCCGTAGAAGACCGTGGGCTTCACCCCGCCGACCTCGCCGCGCCACCGCTTGAACACGGCCTCCGGCGTCGGCCGCTCGCCCATGAGGAGCACCGTGGCGCCGACCGAGAGCGGGAAGGTGAGCGCGTTGCCGAGCCCGTAGGCGAAGAACAGCTTTGCCGCCGAGAACACCACGTCGCTCTCGACGATGCCGAGGATCGGCTTGGCGTAGAGCTCGGCGGTCAGCGTCAGGTGCGAGTGCAGGTGGACGGCGCCCTTGGGCGCGCCGGTCGAGCCTGAGGAATAGAGCCAGAAGCAGACGTCGTCGGCGAGGGTGTGCGCGGCCTCCGCCCTGGGCGAGGCCCCCGCCAGGAGATCGCGGAAACGCGCCCGGCCCTTGCTCTCGGCGCCGGAGACGATCACGTGGCGGAGCGCGGGCTGCTGCGCCAGCAGCGGCGCCACCTTGTCGTAGAGCGCGTCCGACACGACGAGGGCGCGGGCGCGGCTGTCGCGCAGCATGAAGTCGTAGTCGGCCGGGGTCAGCAGCGTGTTGACGGGAACCGGCACCAGCCCGCCCTTGATGGCGCCGAGGAAGGCGACCGGGAAGTCGATGGTGTCGAGGAGGAGCAGCATCACCCGCTGCTCCGGCTCGAGGCCGAGGGAGCAGAGCGCATTGGCGCAGCGGTCGACCTGCTCCGCCAGCTCGCCGTAGGTCAGGCTCTCGCGATCGTCGCGGAAGGCGAGCTTCCCCGCCCGGCCGGCCGCGAGGTTGCGCTCGATGAGATCCACCGCCGCGTTGAAGTCGCGCGGCACTATGATGCTTGGGCCCTCCCCGCCCGAAGCCGGCGCCATCCCGTTCGCCTCCCTATCCCGGCGCCGCGTTTGCCCGGGCGCCCTCTATCTCCGAACTCTCGTCCGGATGGTCGCCGCGGGAAAGACGCCCGTCAAGCACTATGATGCACATTACTATCAAAACAGGATCTATAATGCTTAGCGCGAGCGCCGGATTCAGGCGTCACTGCCGCTTCAGGCCGCCCTTCGCCAGCTCCTCGACGAAGAGGCGGAGACCGCGATCCCTGACCTTCTCCTGGCGCATCACCACCGCCAGGTCGCGGGCGAGCGGCGGGCGGAGCGGGCGGACGACGGTCCCGGGGACGGCCTCCTGGAGGGCGAGGCGCGGCAGGATGGAGACGCCGAGGCCGCTCCCCACCAGCACCTTGATCGCCTCGACGCTCCCCAGCTCCATGATCGGCTCCGGCGCGAGGCCGGCGCGCTGGAACCAGGCATCGATGACCGCCCTCGTGACCCCGCCCGCCTCGTAGAGGATGAGCGGCAGGCGGGCGATCGCCGCCGCCGCGATGCCGCGACTAGGCGGCGCCATCGCCGTCGGCAGCAGCGCCATCAGGGGATCGACCAGGAGCCGCGTGACCGAGAGAGCACGGCCGCGCGGGACCGGCAGGGTCACCACGGCGACGTCGAGATCGCCGGCCTCGAGACGCTCCAGCATCTCGCGGGTGTTGCCGGTCGCCACCGTGATCGCGAGGCCCGGCATCCGGCGCCGCACCGCGGCGAGCGGCGCCGGCAGCAGATAGATACAGGCGGTGGCGCCGGTGCCGAGGCGGAGCCTGCCGGCATCGCCCGACCGGTGCTCGCCGACGGACTCCACGGCGTCCGCCACCGCCGCCTGGGCGCGGCGCGCCGGCTCCAGCAGCGCCGCTCCCGCCGCGGTCGGGATCAGTTTGCCGCGCGCGCGATCGAAGAGCCGGGCGCCCAGCAGGCGCTCCAGCTCGCGGAGCTGCAGGCTCGCCGCCGGCTGGGTGAGCTTGAGGGTGCGCGCCGCCGCGGAGACGCTGCCGTGCTCGGTCGCGGCGATGAAGGTGCGGAGCTGGCGGAGGGTCGGCGAAGCCATAAATAGAATTTATGCTGATGCCGGCTATTTGAAAATATTCCTTCCAGCGAGGCGGCCTCTCGCCGACCCTCGCGGGCATGACCGATCCGAGCTCCGTCGCCATCCGCCCGAGCCGCGACACGGACGTCGCGGCGATCGCCGCCATCTACGGCCATCACGTCCGCCATGGCGTCGCCTCCTTCGAGACCGAGCCGCCGTCGTCGGAGGAGATGCGGCGTCGGCGCGGCGATCTCCTCGCGCGCGGCTATCCCTATCTCGTCGCGACGCAGGCCGAGATCGTGCTCGGCTACGCCTATGCCGGCCCCTACCGGCCGCGCGCCGCCTATCGCGACACGGTGGAGAATTCCGTCTATCTGCGGCCGGACGCGGCCGGACGCGGCATCGGGCGGATGCTGCTCGAGGCGCTCGTCGGGGAATGCGCCCAGCGCGGCTTCCGGCAGATGGTGGCCGTGGTCGGCGACAGCGGCAACCACGCCTCGATCGCGCTGCATGAGCGCGCGGGATTCCAGCGGGTGGGCGTGCTGCGCTCCATCGGCCACAAGCACGGACGCTGGCTCGACAGCGTGCTGCTGCAGCGGAGCCTCGGCGAGGGCGACCGCTCGCCGCCAGCGCCTCGGGCGGAATAGCGGCGCCCGTGGCACGGCGCGGCTGGCCGCTGGTGGCGGCGCTGGCGACAGCGCAGCTCGTCTCCTGGGGCTCGGTCTATTACGAATTCTCGCTCTTCGTGGTGCCGATGGAGCGCGAGCTCGGCTGGTCGCGGACGGCGCTCAATGGCGCGCTGTCGCTCGGCCTCCTCGCTTCCGGGCTCTGGGCCTATCCGATCGGCGCCTGGATCGATCGCCGCGGCGGCCGCGCGGTGATGACGGCGGGCTCGCTGCTCGCCGCCTTGCTGCTGGCGTTCTGGTCGCGGGTTCACGGGCTCTTGGAATTCTACGCGATCTGGCTTGCCTTCGGCCTGGTGCTGGCGGCGACGCTCTACGATCCCGTCTTCGTCGTGCTCACCCGCCGCTTTCCCGGAGATTATCGCACCCGCATCACCGCCCTCACCCTGGTCGGCGGCTTCGCCAGCACGGTGTTCATTCCGCTGACCCAGCTCTTCATCGACCGGCTCGGCTGGCGCGACGCGCTGCTGGCGCTGGCGCTCTGCAATCTCGCGATCCCGCTGCCGGTCCACGCGCTGCTGCTGCGCGACCGCGAGACGGCACCGGCGATGCGCGGAACGGCGAGTCCGGACGAGAGCGGCGCGCTTCGGCGCGCCCTCCGGCAGCCTGCCTTCTGGGGGCTCGCGCTCTGCTTCACCGGCTATTACGCGGCGTTCCTGGCGCTCACCTTTCACCTGGTGCCGATGCTCGCCGCGCGCGGCTTTCCCAGCGCCACCATCGTCGGCGCGCTGGCGGTGGTCGGACCGGCGCAGGTCGCCGGCCGGATCGCGCTGCTCGGGTTCCGCCGCGGCTTCCCGATCGCGCTCGCCGGCGGGCTTGCCACGCTGCTGTTCCCGCTTTCGGTGCTGGTCCTGATCGCGCTGCCGTCCTCGACGGGGGCGCTTTTCGTCTTCGCCGCGCTTTATGGCGGCGGCAACGGCATCCTCACCATCCTGCGCGGCACTGCGGTGCCGGATCTGCTGGGAAGCGAGGGCTACGGCGCCATCAACGGCGCGCTGGGGCTGCCGACCAATGTCGCCAAGGGCGTGGCGCCGCTCGGCGCCGCGGCGATCTGGAGCCTCGCCGGCAATGACGCGGTGCTGTGGTCGGCGCTCGCCGGCGGCATGCTCGCCGCGGTCGGATTCTGGCTTGCGGTGCTGGCGGCGCGGATCAGGCGCGAGCCGGCGCCAGCGACGGCAGCGGTCCGCGCGGCTTCCAGGTCATCGCCCGCTTCTCCACCAGGTGCCAGGACAGAAACGCCACTGCCGCGCTGACCGGCAGCGCGATCGCGAAGAGAGCCGGCCACGCGAGGCCCGGCCGGAGATAGAGCAGCGTCTGCTCCACCGGCCAGCCGTAGATGTAGAGGCCATAGGAGAGATCGCCGAAGCGCGCGGTGGGAATGACGGGAAGCGCCGGGTGCAGCGCCAGGTAGAGCACGAGATAGCCGCCGAAAAGCGGGAACAGCAGCACCAGGGCATCGAGCGGCACGCTGGCGACGAGACCCGCGAGCGCCAGCAGCGCCAGCCGGCCGTTGAAGATGCCGCGATCCCTGAGCCGGTAGAGCGCCATGCCGGCGACGAAGAAGCTCGTCATCCAGCCAACGCTGCCGATGAACTCGTAGGAGCTGGCGGTGTCGACCCAGAGGCAGATCATGCCGACGGTGATGAGTGCCCCCAGGATCGGAAGCCGCATCAGGCGCAGCACCCCGAGCCCGGCCACCAGCAGATACATCACCATCTCCACCGGCAGGCTCCAGAGCGGACCGTCGACGATGTCGCCGATATCGCCGCCGCTGAACCAGACGCCCGGCAGACCATTGTGATCGGTGTTGACCAGGAGATTGGCGATCAGGAAATCCCAGGTGCCGTCGGCGGAGACGTATTCCGCCGGCGTGAGGCTGGTCACCAGCGGCCCGAGCCCGAAGGTCAGCACCAGGATGCAGACGGCAAGGCCGGGATAGAGGCGAAGCGCGCGCTTCGCCAGATAGCGCGGCAGCGAAGCAGTCTGCTCCCAGCTTTGCGTCACCAGATAGCCCGAGATCGCGAAGAAGACGAAGACGCCGACGACCCCGAGATTGCTCTGGCCGCCGGTGAGCCGCATCAGCGGCTCGCTGTCGAGCCGACCGGTCGACAGGAAGATCGCATGGGAGAAGATCACCGCCGTCGCCGCCAGCAGGCGCAGCGCGTCGAAATTGTTGCGGCGGATCACGGGAACTCACCCCGCGTGAGCCCCCTCCCCCCGTGAGGGGGAGGGCCGGGGTGGGGGGTGAAGCAGAGACTCAGCACCCGATCATAACGCGCGAGCCGGACGCTCCATGGCAAGCCCCGTCACGCCGCCGCCGAGCGCTCCATGAGGCCGCGGAACCACTCCCGTGCCCAGTCCACCGCGACCTCCTCGGGGATGGTGCCGGCGCTGGCGTCATGCAGGAGGACGTCGCCCTGCCGGCGCGCGCCGAGCTCCGTCAGCAGCGCGTCGAAGCGCTTGCCGCCGAAGCAGAAGGTCTGGGCGTAGGTGTGGTCGCCAAGGGCGATGACGCCGTATTGCACATGGCCGAGATCGGGCCGTGCGCCCTCCAGCGCCGCGAAGAAGTCGCGCGCATTGTCGGGCACGTCGCCCTGGCCGTAGGTCGAGGTGCAGATCAGGTAGCGCCCGGCCCGCGCAAAGGCCTCCGGCGTGAGGCGATCCATCGCCAGGATCTCCACCGCCGCCCCCTCGGCCGCGAGCGCATCCTTCACCTCCTCCGCGACCAGCTCCGCGGTGCCGGTCATGGTGCCAACCAGGATGGTGAGCTGCATCAAACTGCCTTTCGCGGATCCGTCCCGGTGACGCCGGCCCCGGCGTCAGGCCAATTCCGGGCCTCGACGCGGCGCCAAAAGTCACTATAATGCATGTTCAGGTCGCCGCAAGCATGATAATACATGCATGCGAAGAGCGACCCAGGGAGCGAAGCCCATGACCGCAGCGGCGAACCAGGCAGCAAAACCCGAGGCGCATGCCGGCGAGGCTGCCTATCTGGCGCTGCTCGGCGAGCGCATCCGCGCCGCCCGTGCGCGGCGCGGCATGACGCGCAAGATTCTGGCACGGGATTCCGGAGTTTCCGAGCGCTATCTGGCCCAGCTCGAGGGCGGCCAGGGCAACATCTCGATCATCCTGCTGCGTCAGGTGGCGCACGCCATGGGCCTGCCGCTCGCCGATCTCGTGCGCGACGGCCCGGAGCAGCCGGTGGAGTTCACCCTCCTCATGCAGTCGCTGGCGCGGCTGGAGGTGCCGGCGCTGGCGGAAGCACGCAAGCTGCTGATGGAGAAATTCGGTGCCGCGGTGGAGCGCGAGCGCCGCCACCGCATCGCCCTCATCGGCCTGCGCGGCGCCGGCAAGTCGACCCTGGGCGCCCGGCTGGCGGCGGATCTCGACGTCCCCTTCATCGAGCTCGACCGCGAGATCGAGCGCATCTCCGGCATGAGCCTCGCCGCCCTCTTCGACCTCTATGGCCAGGCCGCCTATCGCCGCTACGAGCGGCGGGCGCTCGAGAGCGTGATCGAGAGCCAGGAGCGCGCGGTGATCGCCACCGGCGGCAGCCTGGTCTCCGAGCCCGGCACCTTCGACCTGCTGCTCTCCGCCTGCTTCACGGTCTGGCTCACCGCCCGGCCGGAGGAGCACATGAGCCGGGTGATGGCGCAGGGCGACTTCCGGCCGATGACCGACAACGAGGCGGCGATGGAGGACCTTCGCCGCATCCTCGATAACCGGTCGGCGCTCTACGCCAAGGCCGACACCGTCATCGATACCAGCCGCAAGACCGCCGACGCCGCGCTCCGCGCCCTCAAGGTGGCGGTGGGCGGGACGGCGGGGTGAAGCGAGGCAGCCCATGATCACCTTCGATACCGATCCCGGCCGCTACAAGCACTGGAAGCTCGCGGTGGAGGGCGCCGTCGCGACCCTCACCCTCGACGTCGCCGAGGACGGCGGGCTGGTGCCGGGCTACAAGCTCAAGCTCAACTCCTATGATCTCGGCGTCGACATCGAGCTCGCCGACGCCTTGAACCGAATCCGCTTCGAGCACCCGGCGGTCCGCGTCGTCGTCTTCACCAGCGGCAAGGAGCGGATGTTCTGCGCCGGCGCCAACATCTACATGCTGGGCACCTCGAGCCACGCCTGGAAGGTCAACTTCTGCAAGTTCACCAACGAGACCCGGAACGGCATCGAGGATTCGAGCCGGCATTCCGGCCTCAAGTTCATCGCCGCGCTCAACGGCGTCTGCGCCGGCGGCGGCTACGAGCTGGCGCTCGCCTGCGACGAGATCGGCCTCGTCGACGACCGCTCCTCCACCGTGAGCCTGCCGGAGGTGCCGCTCCTCGGCGTGCTCCCTGGCACCGGCGGCCTCACCCGCCTCATCGACAAGCGCCGGGTGCGCCGCGACCTCGCCGACGTCTTCTGCACCACCGCCGAGGGGGTGCGCGCCGAGCGCGCCAAGGCCTGGCGCCTCGTCGATTTCTCGGCGCCGCCGCAGAAATTCGCCGACGCCGTCCGCGCCCGCGTCGCGGCGCTGGCGCAGACCAGCGACCGGCCGGCGGAGGCGGTTGGCGTCAGGCTGCCGCCGCTCGCGCGCCGCGTCGACGCGCGGGGCTATCACTATGACCATGTGGACGTCGCTTTGGACCGCGAGCGCCGTGTCGCCACCCTCACCGTCACCGGCCCCGGCCCCGACCAGCCGCGGGAGATCGCCGACATCCTGGCGCAGGGCGCGAGCTGGTGGCCCCTCGCCATGGCGCGCGAGCTCGATGACGCGATCCTGATGCTCCGCACCAACGAGAGCGAGCTCGGCACGCTGCTGCTGAAGACCCGCGGCTCGGTCGAGACGATGCTGACGAGCGACGGGACCATGCTGGCCCACGCCGGCCACTGGTTCGTGCGCGAGGTGACGGGATATCTGCGCCGCACGCTGGCGCGGCTCGATGTCTCCTCGCGGAGCTTCTTCGCCGTCATCGAGCGCCAGTCCTGCTTCGCCGGCACGCTCCTGGAACTGGCGCTCGCCGCCGACCGCAGCTACATGCTGGATCTCCCCGAGGGCGACAACGACGCGCCCCGGCTCGCACTCTCCGCCGTCAATTTCGGCGGCTTCGAGATGGTGAACGGCAAGACGCGGCTCTGGACCCGCTTTTCCGGCGACGACGAGACGCTCCGCGAGCTGGAAAACCGCCGCGGCGAGGCGCTCGACGCCCAGGCTGCGATGGCACTCGGTCTCGTCACGGTGATGCCCGACGAGCTCGACTGGGAGGACGAGATCCGCCTTGCCGTCGAGGAGCGCGCCAGCCTCTCGCCGGACGCGCTCACCGGCCTCGAGGCGAGCCTGCGCTTCGCCGGACCGGAGACGATGGCGACCCGCATCTTCGCGCGGCTCTCCGCCTGGCAGAACTGGATCTTCAATCGGCCGAACGCCGTCGGCGAGAAGGGCGCGCTCAAGCTCTTCGGCACGGGATCGAAGCCGAGCTTCAACTGGGAGAGGATCTGATGGCGATCGATTACCAGGAGCGGATCCCGAACAACGTCGATCTCGGCGAGAACCGCACCCTGCAGCGGGCGCTGGAGCAGTGGCAGCCGCGCTTCCTCGACTGGTGGCGCGAGATGGGCCCCTCGGATTTCGCCGCCGCCGACGTCTATCTGCGCACCGCCACCTCGGTCGACGCCAAGGGCTGGGCCAGCTACGGCGCGGTCAAGATGCCGGACTATCGCTGGGGCATCTTCCTCGCCGATCCCGTGGCGGAGCGCACCATCGGCTTCGGCGACGAGCTCGGCAAGCCCGCCTGGCAGCAGGTGCCGGGCGAGCACCGCTCGACGCTCCGCCGCCTGATCGTGACGCAAGGCGACACCGAGCCCGCCTCGGTGGAGCAGCAGCGCCTGCTCGGCCACACCTGCCCCTCGCTCTACGACCTCCGCAATCTCTTTCAGGTGAACGTCGAGGAGGGCCGCCATCTCTGGGCGATGGTCTACCTGCTGCATGCCTATTTCGGCCGCGACGGCCGCGAGGAGGCGGAGGAGCTGCTGCAGCGCCATTCCGGCGATGCCGACAAGCCGCGCATCCTCGGCACCTTCAACGAGCCGATCACCGACTGGCTCAGCTTCTTCATGTTCACCTACTTCACCGACCGCGACGGCAAGTTCCAGCTGAAGAGCCTGGCCGAGAGCGCCTTCGACCCGCTGTCGCGCACCTGCAATTTCATGCTGACCGAGGAGGCCCACCACATGTTCGTGGGCGACACCGGCATCGCCCGCGTCATCAAGCGCACCCTCGAGGTGATGAAGGAGCTCGACACCGAGGACCCCGCCGCGATCCGCGCCGCCGGCGCCGTCGATCTCGGCACGCTGCAGCGCTATCTCAATTTCTGGTTCAGCTCATCGCTCGATCTCTTCGGGTCGGAATCCTCCTCCAATGCCGCCGGCTATTTCGCCACCGGCATCAAGGGGCGGCCCGACGAGGCGCAGTACCCCGATCATCTCGCGCTCGACGCCGCCGCCAGCATCGAGACGCCTGACGGCAAGGGCGGCGTCACCAGCGAGAGCATCCCCATGCGCAACGCAATGAACGAGGTGGTGCGCGCGGCCTATGTCCGGGATTGCGAGATCGGCGTCAAACGCTGGAACCGCCTCATCGAGAAGGCGGGCTATGCGAGCCTGCTGCGGCTTCCCAGCATCCGCTTCCGCCGTTCGATCGGCGCCTGGGCGGGCGCGCCGGTGACGCCCGAGGGCGAGATCATCGGCCGCGAGGAGTGGGAGCGTCGCCTGGGCAGCTGGCTGCCGGGCGAGAACGACCGCGTCTTCGTCAAGAGCCTCATGCAGAAGGTGACCGAGCCCGGCAAGATGGCCGCCTGGATCGCGCCACCCGACCGCGGCATCAACAACCTCGGCGTCGACTACGAGTACGTCCGCCTGCAGTGAGGGGTGGGTTGCATCTGCATGGTGCGTGCTTCGAGACGCGGTCCATCGCTCCGCTCAGGACCGCTCCTCAGCATGAGGAGGATCGTTGATGGCACGAAAAAAAGATCCTCACCCTGAGGAGGCCGCGAAGCGGCCCTTTCGAAGGGCGCACTCTACTGATCCAATTCAATGCCCCTGAAGCTCGCCGTCATCGGCAGCGGGCCGGCCGGCTGCTATGCTGTCGAGCAGCTGGCGCGGCTGGCACCAGAGGCCGAGATCGACGTCATCGATCGCTTGCCGACGCCCTATGGGCTGGTGCGCGCGGGGGTGGCGCCCGATCACCAGGGCACCAAATCGGTCGAGCGCGTGCTCGAGCGGGCGCTGACGCGGCCCAATGTGGCGTTCCACGGCAATGTCGAGATCGGCCGCGACCTCGATCTCGACGCGCTGCGCGCACTCTATGACGCGGTGATCCTTGCGATCGGCGCGCCGCTCGACCGCTGCCTCGGAATTCCCGGCGAGGATCTGTCCGGTGTTCACCCCTCCGGCGCCTTCACCCGCTGGATCAACGGCCACCCCGACGACAGCGACCGCGCCGTCCGGCTCGACCACGCGCGCTCGGTGGTGGTGATCGGCAACGGCAACGTGGCGATCGACGTGGCCCGCGTACTGGCGAAAACACCGGAGGAGATGGCGCGTTCCGACCTCGCCCCCTTCATCGAGGCGGCGATCGCCCGGGCACCGCTCGCCGAGATCCACATCGTCGGCCGCCGCGGCCCGGGCGAGACCAGCTTCACCGCCGTGGAGCTGGAGGAGATGGCGAGGCTCGCCCGTGCGCATCCGGTCGTCATCGACGACGCCGGGGGGGCCGACGCGCTGAACCCCGCCGCGCTCGCAATCCTGCGGCGCTTCGCGACGCTGCCCGATCCCGGCAAGCCGGTGCGGATCCATTTCCATTTCCACCTGAAGCCGCTGCGCTTCGAGGGCGAAGGCCGCCTCGAGCGGGGCCGCTTCGCGCGTCAGCGCTTCGACGGCGGCGGCTACGCGCCGACCGGCGAGACCGTGGCGATCCCGGCGGATCTCGCGGTCACCTGCATCGGCTACAGCTGTCGGGGTTGCGGCGTGCTCGCGCCGGAGAACGGGATCTTTCGCAACGAGGACGGCCGCATCGAGCCCGGCCTCTATGTCGTCGGCTGGGCAAAGCGCGGGCCCACCGGCACCATCCCCACCAACCGGACGGAATCGCACGCGGTCGCCGAGCGGCTCATCGCCGAGACGGCACCGGGCGGCAAGCCCGGACGCGCGGCGTTTCTCGCCGTGCTGCGCGAGCGCGGGATCACGCCGGTCGATTTTGCCGGATGGCAGAGAGTGAACACGGCCGAGAAGACGCGCGCCGCAGCCGGACGCGCGCGGGAAAAGCTGCGCTCGCTCCCCGCGCTGCTGGCGGCGGCGCGCGGCTGACCGTCAGGGACATGGGATCCGGCCTTTTCCGAACCCTCGCGCCGGATCCCGTCCCCCGAAAGGCAGCCGTCGCCTACCTCGAGGCGATCGGGATCTTCTTCTGCTGCGTCACCGCTTCGGCGCTCTTGGGCAAGGTGACGCGCAGCACGCCCTTGTCGAAATTGGCGCCGATCTTCTCCTGGTCGACGCCGTCGGGGAGCTGGAACGACCGCTGGAAGGAGCCGTAGCGGCGCTCGCTCAGGTAATAGTTCTTGTTCTTGTCCTTTTCCTCCTTCTCCTCGCGCTTCTCGCCCCTGATGGTGAGCACGCCGCCGGACACGCTCACGTCGAGGTTCTTCTCGTCGATGCCCGGCAGCTCCGCCGTGATCTGGAACTCCTTGTCGGTCTCCGCCACGTCCACCGCGGGCGCGGCGAGGCCGAAGGAGGTATCGAAGCGGAAGGCCGGCTCGAAGCCGAAGGTGCGGCGAAGCGAGGGCAGGCTCGGGAAGCCGGCCGAGAAGCTGCCGAACATGCGATCCATCTGGTCGCGGAGGGTATCCCACGCCTCCCAGGGCGATGCGGTCCTCGGTGCCGGGGTACCGACCGCCACGGGCTTCTCCGATTTCACGGAAACCTGTGCCATGTCATCACCTCTCTGGTTTGTCGTGCGGACGATGCCGCCCCTGGGCAGGCATCAGCACTTAATCTAGGTAGGCCGGCTAATCTAGGTAGGCCGGCGCGAATTGGCGTTGATCCATCTCAAAGCGACGCCGGCGCGCCCGGGGAGGGCGCGGCGCGCGCGGCGTTTCCTGGTCGAGCGCCATCCGCTGCTGCAGCTTCCTGAAGGCGCGGACCTCGAGCTGGCGGACGCGCTCGCGCGAGATGCCGTACTGGCGGGCGAGCGTCTCCAACGTCATCGGCTCGTCACGCAGCCGCCGTGCCAGCAAGATGGCGCGCTCGCGCTCATCGAGCGCCGTCAGCGCCTGGCGCAGCAGGGCGCGTCGGCAAGCGCTCTCCTCGCGCTCGCCGACGCTGGTCTCCTGATCGACGGCGTCGTCCACCAGCCGATCCTCCCAGGATTCCTCGCCCTCGTCGGTGCAGGGCGCATGAAGGGAGAGGTCGCCGCCAATCAGGCGGCGCTGCATGCTCACGACTTCCTCACAGGGAACGTCGAGCTCGGCGGCGATGCGCTTCACGTCGCCCGGCGCGAGATCGCCGCTCTCGATGATCTTGAGCCGCGCCCGGGTCCGGCGCAGGTTGAAGAACAGACGCTTCTGCGGCGTGGTCTTGGCGATGCGCACCAGGGACCAGGACTGCAGAACGAATTCCTGGATCTCCGCGCGGATCCACCAGGTGGCATAGGTCGCGAAGCGGAAGCCGCGCGCGGGATCGAAGCCCTTCACCGCGCGCATCAGGCCGAGATTGCCGGCTGCCACGAGATCGGCGAGCGGCAGGCCATAGCCGCCGAAGCCGCGAGCGATCTTGATCACCAGACGCAAGTGGCTGCCGATCAGCTTGCGCACCGCCGGCTCCTGCAGCGCCTGCGCTTCCGCCATCAGGCCGCGCTCCGCTTCCGCCTCGAGCAGGGGATAGCGGCGCACCGCCTCCAGATAGTGCCCGAAGCCGTCGACCGCCTCCCGCATCGTCATCTCGGTCTGCACCGCCGCACTCCTTTCGCTTCCGCTGCCGCCGGTTGCGGCTTCGACACGGCCATGATGCGGTAAACGGCGGCGCCGCATATTGATCTAGGTCAGCCCGCCGCTCGGTCCTGCGAAGTGCCCGAGAAGCCGGCCAATCCAGACCCTCTGGCGCGCCGGAGACGGCTCTGCTATCGCTGGCCGCGGGATCAACCGGAAGCGGGATCACCCATGTCGCTTGAAAGCGCCACCGCGGCGTTGCGTGCCAAGGCCGGCTTGGCGCCGAAGCTTGGCTATCGCGTGAAATTCGATCTCGGCGATGACGGCGTCATCTACTGGGACGGAACCGACTCGCCGCCGGCGATCGGCAACGAGGCCGGCGATGCCGATACCACGCTCACCCTCAGCCTCGAGGATCTGCAGAAGCTGATCGACGGCGCCCTCAATCCGACGCTCGCCTACATGACCGGCAAGCTCAAGGTGGAAGGCTCCATGGGCGTCGCCCTCAAGATCAGCCAGCTGCTGGAAGACTGAAGCGCCGCTTTCCCCCGGCGCGAATTCCAAAACAAAGAGACGTCTTACGATCGGCGCCCTCTAGGCCGGGCCCGCGTCGCGCGCTAAAACAGCGATACGCGGAGACCGCGGAGGGAATGATGAAAGCGCAACTGGGTGCCGTCCTGGCGGGGATGCTGCTGCTCGCGACGGGCGCGGCGCAGGCGCAGGCGCTGCGCATCGGCCTGGCGGAGGATCCCGACACCCTCGATCCCGCGAAGAACTGGAGCTTCGTCGGCCGCGTGGTGCTGGCCTCCGCCTGCGACAAGCTCGTCGACATCGCGCCCGACACCAGCTTCGTCCCGCAGCTGGCGCTCGCCTGGGAGACCTCCGCGGACGGCAAGGCGCTCACCCTCAAGCTGCGGCCTGGCGTCACTTTCTCCGACGGCGAGCCGTTCAACGCCGCCGCGGTCAAGTTCAACATCGAGCGCGAGCTCACGCTTCCCGGCAGCCGGCGCAAGGCGGAGATCGCGGCGGTCACCGGCGCCACCGTGATCGACGATGAGACCGTGCGCATCGACATGAAGGAGCCCTACGCGCCGCTGCTGGCGCAGTTCGCCGATCGCGCCGGCATGATGGTGTCGCCGAAAGCGGCCTCGGCGCCCGACGCCAAGCTCGACAACCAGCCGGTCTGCGTCGGCCCCTATCGCGTCACCGAGCGGGTGGCGCAGGACCATATCCTGCTGGAGCGCGTGCCCACATATTGGGACAAGGAGAAGTTCCACTTCGAGAAGCTCGCCTACACCCCGGTGCCGGACGGCGCTGTGCGGCTCGCCAATCTGAAATCGGGCCAGCTCGACCTCGTCGAGCGCATCCTGCCGAGCGACGTGCCGGCGGTGAAATCGGACCCGAAGCTGGCGATGGCGGCGGCGGTGAGCCTCGGCTACCAGGGCATCACCATCAACATCGACAACGGCCCCAAGGCCAATCCCGCGTTCAAGCACAGGGAAGTGCGCGAGGCCTTGAGCCTGGCGATCGACCGCGAGGCGCTCAATCAGGTCGCCTTCGGCGGCCAGTTCGTGCCCGGCAACCAGGCCCAGGCACCCAGCAACCGCTACTACAACCAGTCGATCCCGGTGCCGAAGCGCGACGTCGCCAAGGCGAAGGCGCTGCTGAAGCAGGCGGGCTATGACCGGGTGAAGCTCCAGCTGCTGGTGCCGAACGGCACCGAGACCACCCAGGTGGCGCAGATCCTGCAGGCGATGGCGGCCGAGGCCGGCATCGATCTCGAGCTGCAGTCGATCGAGTTCATCAGCATGCTGCAGCAGGCGAAGGACGGCAATTCCGAGGCGGATCTCGTCGGCTGGAGCGGCCGCGTCGACCCCGACGGCAACATCTCGATCCTGCTCGGCTGCCACTATCCCGGCAACGACGGGCACTATTGCAATCCGGAGCTCGATGCGGCGCTGGCGGCGGGACGCGCCAGCAGCGATCCCGAGAAGCGCCTCGCCGCCTATCGGAAAGCAGAGCAGGTGATCGCCGAGGACAACCCGATCATCTACCTCTATCACCCCCAGTACATGTTCGCCTTCACCACCAGGCTCAAGGGATTCACGCCCTATCCCGACGGCATCATCCGCCTGCGCAACGTGCGCCTGGAGCCGTGAACGGCGACCTTTGCCGCGCGGCAGGAAAGATGACCATCCGATGACGGTGGGATTTCACGCCGAAGCAATGCTTTTGCGCTTCCGACTCCGCGCGGACCTGGGCTAAACCTCGCCTCGTGCAGTTGTAGGTCTGGTCGGGGGGCATCATGGCAGAGCGTTGGGGCCTGCCAATCGTCGCGTGGCCAAAGCGCCTCCGGCCCAATTACTGGGACATGGTGGCGCTGCCGCTGGTCGTTGGCCTGATCGCCCTCGTCGCCTGGTCGAGCCAGCAGATGAGCGTGCCCTTCGCCGAGGGGCAGCAGATCACCATCTCGCTCGACCCCTGGAAACTGCCGGAATACGGGCTCCGGACGGTGATGCGCATGCTGATCGCGCTCTTCGTCTCGCTGGTCTTCAGCCTTGCCTATGCGGCACTGGCGGCGAAGAGCAAGCGGGCGGAGAAGCTGCTGATCCCGGTGCTGGACGTCCTGCAGTCGGTGCCGATCCTGGGCTTCCTCTCGATCACCGTCACCGGCTTCATCGCCCTCTTTCCGGGCAGCCTGCTGGGCTACGAATGCGCAGCGATCTTCGCCATCTTCACCTCCCAGGCCTGGAACATGACGTTCAGCCTCTACCAGTCCTTCCTGGGGGTGCCGAACGATCTGCGCGAGGCGGCGCGCATGTATCACCTGTCGCCCTGGGCGAGCTTCTGGCAGCTCGAAGTGCCCTACGCGATTCCGCAGCTGGTCTGGAACATGATGATGTCGGTCTCCGGCGGCTGGTTCTTCGTGGTGGCGTCCGAGGCGATCACCGTCGCCGGCCACAACACCGAGCTCCCCGGCATCGGCTCCTACATCGCCGCGGCTACCGACCAGCGCGACTACGTGGCGGTGGGCTATGCCATCCTGGCGATGCTGATCTTCATCTTGCTTTACGACCAGCTGCTGTTTCGGCCGCTGCTCGCCTGGTCGCAGCGCTTCAAGATCGAGGCGATCACCGAGGGCGAAGGCGAGCGCGCCTGGTTCCTCACCATGCTGCAGCGGGCCCGCTTCTTCCGCCTGCTGGAGCGGATCAGCGAGCTGCTGGCGCTGCGGCTCTCCGCCATGAAGCCGGCGAAGCGCGCCTGGCAGGAGCGCGAGCAGCGGCCGCCCAATCCCTACGCCATCTGGATCGATCGTGCCTGGAGCGCGATCCTGGGAGCGGGCGCCGCCGCGACGCTCTATTACATCGCCGTCTTCGTCACCGACGAGATCGGCCTGCGGGAGGTCTGGCATGTGCTGCTGCTGGGCCTCGCCACCTTGTTGCGGGTCGCCGTGCTGATCGCCCTCGCCTCCCTGGTCTGGGTCCCGATCGGCGTCTGGATCGGCCTCCGCCCGGCGATCGCGCACCGCGCGCAGCCGATCGTGCAGTTCCTCTCCGCCTTTCCGGCCAATCTCTTCTTCCCGATCGCGGTGGCGCTGATCAGCACCTACCACCTCAATGTCGAGATCTGGCTCTCCCCGCTGATGATCCTGGGCGCCCAGTGGTACATCCTCTTCAACGTGATCGCCGGCACCCTCGCGCTGCCGACGGACTACCAGTACGTCGCCGCCAATTTCGGCGTCACCCGCTGGCTCTGGTGGCGGCGCTTCATCCTGCCCGGCATCTTCCCTGCCTATATAACGGGCGCCATCACCGCCTCGGGCGGCGCGTGGAACGCCTCCATCGTCTCGGAGGTGGTGAAGTGGGGCAACACGACCTACGCCGCCACCGGCGTCGGCGCCTACATCGCCAAATGGACGGAGACCGGCGACTTCCCCCGGATCGCGCTGGGCATCACGGTGCTGAGCCTTTATGTCCTATTGTGCAACCGCCTCCTGTGGCGCCGGCTCTACACGCTCGCCGAGGAGCGGCTGCGCCTGGATTGAGGGACCCATGACCGAGACCCAACCGCTGCTGGCCACGCGCGCCCTCTGCAAGACCTACCGCACCCCCGACCGTGCCGGTCGCCTCGTGCTGGATCACATCGACTTCTCGCTCAAGGAAGGCGAGATCGTCGCCATCCTCGGCAAGTCGGGCTCGGGCAAATCCACCTTCCTGCGCTCGATCGCCGGCCTCACGCCGCCGAGCGAGGGGGTCGTGCAGTATCGCGGCATGCCGGTGCAGGCGCCGGTCACCGGGATCGCCATGGTGTTCCAGACCTTCGCCCTCTTTCCGTGGCTGACGGTGCTCGGCAACGTGGAGCTCGGCCTCGAGGCGCAGGGGGTGACGATGGCCGAGCGGCGCAAGCGCGCCATCGGCGCCATCGATCTGATCGGCCTCGACGGCTACGAATCCGCATACCCCAAGGAGCTCTCCGGCGGCATGCGCCAGCGCGTGGGCTTCGCCCGCGCCCTCGTCGTCAATCCCGACGTGCTGCTGCTGGACGAGCCTTTCTCCGCCCTCGACGTGCTCACCGCCGAGACGCTGCGCGGCGACCTGATGGAGCTCTGGGTGGAGCGGCGCGTCCCCACCAAGGGCGTCGTCTTCGTCTCCCACAACATCGAGGAGGCGGTGGAGATCGCCGACCGCATCCTGATCTTCTCCAGCGATCCCGGCCGCATCCGCGCCGAGATCCCGGTGCCGCTGCCGCGGCCGCGCGACTACGGCAATCCCGCCTTCCGCCAGATCGTCGATCAGGTCTACACCATTCTCACCACGGTGCCGGGGCGCGAGCCGGGAAAGCGCGGCGTCCAGGCTGCGCCGCAGATCGGCATCGCCTATCGCCTGCCGCCGGCCTCGATCCAGCAGCTGATGGGCCTCCTCGACACCCTGCTGGCGGAGCCCTATCACGGCCGCGCCGACCTGCCGCATCTCGCCGAGACCGTCGATCTCACCGTCGACGATCTCTTTCCATTGCTGGAGACACTGCAGCTCCTGGGCTTCGCCCAGGTGGGCGGCGGCGACATCGAGGCGACGGCGGCCGGGCGCCAGATCGCCGAGGCGGACATGCTGGCCCGCAAGCAGATCTTCGCCACCCACCTGCTGCGCTACGTGCCGCTCATCGCCCATATCCGCAGGGTGCTGGACGAGCGTCCCGGCCACACCGCGCCGAGCGGCCGCTTCCTCAGCGAGCTCGAGGATCACCTCAGCGAGGAGGACGCGGCCGAGGTGTTCGAGACGGTGGTCAACTGGGCGCGCTACGCCGAGCTCTTCGCCTACGACTACGACCAGGCGATCCTGAGTCTCGAAAATCCCTAGCTCCGCCGCGCATCGATGCTGAAGCCGCAGTCCTGGGGGCTGACCATCCTGCTGGGCGCGCTCGCCGGCGTCACCGCGCTCGCGGTCGACATGAGCCTGCCGACGCTCCCCACCATCACCGAGGTCTTCGCCACCAGCACCGACAGCGTGCAGCTGACGCTGAGCCTGTTCCTGCTGGGCTATGCCGGCGGCCAGCTGTTCTGCGGCCCGCTCTCCGACCGCATCGGCCGGCGCAAGGTGCTGATCGGCGGCCTCACCGTCTACGCCGCAGCGGGCTATGTCTGCGCCTGCAGCACCAGCATCGACATGCTGGTGCTGGCGCGGCTGGTGCAGGGGCTCGGCGCCTGCGTCGGCCCGGTGCTGGGCCGCGCCGTGGTGCGAGACCATCTGACCGGCGCCCGCGCCGCGCAGACGCTCTCCTACATCACCCTGGTGATGAGCGTGGCGCCGCTGGCGGCGCCGATCCTCGGCGGCTTCTTCCTCAATCATTTCGGCTGGTGGTCGATCTTCGTCTTCCTCGGCGTCTTCGGCACCGTGCTGCTCACCGCCACCGCGCTGCTGTTCCCGGAGTCCCTCAAGACGCCGGACCGCGAGGCGCTGCGCCTCGCCCGCATCCTCGCCAACGGCAAGGCGTTCTTCAGCAGCCGGCATTGCGTCGGATATTCCCTCATCAACGGCTTCGCGTTCGCCGGCATGTTCGCCTTCATCTCCGGCTCGCCCTATGTGCTGATCGAGGTCTATGGGGTGCCGTCGGAGCGCTTCGGCTTCTACTTCGCCATGTGCGCGGTGGGCCTGATCCTCGGCGCCGCCCTCAACAGCAGGCTGGTGCACCGGCTCGCCGGCGAGCGGGTGATGTGGATCGCCTTCGCCTTGCTGCTGGTGGCGGCGGCGGCGCTGATCGCCGTCGCCTGGACGCGCTGGGGCGGGCCCTTTGCCCTGGTGCTGCCGATGCTGCTCTACGTGATGGCGCTGGGCCTGATCCTCCCCAACGCCACCGCCGCCGCCATGGAGCCGCTCCCCCACATGGCGGGCATGGCCGCCTCCTTCATGGGCGCGATCCAGATGGGCGCCGGCAGCCTCTCCGGCTACGCGGTCGCCGCCCTCTACGACAACACGCCGCGCCCGATGGCGGGCTTGCTCGCCGCCATGGGCGTCTGCGCGGTGCTGAGCTATCTGCTGCTGGTGCGGCGAAGGACGTAGCGGGAGTCACTCGCTCTTCGATTCCCGTCATGGCCGGACTTGACCCACGAGTGTCCGGTTCGGGTTTCTGTGCCACGAGACCGAGTCAGTGCAGTGGACCTGAACTACCAGAGGTCGTCATGGCCGGGCTTGTCCCGGCCATCCACGTCTTGCTTTCGCGCGGTTCCAAGCCGTGGATGCCCGGCTCAAGGCCGGGCATGACGATGGAGAGGCGCATCGATCCACCACTTCGACAACCGATTTCGCCGAACCGGACAGCCGTGGGTCAAGTCCGGCCATGACGAACCAACAATGAAGCGTGGAGCCATTACCCTCGTGGCCGCATCGTCGGGAAGGCGATCACGTCGCGGATCGAGGGGCTGTTGGTGAGGATCATCACCAGGCGGTCGATCCCGATGCCGAGGCCGCCGGCGGGCGGCATGCCGTATTCGAGCGCCGTCACGAAATCGGAGTCGAGGCGCTGCGCC